>NZ_DASVWK010000983.1:0-8747 GCF_036389735.1 Archangium sp. | reverse complement strand
AAGCTCCAGGGCAAGGCGGAGAAGGAGCTCCAGGGCGCGGCCGAGAAGCTCACGGCCGTGACGGAGATGCTGCTCGCCCCGATGGTGCAGATCCGAGAGACCCTCGGCAACGAGACCCAGCAGCTGACCCAGGCGCTCGATACCGTCGTCGTCCAGCCCTCCAAGGCCCTCCAGGGGGTCCACGACAGCATCCAGTCGGCGGGCGAGTCCTCGAAGGCCCAGGTCCGGCGGCTGGTGGGACAGATTCGCGCGACCCTGGACCCCATCCGCACCCAGGTGAAGAGCGCCACCGAGACGGCCACCCAGGTCCTGGAGACGGTGGAGAAGACCGTCGGCCAGACCCTCACGACCGGACGCGAGCAGGTCAACCAGATCCTCGACCTGATTGAGCAGACCCTGGCCAACCAGGTGCAACAACTGGCCAATGGCATCAAGGCCGTGGAGGACCTGCTCGACGCGGTGCAGAAGCAGATCGACACGGTCATCACCCAGGGGACCGAGGCCCTCGATGCCTTGATGAAGACGGCGGTCACCACCTTCGAGTCCATCCAGGCGCCCGTGCGCCAGACGCTCGACGCCGCCTTCTCCGTGCTCGACACGCTGATGGACACGATCGCCGAGATCGAGAAGCAGCTCATGGCGATCTTCACCGCCCTGCCCGAGAAGCTCGAGCAGCTCCAGACGCTCTACAAGACCCTGGTCGGCACACTGGAGTCCCTCCTGGCCAAGGCCGTGCAACTGCTGGAGGCCATTCCCGCCTCGGATCTGCCCAAGCCGCTGGTGGACCCGGCCATCCAGGCCATCACCAAGGTGGTCAACCAGATCTCCACCCAGCTCGGTACCATCACCAGCAAGGTGGGCGAGCAGATCACGTCACTCCAGCAGCAGCTCATCACCCAGGTGGATCAGATCCAGGCGCAGGCCGTGGCGCAGGTGGATGCGATCAAGCAGCAGCTCGTCCAGCAGATCGAGACCCTGAAGGAGTCGGTGCAGGCCACCATCGACCAGGCCGTGGAGCAGGTGGAGCAGCTGGTGGCGCAGGTGGCGCTCCAGATAAACACCGCCCGTGATCAGGTGGTGAAGCAGGTGGAGGCGCTCCAGAAGCAGGTGTCCGAGCGCGTGGAGACGCTCAAGGGGAACGTGAAGGAACAGCTCACGAAATTCCAGGACCAGCTCGAGGAGGGGGTCAACAAGGCCACCGCCGAAGTGAAGAAGGTGGGCGAGAAGATCGACGAGAAGGTGGCCGCCGGCGAGCAGGAGTTGAAGGACGGGCTCGACAAGGCCCGCACCGCGGTGGACACGGCGCTCGACGAGGCCAGCAAGGCCCGGGAGCGCATCGAGACCGAGATCACCGCGCAGGTGGACAAGGTGCTCACCACCTTCTCGGAAGAGGCCGGGAAGCTGATGGACGCGGCGGCCAAGCAGATCGACGGAGTGGCCACCCGGGTGGACGCGGCCCGGGAGCAGCTGCTCAAGCCGCTCGACACGCTCAAGACGTCCATCGAGGAGACCACCCTCTTCGACGCGCCATTGAAGCAGGCGAGCGAGTGGGTGGACAAGGTGATGGACGAGGCCGATACCCGGGTGCGCTCGCTGGCCGCTTGAGCTACTTGGCGGCGCCGAACTTCGGCAGCTCCGGCATCTTCTCTGGCAGCGTGGGCATTTCCGGCGCCTCGCTCTTGGGCGCTGCTGGCGCCTCGCCCCCTTCCGAGGGGAGGGCCGCCGGTGCCGAGTCGCTCAAGATACGGCTCACCGTCAGCTCGACGTCCACGGCGGCCTGCGCCTGCGGGCTGAGCAGCAGCTGCCAGTTGCCATCCGGGGCGGTGAAGAGGAAGGAGACGGCCATGGCCCCCTCCTTCGGCGGCTTCACCTGGAAGCGCTGGATGGTGCCCGGGTAGATGACGGCCGTGTGAAGCACGGTCTTGTCCGGGGAGCCGATCTTGTCGGCCACCTCGGAGTACGCCTCGTTGGCGTATTCCTTCGGGTCCACCTGGCGCACGAGCATGTACATCGGCCGGCCCAGGTTGGTGCCCGGAGGCGACTTGATGTTGAGGTTGATGGTGCTCGGCGCACAGGCCCCGAGCAGCAGCGCGGAGAGAGTCGTCAGTCGATACATGCGTGCGCTCATCGCGGCACCTCTCGGAAGGGAACCCAGGGATCGCCCTTGAGTCCAAAGCTGATGTCCAACCCGCGCTTGCTCACGCCGTTGCCCTGGAGGGCGAGGCTCCACTGCCGGCGCTGATCCGTGGTGAGCAGGGCCTCCTCGAACAACCGGAAGCAGCTCCAGGCCGAGCGGTTCCACGGCAGCGACAGGTACTGGGGAATGTCGCGCGCGGGCGAGCGCAGCTCCAGCACGATGGAGGACACCTGCTGATCCCACCAGCTCAGCGGGAACTCCTGCCAGGTGGGGCTCTGGTTGAAGCCATACGCGGCCGTCTTCCCGCACTTGAGGGAGGACATGGTGACGAAGACGCCCGTCATGGGCGGGGCGGGCAGCGGCTGCGGCTGCACCTTGAGCATCAGCGGCCGGGGCCGGCCCTCGTCATCCCACAGCAGCCTCGACAACCGGGACAGCTTGCTGAGGGTGACCAGCATCTCGTCCGGCAGCTTCAGCTTCTCGCGCAGCGGGCCGCGCAGCGACCACTGCGTGCCGCGCTCCATGCACACGCGGGAGAACATCTGGTCCACGAAGTGCCAGAAGGCCCCGTCCTTGCGACGCAGCACCTCCAGCTCGCCCGGATCCACGTCCTCCTTGGACTCGGGGTTGAAGGGGTAGCGATCCAGCATGGGCCGCAGCATGCGCCCCGATGCCTCTTCCCACTGCCGCGCCAGGGTGGTCTCCAGCTCCTGCTTGCCCAGGCGCTGCACCTGGAGGAAGGGCTCGAGGAAGGGCTGGCGCAGCTCGCCGGTGATGCCCTGCTGATCCAACCATTCCTGCGCCTTGCGGAGGTAGGAGCCCTCCTCCTCGAGCATCATGGACAGGGCCACCTTCTCCAGCGGGGAGATCATGTCCGCGAGCTCCGCGGTACCGCCCTCCCCCTTCGCCGCCTCGCCTTCCTCCTCGCCCTCCGCGGCCTTGTCCTTGCCCTCCGCGGCCGCCGGGGCCGCCGCCTTGTCCTGGCCGGGCTTGGACACGGCATCCAGCTCGTCATGCATCTGCGCCACCAGCGCATGGTACGGGGCGAGCGCGGCGTAGAAGCCGCCCTTGTCCGCCGTCATGAGCTTCACGATGGGTTGGAAGGGCGCCACGTTGTTGCGCAGCGGCTCGTAGTACGGCCCCTCCAGCGGCTCGAGGTTGGCCCGGTGGGCCACGTCGCGCAGCATGTCCACCTGATCCGACGACGGCTGGGTGAGTCGCGCCAGCCTGTCGAGCAATTCCCAGCGCAGCACCTTGTCGAAGCGGTAGCCCTTCATGCTGGCGTAGAGGCCCGCGCGGTAGTCGCGGGAGAACCCGTTCACCCGCTTCTGCACGTACTCCTCGCGCTTCGCCGCCGCGTCCGAGGACAGCTGGGCGTTCTTCAGCCGCTGGGTGAAGTCGTCCACCAGGGGCTTGAGGTCGGTCTCGAAGGGCGTCCGGGTCATGATGGGATACCCCTCGCGGACGTCGCTCTGGGGCCCGAGCCTGAGCCGGCCGGTCTGCTCGTAGAAGTCGAGCAGGGCCTGGAGCAGATCGCTCGAGAGCTGGGTCGGACGGAACTCGAAGGACTGTTGGAGCAGCTCGATGCGGTAGGGGCCCTTGTTGGCGCCCACCAGCCAGAGACCATCACGAGTCAGCAACTCGGAGGGGCCCATCTTATCCACCACGAGGTAGCCCGCGTAGGCCTCCTCTTCCATGTTCAGCACGGCGGCGAGCGTGTCGCGGTTCGCCCTCAACCAGTCGAGCACCTGGACGGTGGTCTCGATGCCCTGGAAGTGCCGCGTGTCGACCTGCACCTTGGAGGCGTCGATCAGGTTGAGCACGGAGGGCAGCGAGGCATAGACGTCGAGGTCGGCCAACTGGGCCTTGAGCCGCTCGCGCTCGTCCCGGCGCATGTCGAGCATGGCCAGCTCCTTGTGCCCGGCCTCCAGCGTCTGGCTGAGGAACTGCAGATGATCGAACCAGGGCTTGAGCTGGCTCTCGACCGTCAGCCGCTCCGCGTAGGGCCAGCAGGACCAGACCTCCTCGGTGCCGTGGCCCTGCACGGTGACGCCGCGGCGGCAGGGAGGATTGCGCTCCCAGGGCGCGTCACTGGCGAGGACGTAGGTGCCGACCAGCGGCTCGCGCAGCTCGAGGGCGGAGATCCACGAGCGGGCCTCGGACCCGGAGGTGGGCTCTTCACCCGACGCGCCGGCCTGCTTGCCGCTCCACCGCCGCGAGTGCTGGGGCTGGATGCTGGAACTCACGAAGGTGCCGAGCGAGTCCGTATTCGAGGCGTGGAGGGCGGCCAACAGGTAGACCACCTGCTCGGGGCGGCAGTCCTTGGGCTGCTTGCGGCAGCGCTCGAGGGCGGGCCGGAGGTGGCTCTCGCGGATGCCCTGGGCCAGGCGCTGGCGCAGATCCAACGTCTCATCGGGGAAGCTGGTCGACAGCGGTGGCCACCAGCGCTCGGCGCGCTTGAGGTTCACCAGCGCGTCAGCGGCCTCGTTCACCTGCTGCTCGACGACCTCTCCCCGGCCCTCCAGACCCTGCTCGCGCAGCTCCGTGACGGTGTCCTCGAACTGCTGCACCTCTTCCTGCGCCTCGTCCAGCAGCAGGTAGAAGTGGGCGTACGCCGCCAGCACGGGCAGGCAGCACGCCGCGGCGATCATCACGGCCCGCCGCAAGTGGGTGCGCAGGTAGTGGGCGCGCAGCGACTGGGTGTTGGTGCCACCCTCCTCGGCATGCATGGAGAGCGTGCCACTGGCGCGCGCCTCGGGCGTGGGAGAGGAGAGGAAGACCCGGGTGAGCTTGGGCTTGTAGGAGAGGGTATCGCCCTCCAGCAGCGCCGACACGAAGCGGCCGAGGCCCGCGAACGAGCGCCCGCCCTGGGAGTAGAAGTGCTCCAGGCGCTCGAAGGCGTCCACCGGCAGCGAGGTGAGCCCCAGGGCCAAGTACTGCTCCTGCCCGTGCAGCAGCGAGGACAGACGCTCCTCCTCGCCCTGCTTGGGAATCTCGAAGGAGAGCGGCACGCCGTGCTGCCTCAGCAGCCGGGCGAAGTCCTCGAAGCCCTCCAGCCCGTCCATGTGCGTCAGGCACAGGCGGGTCTCCACCGGGCCCCCGCAGGCCTCGGACATGAGGTTGAGCTTGCCGCGCAGCAGCTGGGCCATGCGCCGCTGCTCGTCGGGCGGGGTGTCGGAGAGCCAGCGCACATCCAGCACGAGGACGGCGAGGCCCTTCTGCCGCTGGCTGAAGCACTTGCTCCACATCCGGCGCAGAGCACCGCGGGCCCCGAGCGACTCATCCTCCAGCAGCGGGGCCGACACCTCCTGCACCACGCAGTCCGGCCCCAGGTACATCTGGAGCAGCGAGTCCGCGGTGTAGCTGGGGAGGAACTGACGGGCCTGGCGCTGCCAGTCCACGTCCAGGCCGATGAGCTGCGTCTTACCGCTGCCGGCGGGCCCGAGCACCACCACATTGGGCAGGTCCACCACCGCGGCGCGGTTGGCGAAGGGCAGCCCGGCGAGGAAGCCGCGGCGCACCTGGAGCAGCCGCTGGGGAGCCATGGGCGGAGGGCCACTGGCGGCGGCGGCCGGCGCACCGCGACGGCGCCACCACTGCACCAGCTTCACCAGGCCATACACGGCGGCCGCCACGGCGAGGATCGCCAGCAGCCACAGCACGTACGGGCCCACCTTGCCCCAGAGCTTCTGGAGCGTCGTCGCGCTCTTGTTGATCGATTGCGCGTTCGTGTTGAGCGCCTGCGTCCCCGCGGCCAGCGCCTTGGCCGGATCCGACACCTGCGCCAACACCATCTTCAGCAGCTGCGACCCCACGGCTCATCCCCCCCCGCGGGCCGCGCTCGGCGAGCGACCAGAACGCGCGGCCAATTGAAGTGCCTCGAGAACCTCTTCCAGCCCATCCAGGGACTGGAGCAGCTTCTCGTGTTGAGCTTCATGTTCCTTGGGCGCCAGACGCGTGCCGCCCGCCTCCGGGAAGAGCGCGGCCACTCCGGCGCGCACCTCCTCCAGCAACGGCTCCACGCCGGAGCTCAGCGAGCCCAGCTCGGAGTGGATGGCTCGCTCCAGGCGCCCCAACTGCGCGCGAGGTCCCTGGAGCTCCTTCAGCATCTGCGCTTCGACCTTCATCTCGAAAGCCACCACAGTAACATTGGTACGGCCGCCACCACGAATCCAGACGCCACGTAGTAGCGCACGGGGAAGGCGTGGACGAGCGGGGCCTGGGCCACGGCAGGCGGGGGAGCGGGCACCACCTCGGGCGTGGGGATGCGAGCAGCCAGGCGCTCCTTGTACTCGCGCAGTCGGGCCGTGTTGCCCACGTAGCGGCCCTCGAAGCCCGCGGTGAGGCAGAAGTGCAGCAGCTCGAAGACGAGCGGCGAGGCGCCCTTCTGCACCAGCTTCTCGTCGGCCAGCTCGTAGAAGCGATCTCCGCCCGAGTCGATGCCGAACAGCTTGTATTGGAGCATCGGCCACTCGGCCTGCTCCACGTCC
This sequence comes from Archangium sp., assembly GCF_036389735.1. Classification (GTDB taxonomy): domain Bacteria; phylum Myxococcota; class Myxococcia; order Myxococcales; family Myxococcaceae; genus Archangium. Next base: position 2,120 of record NZ_DASVWK010000983.1, on the reverse strand, counting down.
GCGAGCCGGCGCAGCACCAGCTCGTCCACGAGGTAGACGAAGGGCCGCAGCGCCTCCTCGATCTCGTCGTCACGGTAGGCGGCGCCCAGGGCCTTCTGGAGGTCGCTCACCTCGGCCAGGAGCTGCTGCTGGAGCAGCGACAGTCCCTGCTGGCCCACGCGGACCTGCGTGCGCTCCCCACCCGCGTCGGGCTCGGGGGGAAGAGATTGATCCATCTGCGAGCGCACCTGCCGGTGTGCCCGCAGGATGCTCTGCCAATGCTCGAGTTTCATGAGGATACCTTCAGCGGGAAGGAGCCAGCCCCGGCCACGGAGGGCCGCAGCACCACCGAGGCCTCGCCATTCCACGCCTCGAGCAGCTGCTGCACCTGCTCGAGGAAACAGGTCACCAGGGGCTCGGCGCCAGTGTCGAAGGGCTCCAGCAGCAGCTCGTAGACGTGCAGCAGGCCCGAGCCGCGCATGGCGCCGTCCGGGGCCACGGTGGCCTTGAGCTCGCGCACCCAGGGGATGACGCGGCGGAAGGGCTCCTCGGTGGGAGTGCCGAGGTAGTTGAGCAGCGCGGCCAGCTCGTTGCGCTCGAGGGTGGACTTCACCTTCCAGGCCAGCAGTCGGGTCAGCCCGGTCACGTCATTGCGCAACGAGCTGTCGCGGTGCGGCTCCAGCCGGCCCACCAGCTGCCAGCCCAGGCCCTCCACGTGTCGACCCGGGGTGGAGACACTCACCTTTCCGACGGCCTCGGAGACGAACTGCGGCTGGAACCAGAGGGCCTCCACCAGCAGCTTCTGCGGCTCGACGAAGGCCTCGGGCAGACGCACCAGCAGGTTGTGGCGAGGGCGCATCTCCTCATCGAGCGCCTCGTCCAGCTCGTAGCTCGGCCCCTCGCCTGGGAGGAAGGCCGGGCGCATGGGAGAGCGCCCGGTCTTGCCCATCACGAACACGCCGGTGACGGAGTGCAGTTGCAGGTCGCGCCCGGCGGTCATGCTGCGGATGGGGTACTCGGAGCGGGTGCCGTCGGCGAGGATGGGCTGGGCGGGCTCGGCCTTGAGGTTCTCCACCGGCACGACGAAGGGGTGGAGGAAGTCCGGGTGGGAGGAGCGACCCACCGACCAGGACTTGTCCAGGTCCAGGCACAGACTGAAGCGGCTCCACTCCTTGCGGTGCGAGGGCACCGACACGTTGAGGAAGAGCCCCTGCTCAGGCATCTGGAAGAAGGCACGCACCCGCTGGAGCGGGTGCTCGTAGGCCCCGGCGTCATCCAACTCGGGGGCGGCGGCGCCGAAGGAGAACTCGCACGGGAGGCCCTGCGAGGACTCGCTGGCCGGGGCGTCGTACACCACGCCCACCTGCGTGAGGTGCTTGCGCAGCGCGTGGAAGACGGCCAGCGAGGGACGATATTCGTCCAGGTGGCGCACGTGCAGGCTGAACAGGCCCACCGGATCCCGGCGTGGGAAGCTGGACTCGAAGCGGACGATGAGCCGCCAGCGCCCATCCGGCAGGCGCACCACCTCGCTGCCCACCATGGAGATGGGCAGGACGCGCAGGTTGCGCCGGGTGCGGAAGGCGCCGGGCGCGCCGTGGCTGGGGCTGAGACGCAGCTCGGTGCCTCGCGGAAGCGCCAGCGTCTCGGTCATCTTCTCCGCGGGCAGCGCCTGCACCAGCGCCACCGCCGGCAGCGGCTGGAGCAGGAAGTCGAAGAAGGAGGAGAACAGGCGCAACCAGGTGGAGCGCAGGTTGTGCTGCGTGGCCAGGCGCGTCTGCACCGAGAAGAAGGCCATGGACTCGATGAGGCGCCGCACATGCGGATCCTCCCGGTCCAACGGCACGGTGGGGTGCGACGTCAGGAAGCGCTGCCGGAAGCGCTCGAGCGCATCCAGCTCGTTGAGGTAATCCAGGTAGATCCGCTCCGACGTGTCGCTCACCGCACCCTCAACCCAGCTTCACGAGCGAACCGGCGACGGTGGTCATCGCCCCCTTGAGATCCGCCATGCCCGAGGACTCGAGACCGAGCTTGCCCTGGGCCGCCACCTTGATCATGGGAGCGGCCAGCTCCGCCTGCGCCTTCGCGGCCATCTTCAGGTTGACACCCTCCACCTTGTTGTCGCCACCGGAGGCCGTCAGGCT
>NZ_DASVWK010000982.1:0-6133 GCF_036389735.1 Archangium sp. | reverse complement strand
CTCACCTGCTGCGTGGCCAACGTCATCGCCTCGCACTTCGCCCGCGCCCGGTAGACGTCGGGTCGGGGTGAGGGTCCGCGGACCCACACCCCGGGTACCTCAGGACGGCGTGGGCTCGCCGCCCTCGGGCGTCGGAGTGCCCTCGGCGGCGGCCTCGGCCGTGCCGGTCTCCTCGCCCTCGGCGGACTCGTCCTCCGTGTCCTCCTTCGGCTCGTCGCCCCGGGCCTCCGCGGCCTGCTGCTCCTTCACCTCGTCGTCGCTCATGAAGCCGATGGGCGACTCCTGGCGGTTGAGGAAGCGCACCGACTTCTTGGAGATGGCGAACATCTGCTCGGCCACCGCCGCGGGCACCAGCGAGTGCTCGATCTGCGCCGGCTCGGGACGCTCCACCACGCCCAGCGTGCCGTCCTCAAGCTGCTTGGCCTGCGTCTCGGTCAGCTCCAGGCGCCGCAGCTTTCCCTTGCGCGTCATGAAGTAGAAGACGCTGGCGCCCACGTCCACGGGCACCTGTCCGCCGAGCACCAGCTCGCGCAGCTTCCGGTCCAACTCCACCTGCTTCTTCGACTCCATCCGCTGGGCCGCCTTCGAGCCCGGCAGCGGAGGAAGCTTGGGCACCGGGATGGCGGCCGCCTCCGTGCCCGGTCGCCCACCCTGGCCAGGACGGCCTCCCTGCGGACGCCCTCCCGCCTGGGGAGGACGGCCACCCTGGGGAGGACGAGCTCCCTGGGGGCGCCCACCCGGCGCGGGACGGCCTCCTCCCTGCGGACGGCCCTCCTCACGGCGGGGCGGACGCTCGTCGCGGCCACGGGCCTCTCGGGGCTCCCTCTCGCCGCGGGGCGGTGGGCCCTCACGCTGGGGGGCCTGGGAGGGGGCGGGGCGTGCAGCCTTCGGGGCCGCGGTCTCCGCCTTCTTCGCCTGGTCCTCGGAGACCAGGCCGGCTTTCAGGAGCTTGTCGCGCAGGTTCTGCATGAGTGGCGTTCTATCCCGTACATTGGCGCGCGCAAGCCGTCCCTTGCCGCTCCAGCACCCACCCCGTAATTTGGGCAACCCCGCTGGAGCCGGAGGAGTCGTGACCCGTTTCCATAAATTCGCCGCCGCCGCTGTCCTGGCGCTCGCCACCGTGGGCTGCCAGGACCCTGTCGACAAGGCGGCCAAGGCGCGCATCTTCTCCCCCGAGGACCCACCCAAGGTGGTGGCCTCGGCCGCCGAGAAGCTCCCGCCCGAGGATGTGGCGGAGAACCCCCGCGTGGCCCGCCGCATCCTCTCCATGGACGCCGCCGAGGTGACCGAGCGTCTGGGGCCCCACACCTACAAGGCCACCGTCAGCTACGAGTGGAGCGGTGCCCAGGGCACCATCCCCTCCAAGCTGACGGAGACCCGCACCTTCCGGGCCGGCCCCGGAGGCGTCAACGGCGACTTCCATGGTGTCCTGGACAACAGTCGCGACCAGGGCCTGGAGGTGATGCGTGTGGGTGGGCAGGTGTACGCCCGAAACCGCTACGGTACCTTCCGCCAGCGTCTGCGTGACCGGGGCATGGCCGAGCGCACCCGCGCCGAGCTGACCGGCGCCATCCGGGACGTGGACTCGCTCTTCCGGGGCCGGTTGCAGCTCTCGCCCCAGGGCACCGTCACCCACGAGGGCCGCACCGCCTGGCGCTACGTCGTGGCGCTCGGTCCGGAAGGGGACACCGGCGTCACGCCGCCGGCCCTGCCCGCGCTCATCGAGCCCAAGGGCGGCCGGGATGACACCACCAAGCGGCGCCTGGCCTTCTTCGAGAACCGCACGCCCAAGTCCTTGAGCGGCGAGGTGCTGGTGGACTCCACCACTTCCGTCGTCCTCAAGGTGCGCCTGGACGGGCGCATCACCGTGCCCGCCAATGACGCGGGCGGCGCCGCCGAGCTGCGCTTGGTGCTGGACTCCGCCCTGAGTGAGATTGGCCAGGACCCCCAGTTGCAGTCGCCCACGGACTTCCTGCCGGACGTGGACAAGCCCCAGGGCATCGCCGACGCGCTGGACCGCTTCGGGATTCCTCGCAACAAGCCCGAGGGCGCCACTCCCGGCGCCACCCCCGGCGCGGCTCCTCCGGACGAGCCGGCGGACGAAGAAGGCAACTGAGCCGGGCCTCGCCCAAGGCCCCCGGACATACCGGTCCGGGGGCTGCTCCAGGGTGTCGCACCCGGGGCAGGTCGCTACAGGGCGGCAGCGAGATGTTGGAAGAAAATTTGACCCACCTCTTGCGATCTCTACAATCCTCGTCGGTTGCGGCTCAGACGCGTCCGACATGCTCGGATGTTCAGGTGCCCACAAAGCAAGGGAGCGGAGATGGAGCGCAAGGTCGGTAGCAGCACGACGGTGACGTCCAAGGAAGTCAAGGTGGCGCTGGAGAAGTCGCGCACCCTGTCGGCCGAGGAGGAGAAGGTGCTGCGCATGCGGCACGGTGCCGGTGCCGCCAGCAAGAGCGCGCCGCTTCCCCGCGCCGCGGGCAACAACGAGGAGCTGGGCGACGAGCTGCTCCTCATCGAGATGCAGCTGATGAAGGCCATGCGCGAGCGCCTCGGCCAGACGAAGTCGGCCAGCAACAAGCCCAAGGCGGCCACCGCCGCCAGCGCGACGAAGGAGAAGATCGTCCGCGCCCTGCGCAAGAAGAAGTAGCCCCCCTCGGGGAGGACACTCAGCGGTTCAGTAAGGCCACGAGGCGCTCACCCGCCTCGGGGAGCGTCAGTGCCATTCCCGAAAGTTCCCCGGCGAGTGCCTCGGCGTCGTCGGTGCCACCCCGCCCGAAGTACCCTTGGAGCCAGCGACCCGCGGCGGGGTTGCGCCACCAGTCCTCGTTGAAGCGCGCGGTGAGCTGCGCGGTGAAGCGCGTCTCCAGCGCCCAGGCGCGCAGGTAGCGCGTGACGTAGAGCTGCGAGTCGACATCGAAGAGGAAGAAGCCCGGGTGCGGCTCGACGAAGAGGGCGCGCCGCTGGGCGTCGGCGTACTCCTCGGCCCGCTCGGGCGAGGGGCCGCGCGTGTAGAGGGACAGCTCGTAGGGCAGCTTCGCGCAGTGGCGGCGCAGCACGGTGAGGGCCTGGAAGGCCGCCATGCGGGAGGCGTCACGCGCGGTGGCCGTGGGCAGGCGCACGTAGCGCTTGAGCCACTCCTCGTGGGTGAGGAGCCGCTCGAAGAGGGTGGCGAAGGCCTCCGTCACCGAGGCGTCCCCCAGGCGGCGCAGCTCCAGCGGCAGTTGCTCCGACACGTGGGCGTGGTGCAGGGCGTGGCCGTACTCGTGCAGCAGGCTGCCCAGGGCGTCCAGGCCCTCGCGTCGCTGTACCACCAGGCGCACCTCGTTGGGGATGCGCACCGCGGCGGTGAAGGGGCGCGAGGCCTTGCCGGGGCGGGCCTCGTCGTCGATGCGGATGCGGCCCTGGGCGGCCGGGTGGAAGCCCCACTCGGTGAGCCAGCGGATGACGGAGGACCACTCGTCCTCGCGCCGGAAGAAGCCGCTCAGCCACGGTATCTGGGTGCCGGCCTGGAGGTCGTGCCGGCGCGCGTTGCCCGAGGGCAGGGCCCGCAGCGTGGGCTCCACCTTCTTGAGGACGTAGCCGAGCACGTCCCGGTAGGCGTCCTCGGTGCGGCGCAGGGTTTCCGCGGCGGCCTCGGCGAGCTTCGGCAGCTCGATGCCGGAGACGTCCTCGCGCAGGGCGAGGTAGCTGGGGGCGCGCAGCCGTTCGGTGACGCGGAAGGCGGCCTCGCGACGCTCGCCGTAGCGGCCCCGGTTGTCCCAGAGGAAGTCGCCCGTGGCGCTCTCCAGGAGGGCTCTCCGGGCACGGTGGGGCTCGTGCGGGAGCTGGCCGAGTGCCTCGCCGAAGGAGAGCGCCTGGTCATCCACGGGGAGGCGGGCGCGGGCTTCCAGTTGTGCCACGGCCTCGGCGGCGGGGGCGGCCAGGGCCTCCTCGACCTGGGTGGCGATGAACTCGCGCAGGAGCTGGAGGCGGCGGACGCCGAGCAGGTCGCCCTTGGCGCGGGCCTTGGGGACGGCCTCGGTGGCGGCGGCGAAGGCCTCCTCGGAGGAGATTTCGGGCGAGTCCTCGTGGAGCTCGCGCAGGCGCAGGTCGGGGGAGAGACCGGCGGCGTGGCGGTACTGGAGGGTGGCCAGTTGGGCGAGGAAGTCGTCCAAGCTCGCGCGCAGGGAGGGGAGGGGACGGTCCATGGGGGGGCGCAAGGTAGACACTTCGCCCCCGGGGGAAAAGTCCCGAGAGGCCCGAGCGTGCCGTGATGGACCCTCCGGACTGGTAGAGTGGTGCTCGATGAAGCGCCGCACCTTTCGAGTCGAAGCAGCTCACTCCGGCCACCTCCTGGGCGAGGCGCTGGCGGCGGAGCTGGCCGTGCCGCCCGAGGAGGCGGAGCGTCTGGTGGGCGTGGGCGCGGTGTACGTGGCCGGGCGCCGGTGCCGGGACGCGAAGCTGCGGCTGTCCCCGGGGCAGGTGGTGACGGCGGTGCTGGAGGAGGGCGGACAGAGCCCGCTCGCGGCGTCGCCCGTGGCCACGCCGGAGTTCCGGGTGTTGCACGAGGACCCGGACGTGCTCGCGGTGGACAAGCCGGCGGGCGTGACGGCGCAGCCCACCGAGGGCCGGGTGGGGGACAGTCTGGTGGACCGGGTGGGCGCGTACCTGAAGCGTCCGGCGGGGCTGGTGCACCGGTTGGACCGGGAGACGTCCGGGGTGACGGTGTTCGGCAAGACGCCCCAGGCGACGACCGCGCTCGCGGAGGAGTTCCGCGAGGGCCGCGCGCGCAAGCGCTACCTGGCCGTCGTGGGGCCGGTGGATCTGCCGTCCCAGGGGACCATCGACCTGCCGTTGTCGAAGGATCCCTCGCGTCCGGGGCGCTGGCGCGCGACCCGTGCGGCGAATGGGATTCCCGCGCTCACGGAGTACCGCGTGCTGCACGCGGGGGCGGGCTTCTGCCTCGTGGAGCTGTTGCCCCAGACAGGGCGGACGCATCAGCTCCGCGCGCACCTGACGGCGCTGGGCGCGCCGATTCTCGGGGACTCGCGCTACGGCGGCGCGGCCCAGGCCGGGGGCATTCCGGCTCCCCGCTGCCTGCTGCATGCCCAGGCGCTGGAGTTGGGGCACCCGCGCACGGGGGCGCCGGTGCGCTTCGAGGCGCCCGTGCCGGAGGACCTCGCGCGTTTCTTCTCGGCGGCGGGCGTGGTGGCTCCCACCGGGCCGGTCCTTTGACACCGGGAGCGCGGAGCGCGACAAGGGCCGCGTGGAACTGACCTTCATCGAGACCTCGCATCCCCTCTACCCGGCGGAGCTGGAACTTCGTTTCCAGGTGCTCCGCGCGCCACTCGGCTTCGACCGCTCCTCGGTGAAGTTCCCCTTCGACGCGGAGAGCCTGCATCTGGTGGCCGTGGACGAGGGGAACGTCATCGGGTGCGTGCTCTTCCACCCGGAGGGAGCGCACACGGGCCGGCTCTTCCAGATGGCCGTCGAGCCCTCGCGGCAGAAGACCGGCCTGGGCGCCCAGTTGGTACGCGCCCTGGAGAAGGCCCTCGTGGCCCGGGGTTTCCAGGAGGTCACCCTGCACGCCCGCGCCCACGTGGCGGGCTTCTACGAGAGGCTCGGCTACGAGGTCCACGGTGAGCCCTTCGTGGAGGTGGGCATCCCGCACCTCCATATGCGGCGGCGGCTGTAGACGTCAGGCGGCGCAGGTGAAGTGCACACCCTCCACCCAGCCGAGCGCCGTGAGGGCGCCGCGAATCTCGTCTCGGATGCCTCGCACGCCCACCGCCGCGATGAGGTGGGTGTCCTCCGGCGGTGCGCCCAGGGACTCCGGCGCGAAGACCGGAATGCCGTGGATGCGCGTCCCTATCTTGCGCGGGTGGACGTCGATGAAGCGCGCCACCCGGGCCCCCTCCGCGAGGAGGAAGCGCGTGAGGATGAGCCCTCCCGGGCCCGTGCCCCACACCGTCAGGGGTCGCCCCGCCACCTCCCGGCTCCTCGCCAGGTAGCGCGCCTTCACCCAGATGAATCGTTTGTGCGCATACCTCGGGTCCGTCCGCGTCAGCCGCCCCGTGCTGTCCCTCCAGCGCAACAGCACCTCGGGCACGTTGTGCATCCCGTGGCCCAGGTGCATGAGCTTCAGCCA
>NZ_DASVWK010000981.1:0-10435 GCF_036389735.1 Archangium sp. | reverse complement strand
CCTGGCGCGGCTGCGCACCTTCCGCACGCTCGAGGACGTCACGGTGGTGGAGGCCCTGCTGGCGCACCTGGAGGCGGAGCAGGTGGACGCGGTGTTCGGCATTCCCGGCGGCAACATCGCGCCGCTGGTGCAGGCGCTGCGCCGCCATGAGCGCATCCGCTTCATCATCGGCGGCCACGAGGGCGGCTCGGCCTTCATGGCGGACGGGTACGCGCGCGCCACGGGCAAGCTGGGCGTGTGCCTGGTGACGGCGGGCCCCGGGGCCACCAACGCGATGACGGGCGTGGCCTCGGCGCACCTGGATCAGGTGCCGGTGCTGACGCTCAGCGGGCAGGTGTCCACGGAGCGCTTCGGCCTGGGCGCCATCCAGGAGAGCACCGACGAGGGCGGCATCAACACGGCGGAGATGTTCCGGCACTGCACGGCCTCGAGCACCTCGGTGGTGGACGCCAAGAGCTTCCCCCGGCTCCTCGAGCGGGCGCTGAAGGTGGCGCAGGCGGTGCCCCACGCGGCGGTGCACTTGAGCGTGCCCGTCAACGTGGCCCGACAGAAGCTGGCCAAGGTGAGCGTGCCCACGGCGCCGGGCGCCTGGCGCGGCACGCTGCCCGCGGCGCCGGCCGCCGAGGTGTCCTCGTCCTTCGAGCTGCTGCGGCAGGCCCGGCGGCCGCTGCTGTACCTGGGCTCGGGCGCGCGCGAGGCACTGGAGAGCCGGGGCGCGGAGTTCGCCGCCTTCGTGCGCCGCTATTGCATCCCCGTGGTCACCAGCCCGCGCGGCAAGGGGCTCTTCTCCGAGGAGGATCCGCTGTCGCTGGGCGTGCTGGGCATCGCCGGCAGCAAGCGCGCCGAGCAGTACCTGGGCGAGGGCGTGGACGTGCTGATGGTGCTGGGCAGCCGCCTGGGGGAGTGGGCCAGCAAGAGCTTCTCCTCGCTCTTCGAGGCCGCGCACACCGTCATCCAGGTGGACGCCACGCCGTCCGTCATCGGCCAGTTCCTCCAGGTGAACCTGCCCATCGTGGCGGACGTGGGCTCCGTGGTGGCGGGGCTGGTGGAGCTCGGCCACACGTCCACTCCGGGCAACGAGGCGGTGGTGCGCGAGCGCCGGCAGTACCTCAACGCGATGAACCTCGCCCACCGCGCGGCCGTGCCGGTGCTGCCCGAGGACGGGCCGCTCAAGCCGCAGCACGTGATGGCGGAGCTCAACCCGCACCTGCGCGCCCACACGGACCTGTACGTGGACATGGGCAACTGCACCGCCTGGGCCACGCACTGCCTGCGCATCACCCCTCCCACGCGCGTCTTCTACCCGTGTGGCCTGTCCTCCATGGGCTGGTCGTTGGGCGCCGTCATCGGCGGGAAGATTGGCCGGCCGGAGAACACCGCCATCGCGCTCACCGGGGACGGCTCGTTCCTGATGAACGGGACGGAGGTGCTGACGGCGGTGCGCTACCGGGTGGGCGCCGTCTACATCGTGCTCAACGACAACTACCTGGGCACGGTGAACCACGGCGAGCACGTGCAGGCCCGGGACGAGTACCCGCTGGACGATCCATACTTCAGCCTGGGAGACCCGGACCTGGTGAAGTTCTCCGAGGCGCTGGGCGCCCGGGCCTACGAGGTGACGCGGCCGGGCCAGCTCGCGGAGCTGCTGCCCCAGGTGCTCCGGCGCGCGGACGAGGAGCGCCTGCCGCAGGTCATCGTGTGCCGCATCGACTTCCGCGAGGTGCCGCCGTACGGGGACCGATTCACCGCTGTCGCCTCGGCGCCAAGGGAAGGCTGATAAGGTCCGGGGCCATGAGCCAGACACCCGCCCCAGGGCAACGGAGCTTCTTCGGCCACCCGCGCGGCCTCTCCACGCTCTTCTTCACGGAGATGTGGGAGCGCTTCAGCTTCTACGGCATGAAGGCGCTGCTCATCCTCTTCATGACGACGGCCGCGGCGCAGGGGGGCCTGGGCTTCGACACGGAGAAGGCGGGCGCCATCTACGGCCTCTACACCGCGGGCGTGTACCTCACCGCCATGCCGGGAGGGTGGCTGGCGGACCGCTTCCTGGGCCAGCGGCGCGCGGTGCTCTTCGGCGGAATCATCATCGCGCTGGGCCACTTCAGCATGGCGCTGCCCGGACTCGCCTTCTTCTATCTGGGCCTCTTCCTCATCGTCCTGGGCACCGGGCTGCTCAAGCCCAACATCAGCACCATGGTGGGAGACCTCTACCCCGAGGGCGGCGCGAGGCGGGACGCGGGCTTCTCCATCTTCTACATGGGCATCAACATCGGCGCCTTCAGCGCGCCGCTGCTCGTGGGGTACCTGGGAGAGCGGGTGAACTGGCACCTGGGTTTCGGGGTCGCGGGCATCGGCATGGTGTTCGGCGTCATCCAATACCTGCTGGGAGCCAGGCACCTGGGCGAGGTGGGAATGAAGCCCAAGGTGGCGGAGGCCCGCGCCCACGAGCCAGGGCATCCGGAGAAGCGCGGCACCTCGCGCCTGCTGGGCCTCGGAGTGGTGGGGGCGCTGGTGGTGCTGCTGGTGGTGCTCCAGCTCACGGGCCAGGTGGACCTCACCACGGCGGTGGGCCTGTCCAGGGCGGGTGGCCTCTTCATCCTGTCGCTGGCGCTCGCCTTCTTCGCCTACATGTTCACGGCCGGCGGGCTGGATCCCACGGAGAAGCGGCGGGTGGCCGTCATCGGCATCCTCTTCCTCTGCTCGACCATCTTCTGGGCCGGCTTCGAGCAGGCGGGCTCCTCGCTCAACCTCTTCGCTCGCGACCTCACGGACCGGGTGCTGTTGGGCTGGGAGATGCCGGCGAGCTTCCTCCAATCCGTCAACGCGCTCTTCATCATCGCCCTGGCCCCGGTGTTCGCCTGGCTGTGGGTGTGGCTCAACAAGCGGGGCCGTGAGCCGTCCAGCCCGGCCAAGTTCTCGCTGGGACTGGTGCTGCTGGGCTCGGGCTTCGGGGTGATGGTGGTGGCCTCGGTGGCGGCCGCCGCGGGCCACAAGGTGAGCCCGATGTGGCTGGTGCTCACCTACCTGCTGCACACCTTCGGCGAGCTGAGCCTCAGCCCCGTGGGCTTGAGCACGGTGACGAAGCTGGCCCCGCAGCGGGCGGTGGGGCAGATGATGGGCGTGTGGTTCATGTCCATGTCGCTGGGCAACCTCATCGCCGGGCAGCTGGCCGGTCGGGTCGGGTCGATGCCCCTGCCCCAGCTCTTCGGCGCGGTGGCCGTCACCGCCATCGGAGTGGGCCTCATCCTCGCCCTCTTCGTGCGCCCCATCCGACGGATGATGAGCGGGGTGCACTGAGGGCGCGCTCACCCGCCCAGGAGCCGTGACCAGTCGTCCGCGCTCTCGAACACGTGCACGCCCAGCCGCTCGCACCCCGCGCGGTAATGCTGGGCCACCGCGCCCCCCACCCAGAGCGCCGTTCCCTCGGGGAGTTCCGCCTTGATGCGCGACAGCGTCCCCTCGAAGGAGGTGGTGCCGAGGTCCGTCACGGCCGACAACCCCACGAGGTCCGCGTTCAACCGCCGGGCCGTCCGGCCCACCTCTTCCGCCGGCGTCCGCTGTCCCAGCAGCGTCACCGACAGCCCCGCGTGCCGCATCCGCAGCGCCACGCCCAGCAGGCCAATCTCATGCTGCTCTTCCGGGAAGCACGCCAGCACCACGCGCCGGCGCCCCCGGTTCGGCGCCGCGTGCAGCAGGCCGATGAGCCGCGCGCGCACCTCCTGCGTCACCAGGTGCTCCTGCGCCACCGAGAAGGTGCCCGCGTGCCAGCGCTCCCCTACCTCGCGCTGAAGAGGCACCAGCACCTCGTCATAGGCCCTCAGCGGCGAGAGCGCCGCCATCACCTCGTCCAGCACCTCCGACACCCGCGCCTGCTCCAGGCCCTCCGCCGCCCTCAGCACCTCGTCCAGCCAGGCCCGCACACTCGAGAGGCTCACCTCCGGGCGAGGCTGCGTCGTCTCCAGCTCCATCAGCAACTGCGGCAGCATCGTCGCCGCCTCGCTGATGGACACCCCTTGCTCTGTCAGTTGCTTGAGCCGCCGCAGCAGCGCCACGTCCCTGTCCGTGTACACCCGGTAGCCCGAGGCCGTGCGCTTGGGCACCAGCACGCCGTAACGGCGCTCCCACGCGCGGATCAGCTCCACCCGCACTCCGGAGAGCTCGGCGGCGACATGGATTCTGTAGGTGCGCTCCGCCATGACTTCCCCACCCGCCTCTCCGTCAAGTGCGGTTGGACGCACCACGAACCTGCTGCCACAGGGCCACCAGCTCGTCCGCGGACTCAGCGTACTGCGCCCCCGCGCTGAAGATGGCCTTGAGGTGCTCGCGCGCGCCCGGGCCGCCTACCACCACCAGCGACGGGGCACACGCCCCCACCACCCCCCTCAACAACTGCTCCAGCTCCGCCGCTTCCCGACGCCGCACGCACGAGAGCGCCACCAGCTCCGGATGCACCTGCTGGCAGGCTGCTTGCAAAGCCTCCACCGGGGTGTCCGCCCCCAGCAGCATCACCCGCCACCCCTTGCGCTTGAGGTGCAGCCCGAGCGCCAGCAGCCCACCCTCGTGCAGATCCCTCTCCGGACAGGCCAGCAGCGCCCGGGGCCCCTCCCGGCGCGCGTCCTCCGCCAACACCAGCGCGCGCAGCCGCTGGCGGATCAGCGCCGAGGCCAGGTGCTCGCGCGCGATGTCCAGCCGCGCCCCCATCTCCCGCAGCAGCGGCATGAGCAACGTGTCGCAGTAGGCCTCCACGTCCATGGTGGCCTGGGCCTCGCCCAACACCCGATCCGCCTCGTCCCCGTCCAGCACCATCACCGCCGACCAGAAGCGCTCCACCAGCCGCTCGCGCACCGGCAGCTCCGCCACCGGCAGCGTGCGCACCTGGGCGATGGCCTCGCTCACCGCCAGCCCCTCGGAGATGAGCCTCGCCACCCGGCGGATGTGCTCCACCTCCTCCCGGCTATAGACGCGGTAATTGCTCTCGTTGCGCACCGGCCGCGGAAAGCCATAGCGCCGCTCCCAGGCGCGCAGCGTGGCCTCGCGGATGCCCGTCAGTCGGGCGATGGTGCGGATGCGCAGCGTCATGCCGAGGGCGCCCTCCCCCGCACCGCGTCCCAGCGCTCCGCCACCCCGCTCGCCCCCGACACCACCCGCTTGAAGCCCTCCAGGCTCGTCGCCGCCGCCAGCCTCCGCACCGCTGCCTCCAGCTCCGCCTGGAAGCGCGACAGCGGCCCCGCCACGTGCGGCGTCCCCACCTCCACCAGCACGTCCGGCCGCTCGTGCTCGAAGAAGGCGTAGCGCAGGGCCAGCGGCACGCACTCCTCCACCTTCCCCACCCGCCCCAGCAGCTCCACTCCCCGCTCCAGCTTCAGCGGCAGCACCCCGAAGGGCCTCAGCTCGCCCTCCGGGAAGATGCACACCGTCGCCCTCGGCTGACGCAGCAGCCCGCTCGCGTACCGCAGCGTCTCCAGCGACGAGCTCCCCTCGCCCCGGCGGATGCTGAACGCCCCCAGCCTCGCCAGGAAGCGGTAGCGCTCCAGGTTGTGCTCCTCCATCACGCAGTACGTGTCCCATCTCGCCGCCTTTCCCAGTTGGTGCAGCACGAAGCCATCCCACCAGTTGGAATGGTTGGCGTAGACGAGGCGCGCGCCCGCACCTCCCGGCAGCTCCCCGCGCACCCACAGCCCGCGGAACGCCGACTTGAACTTCCACCCCACGTATCCGTCGAGTACCCAGCCGAAGAGTCCGCCCTTGGCCGCCCGAATCACGGCACACGCGCCTCCCGGCGCGACAGCAGGGCGGTGAAGAGCGTCAGTCCCAAGGACACCATCAGGCTCGTCATCAGGAAGAAGAGGATCTCCTCGAGCGGCACCGCCGCCACGTACACGCCCAGGTGCCGGCCCTCACCGAAGTTCCAGATGCCCGAGCGGATGGCCAGGTGGTCCGCCACCGCCAGGTACGTCCCCACCACCAGCGCCGGCGGAATCACCGCCCGCAGCACCGCCCCCGAACGGCTCCGGAAGTGGTGCACCAGCAGCCCCAACTGCAACAGCAGGATGGGCCCCGCCCAGGCGAAGAGGTGGATCATGTACGCCCAGCGCGTCTCCATCATGACGCCACCTTTTCCGCTTCCAGCACCCGCCGCAGCCGCTCTCGCGCCCACAGCCCCACCAACACCGTTTGGAGTCCGAAGAAGAGGTACTCCTCCAGCGGCAGATACCCCAACTTGATTCCCCAGATGCGCTTTGGATCAAACCCCCAGAGTCCCCACTTCACCGCCAGGTTGTCCCAGGGCGTCGTCGCCGCGTAGACGACCACCAGCAATAGCCCCATCGGCGCCAGCCCGCGCCACGACAGCGTGCGCCGGTAGCGCACCACCAGGAAGAGGATGGGCAGCACGACGAACAACCCCAGGAAGCGTGCGTACGTCATCCCCGGCCTCCACTCGGCTCCGTCCAGGCCGGAGTCATGCGCCCCCCGGCATGCAAGGCGTAGGTTCTCCCCCGCCACGTCACCTTCGCCGGGCGCACGAGCGATGAGAGAAAGGCGGCCAGGAGCAGGGCCTCGCCCAACAGCCAGTCCAGCGTGGTATGGCGCACGGGGGTGAGGTGGGTTGTCGGGGTGGTGGAGAGTTGGGCCAGCCGCCAGGACAACAGGGTTCTCACGCCCAGGAGACCCACTACCGCCGCCGCCAGCCACTTCGAGCCCACCAGCACGCTCAACAGCAGCAGCGGCCACGTCGGGGTGAAGAGCAGCGGCACCGTCGGGTAGAGAGCGGGGCGGTGGCTCGACAACACCTGCATCCACCTCGTGAAGCGCGCCAGCGCCGTGCTCCACGTGCTCGACGACAGCGGCACCAGCGCCGGCACCTCGCACAGCGCCACGTCCAGCCCTCGCGCGTGCAGCCGCTTCGACAGCTCCAGGTCCTCGCCGAGGTGGTCCGCCAGCCCCGACAGCTCTTCCGCCGCCCCCGCGCTCAGCCCCAGGGCCTTGCCGCACACCGCCTTCGCCCCCGCGCTCATCACGTGCAACGCCCGGAAGCTGTGGTGCGTGCGCCGCAGCAGTCCCGCCACCGCTCGATCCGCCAGCCCCCGCTCGCCCACGGGCGTCGGCACCGCCGTGCTCAGCGCCGCCCCGGCCGCCACCGGCCCCGCCAGCCCCTCCACCAGCGCCCCCGTCACCGCCACGTCCGCGTCCACCACCAGCACCACCCGCCCGTCCCGAGGCAGCGCCTCCAGCGCGTGCAGCAGGTGCCCCACCTTCCGGTTCGGCGTCGACGGGTCGCTGCGCAGCCACCTCACTTCCGCCGGCAGCCGGGGCTCCGAGGGCGACAGCACCACGTGCTCCAGCGGCCCCGCGTAGTCGATGGGCCGCCCCAGGTTCTCCAACTCCCGCGCCGTGGGCGCGTCCACCGGCCGCAACAGCAGCACTGGCACCCGGGTGCGCTCCCGCGCCGGGCCCCGCCGCGTCAGCCGCGACAGCGCCACCGCGCTGAAGCCTCCGGCCAGCACCACCCAGCCCAACCCCATGGCCGCCAGCGGATTCATGCCGCGCGCTCCACGCGCGTGCGGAAGTGCGCCATCCACCGGATGAAGGGAGAGTGGAAGCGGCGGAAGTCCGCCACCTCGCCCATCACGTCCACCTCGCCCCGTCGCGCCGCCACCCGCGCGTAGAAGGGCGAGGACTCCAGCAGCCGCGGCGCCCCCACCACCGTGCCGCCCGCGTACAGGTGCGCCGGCACCCGCAGGCCCCAGTTCGTCAGGCTCGTCGGCCGAGCCTCCGTCGGCAGCGGACTCCGCTCGGACTTCGTCCCCACCGCGCTCGCCGTCACCCGCAGCGGTGCCACCCCGGCCGGCAGGTGGTAGTCCACCACCGTCTCCTCCGGGCCGTGCACCCGCGCCCAGTGCCACCCCGGCAGCCGCTCGCCCAGCAACTCCTCGCCATGGTTGCTGTCGTGGTAGCCGAGGCCCTCCGCCACCACGCCCTCCGAGGCCACCTCCAGCCGCGCCTTCGCCCGAGGCGCCAGCGCCCGCCAGTAGTGCGGCAACCCCGGCACCAGTTGCACCTCCTCCGCCGCCGGCACCTGGGGCTCCAGCACCAGCCGCGCCCGCACCGCCCCACCGAAGGGGGCGCACCGCTCGTCCACCTCCATGCGCACCGTGCCGTCCGGCGCGTACTCCAGCAGCGAGCGGCCGATGCGCAGCGCCCGGCCCCACCTCTGGACCGAGGCCACCGGGTACTCGCTCAGCACCCAGCGCCGCCGCACGCCCTGGTGGTAGAGCGCGAAGTTCACCGCGCAGTGCTCCAGCGGCCGGGCTCCACGCCGCGCCCCCACCGAGTAGCGCGGCGAGAAGAGCGAGCCCACCATGAAGATGAACACCGCGCTGAAGTCGCCCGCCGTCACGTCCGCGTAGAACCAGCGGTAGGCCCCCGCGGTATCCGGCAGCGCCGGCAGCTCGGCCATCCACTGGTGGCCCTTCGGCAGCCTCGGCGGGGCGGAGGAGAGGTCCAGGCACCTCATGCGCTCCTCCGCAGGTGCTCGGAGGCCATCTCCGCGGCGAAGCGGCCCGACAGCATCACCAGCGGCACCCCACCGCCCGGGTGCGTGCCGCCGCCCGCGAAGAAGAGCCCCGGCGTGCCGCCCCGGATGCGTGGCCGGCGGAAGGGGCCGAACTTCCCATGCGGCAGGAAGCCGTAGATGGAGCCACCCGGTGCCCCCAGTGCCGCCAGGTCCACCGGCGTGCGCTGCCCCACCACCCACATGCGCCCGCGCAGCTCCGGGTAGTGCGTGAGCAGCTTGTCGAACATCTGCGCCTTCACCCGCCCGGCCTGAAGCTCCCAGGCGGCCGCCGCCCGCTCGTGCACGCCCGGCTCGCGTGGCAGCGCCGGCGCGTTCACCATGACGAAGAGGCCCGTCTTCCCCCGAGGCGCCACCGTCGGGTCCGTCGCCGAGGGGTTGCAGAAGTACACCGTCGGGTCGTTGGCGAGCTGCCCGCCGAAGAGCTCGTCGAACTCGCGGCGGTAGTCCTTGCTGAAGAGCACCGTGTGGTGCGGCAGTGACGGCCGGCCGTCCACCTCCAGCAGCAGCACGTAGCCGGACAGCGACAGCGGCTCACCGCCCCGCCCGAGCGACTCCATCGGGTCCGCGTTCACCACCACCGTGTCGAAGCGCTCCTCGCCGCCCTGGGGCCCCACCTGATAGCCCCGCGCGTCGCGGACATAGTGGGCTCGGGCGTTGAGGTGCACCTTCACCCCCAGGCGCTTCACCGCCGCCCCGAGCGCGTCCACCAGCGCCCCGATGCCGCCCCGCACGTGGTGCACGCCATAGGCACGCTCGATGTGGGGGATGAGGGCGTAGGCGGCGCTCGCCTCGTAGGGCGAGGCGCCCGCGTACGTCGCGAAGCGGCCCACGAACTGGTGCATGTGGTCCGTCTTGAAGTGGGCCCGCGCCAGCTCGTCCAGCGTGGCCAGTTTCATGCCCCGGGCCATCGCCACCACGCCCCGCTTCGCCACGCGCGCCATGAAGCCGGCCAGGCCCTCGAAGGGGGCCTCCAGGTACGGCTCGCCCGCGGCGCGCCAGATGGCCTCGGCCTCCATGTAGAAGCTCCGCACCCCGCGCCGCTCGCTCGGACGCAGCTGGCCCGCGCTCTCGGCGGTGGCTTCCACGTCCTTGGATGCCACCAAGCCGCACCCGTCCGCGAAGCGGTAGGTGCACTGGGACTCCAGCTCCGTGATGGGCGGCAGCAGGTCCTCCGCGCCCAGCAGCCCGAAGAGTCCCTTCACCACGTCCGGCAGCGTCAGCAGCGTGGGCCCGGTGTCCAGCCGGAGCCCGTCCACCTGGACGCACTGCGCCTTTCCCCCGAGGGTGGGGCCTCCCTCGAAGAGCGTGACGTCGTGGCCCTCCTTCGCCAGGAGCCCGGCGGCCGTCAGCCCTCCGATTCCGCCGCCCACCACCACGACACGCATGGACTTCATCGCGTGGCCTCCTTCCGCCGTACCTCCTCGGCGAGGATTTCCCGCGCGCGCTCCGGTCGGTAGACACGCTCGCCCGCCAGCCGCTCGGCCACGCTTTCCACCAGCTCGCCCTGGGCCCCCACCTCCGCGGCCACGCGCCGCGCGTGCAGCGCCATGTGCCCTTTCTGGATGCCCTCGGTGGACAGCGCCTTGAGCGCCGCCAGGTTGGTGGCCAGCCCCGCGGCCCCCGCCAGTCCCGCCAGGTCCACCGCGCTGGCCACCTCGGCCAGCTTCAGCGCCCGCCGCACGCCCGGGTGGGTGCGCGCCGCTCCACCCACCGTCGAGGTCGCCAGCGGCATCACCAGCAGCCCCACCAGCGTGCCCGCCGCCCCCTGCCTCCACGACGTCAGCGGCCGGTACACCCCGAAGCGCGACGCGTACGCATGCGCCCCCGCCTCCACCGCGCGCCAGTCGTTGCCGCACGCCA
>NZ_DASVWK010000980.1:0-1539 GCF_036389735.1 Archangium sp. | reverse complement strand
CGAGCCTTCCTGCCATTCACCCTATGCTCCGTCCCATGTCCTCCAGCGCCCCGCCCGTCCTCGAGCTCGCCGAGCCCCCTGCCCTCGCCTGGGAGCTGCTGCGCGCCGCCGTGGCCCGCCGCCCCGCGCACCCCAGCGAGGTGCCCCGGCTGGAGGTGCGCGTGAATCACCTCACGCCGAATCCGCGGCAACTCGCCCGCTACCGCGAGGTGTGTGGCTTCCCCGAGGACGGGGACCTGCCGCTGCCCTTTCCCCAGGTGCTCGCCGCGCCGCTGCACCTGGCGTTGCTCAACCGCCCCGAGTTCCCCTACCGGCTGCTCGGGATGATCCACGTGCGCAACCTCATCCGCCAGGAGCGCCGGCTGGCCGAGGGGGCCGCGCTCTCCGTGCGCGTGTGGATGGAGGGGCAGCGCGAGGTACGGCAGGGGCGCGAGCTGGACCTGCACACGCTCGTGGAGCAGGACGGGGTGCGCGTGTGGAGCGCCGTCACCACCATGCTGCGCCGTCTGCCCGGCCTGGGCGAGCGTCCGCGCGAGGAGAGGCCCACGAGCGCCACGGCCTCCGGCACCGAAGAGGATCCTGTCTTCGCCCACAGCCGCCCCACGCTCTGGACGGTGCCCGAGGACACCGGCCGGCGCTACGCGAGTGCTTCCGGGGATTACAACCCCATCCACCTGTATGGCCTCACGGCGCGGCCCTTCGGATTCAAGCGCGCCATCGCGCACGGCATGTGGACGGTGGGCCGCTGCGTGGCGGAAATGGGCCAGGCGGCGAAGGAGCCAGCGCTCACCCTTTCCTCGGAGTTCCGCCGTCCGCTGCGGTTGCCCTCGCGGGTGGTGTTCCAGATGGCGGCGTCACCGGAGGGCGTCGCCTACCGCGTGAAGTCCGAAGAGGGCCAGCCGCACGTCCTGGGCCGACTGTCACCCTGACGTCGGGCGTCAGCGTCTACGCCTTCGAAATGTGTGGCCACGGCCACTCGCCGGGCCGGCGCGGCGTCACCGACATGGAGCAGGCGGTGAGTGAGCATGCCCCGATTTCGTGGCTCTCCCGCACTACAGGTGCGCGGAGAACCCAAACAGTAGAGAGGAGATGGCCCCGGGCATTATTGGGCCTCGAGTGGCGCGCAGCATCACCAGCACACGAGGGCCGCCGTTTCCCCCACCGCCGCCGTTCCCAGCAGGAGGAGAATCCGCACGCTGTTGGGCCCAATCACCTTGCCGAAGCGCTCTCCCGCCTCGCGCAGCTCCGCGAACGTGCTGGCCTCCGCCGCCTCCTCCCAGAGTTTGAAGTAGGCCCGTAACAGGTCGAAGAACTCCCAGCCCAGGTAGCTGCACCGGGGTGCATCGAGCTGCCAAGGTGACCCGTGCGGTTGGATTGCGGACCCTACGACACGAGGCACCTTTTGCCCGCGCTGTCCAGTCTGTCCGGATTTGTCAGGGCCACCCGATAGAGTGGGCGTCATCCATCGGAGGCGCTGATGACATCCACGCTGCTGGTGCTACTGCTCCTCGCGCAGGCGGAAGGGCCCGACAACCCACC
>NZ_DASVWK010000979.1:0-8193 GCF_036389735.1 Archangium sp. | reverse complement strand
CTTCCCCGATATCTCCCACCAGTTCAGGCTCCCGGCGCGGGCGCGACGTCGAACCCCCGCTACCCCCGCCGCCCCCACCGCCTCCCGATGTGCCGCTTCCGTTCGGTGGAGGCAGCGGGGGTCGAACACCCGACAAGATTGCAGGATCGAGCCCTTTCGCGGCTGCCTCCGCCAGCTTGCCTCCGAGAACGCCGTCAGTGCCCGATGCTAGGTCCGCGCGAAGCTCCAATGCCGTCAGTTCCACCCCAAGGACCGACTGCTTCGGCTGTGGTGCCTCCGGCTCCGTTCGTGGGATTCCCGGAAGCTTGGCCATCAACGACGACACCGTGGTGATCTCGCGGAACGCCTGGACGGACGATAGCTTCTTCACCGTCTCCGGTGCGGTGGCCTCGAGCAGCGGGCGGAGAAGGAGAAGCGCCGAGTATACATGCGCCCACTCACCACTCATGCGTGCGTTGAGGGGCGCGTCGGCCAAGACGCTCGCAGCATCGACCTGCTCATTGATGGACGCCGCCAGCCGCACTGCGGCCTGCACGACCGCCTTTACAGATGTCGTGGCATCGATCTCGCGCGTGGTGGCCGCGACATCTCGGTACAAGCGAACGCCGCGCTGCGTCGCATCCCTGGGAATCGGGAGCTCAGAATCCCAGGGCGGAGGCGGAAGCTCATCAAGGGCTCGCACCACGACATCGAACGACGAGACCGCCAGGCGGACTGCTCGCCACGCTGCGTCGTCGGGCGCGGCCGTTTCGACAGGAAGAAACCGCACGTCATCGGGCGCGGGCGATGCGAGTGCGTCAGAGATTGCGGTCCCGAGGAGATCCAGATCGACCGATGCCTCTCTCGCTCCGATCTCCCGCGCGACAGCGACAACGTGCTCGCGAGCCCTTCTGTACCGTAGCTCCGACTCCACGAACGCGTAGCGCTTACCGTCGCGTCGCAGCACGGCGTCTTGCCAAAGGGGCCAAGGAACTCCGATGTACCGAACGACCTGGATCTCCCCCTCCGGAGCCCGCTGCCCCAGCGCCGCGGTCAAGACGGCAGTGAGATCCGGTCGTTCAAGCGCGCGCGCCACATCCTCGGGCCGGTCGCCCACGGAGGCGAACCACGCAGCCGCATCCTCAAGGCTCGTGCCCGGAACCATGTGGCAGCGCGCGGCCAATAGCGCGGGGGCGAGGCCGTCGACGCTCATCGATCGATGGAGCCCGGCTGCGTCGGCGACATCGACGATTTCCACGTCGGTGATTTCGCGCTCGCGAAGGAACGACCGAGTGCCTCCGTCGCGAAGAGCATGTGCATACCCTGCCCAGAGATCGCGAGATCGGGCGCCCACCAGCTCCCAGGTCATCGCGACGACGTCGTGCTTCTCCAGCGTCGAAGACACCAGCAGCTTGTCCGCCGCGCGATCGTAGAAGCTCACGACCCTTGGATCCCTGAACGAACCGAAAACGACAGTCAGCCTCTCGAAGGCCTTCCAGTTGCGACTGACCGGCTCCGAGCGGATCGAACGCTCACCTCCGAACGTCAGCAGCGCGGCCAACTCGGCGGCAACTTCGCTGTGCGGATACTCCCGCTGCAACCAGGACAGGAACCGCTCCGCGTCACCTGGCGACGGCGTAAACTCCAGGGCGACCTTGGCGGTCGAGGTTCGGAGGACCCTGCCCGTGCCCCACGAACGAGCGAAGAGCGCGTAGAGCCGATCCACGGTCGCATCACGTGCGACGGGGACTCGGAACGCTCGGTCGAGCCCGACCACGTGGCGAGCTCGCGCGGGCTCATCGTCGAAGACGACGAGCACTCCCTCGTCGCTCGGTTTGACAGCCTCAAGGCGCCGGTCCCGAAGCAGCGGCACCGTGATGTGGGGGCGGACCCGCTGGGCCGGTTCGTGTTCCAAGCGCTCTTCAATCCGCGCATACAGCTCGATCGCGAGCGAGAGCGCCTCTCGCCGGGTGTGTAGTCGCTCCTCGTCGAGGCGTAACGCAAGCTCGCAGAGCGCGCCGAACAACCGCGCGAGTGGCGCATCTTCGACCGAAGGCACGCCGAGCACGCTCAACAAGCTCGACGCCGCGGCCAAGTTGTGGGGGACGACGTTGAGCACTTGCGCGTAGCCCGTACGACGCGCTCCATCGGGCAGGCGCCAGAGCTGCCCAGCGGGTACTCGGACGGGCTTGCGACCCACGCCTCGTTCTCCAGGGAAGACGGCCCAATCGAGGCGAGCCAACGCAAAGACCCACATCGACGCGACGGAGTCGGCAACGGGAGTGCCAACGCGACCCAGCGAGACGCTGTGGTGTCGTAGATAGACGTCCGGGTGCATCAGCATCAGGTCTACGATGGGCTGCCGCCGTTCCGCGACCTCAAGACCGTCGATCCAACATACCTGGTTGACGTCATGCGGGAGCCGATGCCTCCATCGCGTTGGGTGCGTCGCGAGGAACTCGACGTAGGCGCGATAGACCGCGTCGAGCTCAGGCTCTCCAAGCGTAGGATTGCCAACGACGTAGAGTTTCTCGTTCGAGCTCTCGAGTGGTGCGCTGCGGCTCGGGAAAACCACGACCCGAGGCACCGCCTTGACCCCCATGAGTCCGACAGCCCCGCGCCAGCTGGCCACGGCCTCCTCTGCAAACCCGAATCGCTCACGGAGCACGCGAAGAGGCAGCAGGCGCCGACCAGGATACGCTTGCTCTAGCAGCCGATCGTGGTCGCGCGACAGGCCCCATCCCTCGCCAAGGTAGCACTTCTTCGCCTCGGCCCAGGAGACACCTCCCCCGGTCGCGGCGATGACGGGTACGCGCGCAAGACTGCAATTCAGCTTCCTGCGCGATACCTCCCGCATCGAGGCGATCCACGCGACCGCCTGGCCAAAAAGCTCAAGGGCAAGCTCGCTATCGTCGACCGACTCTTTCACCAAGGCTGGGAATAGAGCCTCCTCGAGTAGCTCTGTTTTGCGCGGCCGGCGCACGAGCCGTTGGTCGGCAAGGCGAAGCGCGAGCTTGGTCAGCGCTCGGCCATCCTCGCGCAAGCGCATTGCGCCGCTGTCGAGCAGCCGGATCATTGCTGCGACTCGTGAGGGGACGTTGGCGACCTCCTCTTCGTCGCCCTGGGTGTCTACTGGAGCGGGAAGAAACACACGCTGCGAGGGGGCCGCGAGCTCGGTGCTGCCAACAGGGAGCCACGCTTGCTCTTGAAGGCCGGCGGCATCGAAGCACTCCAGGAGCGCAATCGCGAAGCCCTCCCAATAGCTGGGCCCCTCGTTGCGATGACGCCGCGCCGCAAGTTCGACGACGCTCATCATCTTCGGTGCTCGCTCGAGCCAAGGATGCGGACGAGACTCCAGCTTGGGCAGGTCAATGGACTCCAGCACGTCTGCGACCTCTATCAGCAGGCCTTGGTCTGGAAGTCGCTTGAGCAGGTCCGGCACCCCGGGGAGCACATCGCGCAGAAACGGGAGGAGTGTCCGCTCATTCTTCCCGGGCAACCTGCATTCGCCGCGCCGTGCAAAGCGTTCACCGCCCCAGGTCAGCACCACGTCGGCGTCAGCGACGCCGCCTGGCTCGAATACGCGCTTGGCAAGCGCACCGGGACTGCGCTGCAGCGCGAGCGTCGCTGCTCGCCGCTCTTCGATCCGGTTCGATGCCTTGAGACGGATGAGCAATTCGCCAACGAGTTCAGCCGCCACCTCGAGCAGCAGAGCATTGTAGGGCAGCGCGAAGTCGAGCCCCGTGCGCGAGATCGTCGCGAAGAACCGGGCATCCACATGCACGGGCAATCCAGTGGGTTGCTGCGTTGGTAGGCCAAGGCAGAAGCGCCCAGCCGGTCCGAGCGGTGCTGGGCGTTCGCCACGAGGCATCGGAAGCGCGATCGTGACAGGGAGAGGGTCGTCCTCCGTCCAGGCCTCAAGGCCGAAGTCACTGAGCGCATCCGTGACCAATCGCCTGCGCTCGGCGGCGACCGGCGCGGCGCCCGCAAGAGCGTCACGCTGGAGCAGCCAGAAGCGTGTGCTGCGAACTACGCCTCCTGGCTCGACGACCGAAACCGTCGCCTCGGCGAGCGAGCCAGGGGCACCCGCGATCGTGCGCGTGAAGGTCCAACGAAGGTCGCGAACGTGGTCGAGGACGATGACCGTTGAGACTCCGGTAAGAAACAGGACAGCCAGCTCCGCTTGACCCGGTTCGCCATTCCCGGCACCCACCAGGCGGTCAATTGCCTGGGCCACGTCGTCCGCTGCACGCTGGTCACGCAGGGGGAGTACGACGAGGGTGCGCATCAATCGCTGTGCTGGCTCTGGGATGCGCAGCTCGGCGAGGCGCTCGAGGAGAGCGTCTCGCGTTCGGGCAAGCGGAAACTTGAATCCGGCCACCCGCGCGAGCTCGGGCTGAACCGCGTCCATCGGATCTTCGAAGCCCCTCTCCGCTAACGACCGCGCAAGCCCGGCGTTCTCAGTGAAGAACGTGCGGATGTCGTCCTCTACCGCCGCGACCAGTTCTTGCTGCTGGAAGGGCTCCTGCTCCAGGGCGATTCCGATGCCGAAGTCGGTGAAGACGTCGCCCGATGCGCCGGAAGCCCCCGCTTCCGCCGCGCTGTAGATCTCGGGCGCGCCGGTGACCTGGTACACCGCCTTGAAGCCGACGCCCTTGTTGCCGACGAGCATGCCGGTCTTGTCGCTGTCCGCGAGGGAGCTGAGTCGCTCCAGGTTTTGGGGCGTCAACACCTGGCCGCCGTTGGACACCGCGAGCAGTCGCTCGGACCGAACCACTACGACCGTCGAGTCGTGCACTTCTCCGCGGAGTGCCTGGTCGTTCGCGTTCTGGAGAAGCTCGACAAGAAAACGGTCATGGTAGTCCTGCCGGATGAGCGCCGCGGCGTGCGCGATCTCGCGATGCTCTCGGCCATCGGTCGCGACGTTCGATGCGAGGAGGTGGGCGCGCTGTCGCCACAACCCCCGAAGCGCTGCGGGCACTTCCCCTTCAATCGTCATGCTCGTCCCCTGCTGTCGCGGAACGTCCGGAGTGTTCGCGGACGAGGCGGCATCAGCACCTCGCGCTCACGCACCTTGCCACCTACTATGAGGGATCTTCTACGTCACCCCGATTAAGCCGCATGGCACCGGCGTTGTAGACGCGGATTGCGGCATCCATGCAGCGCTGGTACGCCGCCACATCGTTAGACTGCGCCGCTCGTTCAAGGAACGCAGCCCGCGCATCGTCTTGTAGACGGAGCGCTTCCTTCATGAGGGTCGTGACCTGCTCCGCAGTAATCTCATCAGCGCTGAGTCGGCTCATGAGAACACGAGCGCGACGAAGTAGCGTCTGTTCCGTTGTCTCGGACGCAGCAGGGAGCCGCTCAAATAGGAGCGGCAGGCCCATTACGGCGCACTCCTCAACAATCTCGGAAACCGTGGGGCGGCGTCCGAACAGCCGCTCGTACGCCGCTGCATAGTTCGTAAGCTGCTGGTGGATTTGGTCAGATATCGTCAGTGTGGTTCTCATTCTGCATCTCCATGATTCGATCGCCGATTACATGAGATACAGTAAGTGCATCTACGCGAAGCGGAAAGAGCGCTCGGTCTCTTGAGCTAAAGTGAACTAGTCGCAGCAGGTGCGCTTTCCTGCCCTTCAGGCTTACATCGCAGAATCTTCCCCGCGAAGGGCTGCTTGGTCGTCACAGCTCGGCGTGCGAGTATGGCGCCTTCATGTGCCCCGTATGTGCCCCTCCGGTGCGGAATCAGGCGGAACGGGGTGGTACAGGAGGGGACGGGACGGGATGTCGAACCCAAGTAAAATCAAGGGGATGGAGGGTAAAGGCGCGTCCTGCTTGAGGTTTTCCATCCCCCCGTGTTGGGTTCGAATCCCGCCCTGGGCAACCCAAAAGAAGCCTCCAAGTCCTTGAGACTTGGGGGCTTTTTTCTTTTCCGCTCCGGACTGTAGCTCGACTGTAGCTACGGGGTCTCGTCCGAGGGCGGCGCGCCTCCGGCCGGCGGCGTCGACGGAGGCCGGAGCTCCACCTTCAGCTTCGCCACTTCCGTGCAGAGCGACTCCCAGGGCAGTGTCGTGTAGAGGCTCACGATGTCGCCCTTCGGCCCGTGCGTGACCCAGGCGAGCTTGTCCCGGTCCGCCCCGTCCGCCAGTGCCAGGCTGATGAAGGTGCGACGGGCGTTGTGGACCCGCCGGCCTCGTAGGCCGAGCAGCTCAAGGTCCTCCAGGAGCTGTGCGTGGACGACGGGGTCGCGCCGGTGCTCTCCACGCCGGGAGGGCACGACGAGGTCGTCAGCCGTGGGCGGTCGTCCCTGCTTGCGCTCCCATCCCTCCTGGCGCCACGCATCGAGGACGCGGGCGAGTACGGGGTGGACCGGCACCTCGCGGGGGCGCTCCGTCTTCACGCCCTTCTCCCGCCGCTGCTTGTGGTGGAAGGCCCTGGATACCCGGAGGCGTCCCAGCGGCTGGGCCGAGGCGTCCCAGGCGTTCCACCGCAGGGCTACCGCCTCGCCGATGCGCATGCCGGTGAGGAAAAGGAGTGCGTAGAGGACACGCCGATCCTCCGGAAGGCGCGTATCCGAGAGCAGGGTCTCCACCTCCTCGCGGGTGAAGACCGCAGTGGAGCGCCACTCCGGATTTTTGTCCACCTTCGGGGGGAGGTCCCCCTTCTTGAGGACGCATGGGTTGCTCTCGATGAACTCGTCGGCGAGGGCGTCCTCGAACATCCGGTGCAGCAAGCCGTACACGTGCCGCACCGTGCGGGGAGCAAGCTGCTTCTTCGTCGGTCCGATGCGCGTGCGGAGCTTGCGGATGAGGTCTCGGACATGGCGCGTGCGCACCTCGGTCAGCGGGAGATGGCCGAGGTCCGGTATTGCGTGGCGCTCGAGGCGGGTGCGGTCGTCCCAGGCGCTGTTCAGGCCCCGCTCTTCCCGCTCGCGGACCCAGCGCTCGAAGTAGCGGCGGACGGTGAGACCCTCGAGCTGCGGCGCCTCGTGGATGAGGCTCGCGGCCACCTTCCGCTCGACAATGCGGAGCAGCTCGCGCGCCTCATCCTCTCGGGTGAGGCCGGTCGACTCCTGGACGCGCTTGCCGCTGCTGTCCCGGTAGGCCATCCAGTACGTCTTGCCACGCAGGTACACGGTCCCCATCAGGGACACTCCTTTCTTTCGGGTGGTGTTTGGGTGGAGGCGTCAGTGGCGCGCCGCGCGAGGATGCGGGTGGCCCGCTCCTCGAGGGAAAGCGCGGCGTCGGCCGGGGAAGGGCCACGCTCCAGGAAGCCGAGGAGCTGGTCCTTGCGGATGCGCCACAGCCGTCCAGTTCGGAGGCAGGGGAGGTGCCCGCTCTGGACTCATGCTCGCACCGTGGCGGCGCTCACCTGGGCGAGGGAGGCCGCGTCCTTGACGGTGAGGAATTCGTTATCCGGCTGGACAGCACCGCGCGCCTCCGCGAGAGCGGCGCGCACCTCCTCGCGCACCGCCCGGCGGACTTCGTCACGGATGATGAAGCGAACGACTTCTTCGAGTTGCGACACGACAGACCCGTGGTCACCGGGACACGACCGGTGCCTTGCTGACGGACTGTCGGTCCCTCGAGGCGGCTGCGTTGCGCAGCCGGGACCGGCGGACAGATGGGCGAGGAGTCCTTCCTTCCGGAAGGTGGCCTCTCCTCGCTCAAGAGAGCGTGGCCTTCATGCCGGGCGTATGCCCGCGCTGGTGGGCCAGTGCCCGGCCGTACCGCCGGGAACTCCTGGTCATTTGAGGAGGGTGTCGGGCCTTTGGCTCGTGCCCCCCTCGTGGTTCAAGAGTAGGGCTGGCGGGTCCAGCGTTCAAGTTGCATGGCTGGGGACCGTGCACTTGGCTTGGCGGGTTGCCGGGCGTCATCCGGCCACGGGGAGCCGATGCGCACGAGCGGGGGAAGGGCGGGAATAGCGAGGGCAATCATTAAGGCTCCTTGGGACGGGAGAGTGTGTGTACGGATTGACATGCCCCGTCGAGCACCCTCTTGAGCTGATACCCGTTTTGGAAACCGCTTTTAAGAGTGTCCCCGCAGCCAGGGTGACGCGGATGCGTTCCCTGCTTCGCTCCCATGACGTTGTCGGCCCGGCTGGTCAGCTGAGGCGCTACTGTCCACGTAACCGGGGCGTAACCGTTCACCACGTCAGGCGGTGGCGAGTCGCAGCTGAGATTGCGAGGGCAGCAACGAGGGTCCGCGCTGTCCG
>NZ_DASVWK010000978.1:0-6726 GCF_036389735.1 Archangium sp. | reverse complement strand
GCCCAGCCTTGCCAACCTGCTTAACCTTCGCAGCCCCCGTCGGGATCGCTTGCGGCCAATAAGCGAAATGAGCGGGATTCAATATTCCCCAAGGCCGCGTCGACGTGAATTCCTTAACCAAGTAATCCAAGGCATTGTTCTCGCCGCAAATGAGCAATGCTAATGTCAGGTTCAGCCCTTCGAATTGAAGCAGCCCATCACCTGCTAGTAAGGCGCGGGTGAGTGTTGGGAATGCATGCCAGTCATCGCGCTTGTAAACGATCTGTCCGCTTCGCAAAGCGGTCAATACGTCTATGCCGCGTTGCCGGAATGCACATAGCCACGATACAACTCCTTCTTCCCATACCTCGAAGCAGACACTGGACCCACCGCTGCACAGCAACACCTCGGCGGCACTTGGACGTTCGATGAGTGTCCGCCCCGCGCACAACCAGAGATCCACGTTTCCGAAGCCCGGGTGTGAGGAAGCAGTCTCAATGGTCTCCAAGAAACTGTGCGCGGGCAGTCCTTCGCCCTCTTGGAGCCATGACAAGGTCGCGAGGCGTAGTTGCGCCCCCATGCTCCGTCGGCTCAGTGTCACCTGCTCTCTACCGCTCTGTTTTGGCCCGGTGTCGCTCGCTATGCTATCGCGATCTTGAATTCTCATGACTCATGGTTGTGGACAACGAGGCTATGAAGTCAACGCCCTTGAGAGGTCGGTCGCTGGAATTGGGCGACCCGTCTGACCTGAAATGAGCAAGAAATCCATCTTGCCTATAGGCAGAGACTCAACCGATTGAATGCCCGTATGCTGCCCTGGGTGTTTTAGGCCCAACCAGAGTTAAATTCCAAAATGATGGGCCGGGGTATTGGCTTCTTTCGCCAGCAAACCGTGCCTTCAGATTTGAGGCGTGCATGCCGCCAGCAAATGACCCTATGACAATACGGAGTGTCGACACTCGGAAGATCGTGGTCGAACTCGCTCCCGGTCGCGGTGACAGAGACTCAGTTCTGAACTTCGTCGCGGTTACGTTGGGGTTAAAAAAGGAACAGCTGAAAATCGAGGATGCGAGAGGAGCAAGCAAGTTCAGTGTGACGCCGCGGCACGGCGCAGAGGAGGATTTCGAGCAAGCTGTCAGGCGAGCTCAGCTCCTTCGTTAATCCGAGTTTGACTGTCGCACATGTCCTTTTAGGTCCCCAGCGCGAGCCTGAACAGATCCCAGGTCGGCGTGCGGCTTACCCTCCTAGGCGAGCAGCCTAGACCCTGCCGGTGACGGGCACTCCCATGTGCCCCGTATGTGCCCCTCCAGCGCGGATTCAGGGGGGACCAGGGGGGACGGCACGGCACGAGACGGGATGACGACCCTAATAAAATCAAGGCGATAGCGGGTAACTGCGCGTCCTGCTTAGGTTTTTCTATCGCCTTGCTTAGAGTTCGATCCCCGGCTCGTGCATCCCGCTTCCCTGGTGGGCGATCAGATGGGTATCGAACAGTGGGGCCCCGCCCCGAGGAATGATGTCCGCCTCGGGCGCTGTTCGATGAATGCGTGCTTGCGTCGCTGGGGGAAGTCGGTTACTTACCCACCCGTCGTCGCGGCTTGCGCGATTAGCTCAGCTGGATAGAGCGTTGGCCTCCGGAGCCAAAGGCCACAGGTTCGAATCCTGTATCGCGCGCAAGAGAGGGTCGGGAGCCTCGGGTTCCCGGCCCTCTCTGTTTTTCAGCCCTTCGGCGCCTCCCGAGGCGGTAGGTGGATGCGCACCGAGCGCACCTGGCGCGGGCTTGAGTCCAGCACCTCCAGCACCGTCCCGTCCCTCAACGTCAGCCTCGTGCCCTTCTGGGGGATGGAGCCCACCTCCGCCGCGCAAAGGCCTCCCACCGTCGACCAGCCCTGGCCCTCCTCCAACTCCAGCTCCAGCGCCCGGTTCACGTCCCGTAGCGCCGCCGTGCCCTGCACCACCGCCGTGGTGGGGCTCTCGCGCTGGATGAGCTCCTCGGGCGCTTCGAACTCGCTGGAGATCTCCCCCACCAGCTCCTCGACCAGATCCTCCACCGTCACCAGTCCCGCCACGCCTCCACGCTCGTCCACCACGATGCCCAGATGCATCCGCCGTCGCTGGAGTTCCTTCAGCACATCGATGGCCCGCATCGACTCGAAGGCGAACCAGGGCGAGCGCATCACGTCCTCGAGCACGATGAGCTGGCCCTCCCAGGCCACTCCCAACAGATCCTTCGCGATGACGTAGCCCACGACGTTGTCGAGCGTCCCCTCGTACACCGGCATCCGCGAGTGCCCGTGCTCCAGCAGCACTTGTTTGATCTCCTCGGCGCTCGCGTGCCGGCGCAGCGCCACGATGCGGTTGCGCGGCACCATCACCGACGACAGCGGGATGTTCCCCAGCTCGAAGGCCCGCGAGGCGATCTCTCCGGCCCGGGGATCCAACGAGCCCGACTTCGCCGCCTCCTCCACCAACTGCTGAAGCTCCTCCGGCGACAGGCGCGACTCGGTGAAGTTCGTCCGGTCCCCGAAAAAGCGCAGGATGAGGTTGGAGCTGGCGGTGAGGAACCACACCAGCGGCTGCATCAGCCAGGCGACCCCTCGCAGCGGGCGGGAGATGAACAGCGCGTAGCCCTCGGAGAAGCGCAGGGCAAGGGACTTGGGCACCAGCTCGCCCAGCACCAGCGAGAGATAGGACACCAGGCCCACGACCGCCGCGAAGGCCACCTGCTCCGCGGTCTTCTCGGGGAGCCCCAGTCCGGTGAGCACCGGTGCCAGCCGCTGGGCGAGGGAGGCCCCGCCGAAGGCCGCCGCGCTGGCTCCCACCACCGTGATGCCGATCTGCACCGTGGCCAGGAAGCGCTCGGGGTCATCTCGCAGGGCCTGGACGGCTCGGGCGGAGGGGTTGCCCTCGTCGAGCAGCTCCCGCAGACGGGTCTTGCGCACCGAGAGCAGGGCGAGTTCGGCCCCGGAGAAGATTCCGTTGGCCAGGATCAGCAACAGGATGATGGCGAATTCGGTCGCGATGGCCGCCTACCCTCCGACCGGTGTCTATAGCAGCCCCGGTCCGAGCGCTGACTCCCAAATGCTCGCGAAGGTCCTGAGAGGGCCTCAGCTCTCCAGGGATTGCAGCAGCAGCGAGAGCTGATCCCGACTGGCGCCCTTGGGCAGGTAGTAGTGCGGCCCCGTGCGGAGCGCGCCGCCCACGTCCTGGGCCGCCGCGGAGGTGAGGAACACCACTCGGGGTGGGGTGCCGTTGCGCGGCATCCGCTCCAGGACCTCGAAGCCGTTCATGCCGGGCATGTTCAGGTCCAGCAGCATCACGCCGCAGCGTTGCTGCGAGAGCGAGTCCAGTGCCTCCTGGCCGTTGGCGGCCTCGATGGTCTCGTAGCCGAGATCCTCGAGACACAGCTTGAGGAACTCCCGCCAATCCGCGTCGTCATCGACGACCAGTACCTTACGTGCGTCGTCCCCCGATGCCCTTCGACCCAAGTGACCTCCTGGTACGTGGGTACAACCTTCCGGGAACAACAGGCCATTCACGGATGCAAAGGGCCGCCTGGAGAGCGGGCGAGGAGACGGGCCCTCAGAAGAGCGACACCGTGAGCTGGCTGGCCAAGTACTGGAGGGCGGGCATGACGTTCGGCGCCGAGCGCTTGCGCACCGGGGGCAGCTCCGCCTGCTGCCATGCCGGCTCGCCCACCAGTCGACCGGCGGCGTGCTGGAAGATACGGAAGCGGCCGAGTTCGATGGAGCTGCCCGAGTTGTAGATGCGCAGCCCGCGACCCTGGAAGAGGCCCAGCTCGAACTCGCGCGGCACGTGCCGGTGCCCGTGGAGGATGAGGTCGCACCGGCCCTGGGCCCGGCGGACCAGCTCGGCGCCCAGCGCGAGCTCCGAGGCGTGCGGCCAACCCATGCGCGTGGCCAGGCGCTCCGGGAAGCTCTCCTCCGGCAGGGGCAGCACGTGGTGGTGCAGCAACACCGCGGTGAGCGCGCCGGTGGGGGCGGCGCACAGGGCCTCGTCCACCGCGTCCAGCACCGCCGGGGTCAACTCGCCGTGGCAGGCGAAGTAGTTGCGGTTGTGCGGGCCCGTGGAGTCCACGCACACCAGGTAGAGGCCCTCGTGCCGCTCCACGCGCACCTTCCGGCCGCCCATCCACTGGCCACCGGCGTCCTCTCCGGTGCGGTCATGGTTGCCGGGGATGAAGGTGAGCCGCCCGGCATCGAGCAACGGTGCGAAGAGCTCCCGAAAGCGCCGGTACTCGCTCCGGCTCCCCTGGTGGGTCAGGTCGCCCGACACCACCACATGGTCCACGCGCTCGGCGAGGAGGGTCTCCACGAGCGCGGTGGCCGTCGCGTCGCTCTCGCGGGTGAGGTCCAGGTGCAGGTCCGACAGGTGCGCCAGCTTGCGGATGAGCATGGTTGACCTGGATGTACCCACCCGCTGAAACACCCCCATGGCCCCGGTGTGAAGCCTGTGGGGGCGCGAGGTGACGTCGCGGTGAACCCGTCAGCCCGCGAGCAGTTCCTCGATGGGCTCGCTCTCGGGAGCAACCACCCCCTTGGACAGGACGGACGCGGGGGGCACGAGCCGCGAGCCGGCCATCACGCGCAGCTTGTTCCCGCGCCAGTCCACCGAGCGCGCGAAGAGCCCATTCGCCCACGCCACGAAGAGCAGCACGTCCTTGAGCAACACCGCGGGCAGCGTCATCCACGGGGTGCTCTGTCCAGGCCGCATCAACTGGAACACGGCTACGTCGTGGACGAGCTTCACCAGCGTCACCGCGCCCAGCACCCCGAGGGCGAGCGCCGAGGGCGACAGCAGCGCGCCGAACAGCGCCAGGGGCAGGGGGTTGATGAGCGCCTGCCCCAGGTACAGCGGCGTGGGGATACAGGTGTGGTGGATGATGCTCCAGCGCAGGTAGCGCTTGAAGAAGGTCATCACGCTCTTCTTTTGCGACACGTTGTAGACGGGCGCGCGCGCCACCACGGCCCGCTTGCCCATCCGCCGCGTCAGCCACCGGCCGATGACGTAGTCCTCGGCCAGCACGTTGCGCACCGAGTAGAAGCCGCCCAGGGCGTCCACGTCCTCGCGGCGCAGGGCCATGGACTTGCCCACCACGATGTCCTGGTCCGCCAGTTGCTTGGCGGAGATCTGCCCCGCGCCCGCCGTGGTGCTCTGGTACAGGTTGTCCATCAGCGAGCCCAGCGTCCGCTCGCCAATGCCGCTCACCGGGTTGGATACGCAGCCCACGTTCGGATCCTCGAAGGTGTGGGCGATCTCCTCCAGGTAGTCCGGGCCCACCCGCGTGTTCGAGTCGCTGATGACGAGGATGTCGTGGCGGGCCACGGCCGCCAGGGTGATGAGCTGGTTCACCTTGGGGTTGAGGCCGGGCTCTCCGTGCTGGAGTGCCAGCCTCATGAGGTGCGGCCAGCGCGCCACCGCCGCCTTCGCCACCGCGTAGGCCGGGTCGCGCGTATCCTTCACTCCCAGCACCACCTCGTACTTCGGATAACCCAGGTGGGCGAAGGCCTCCAGGTTCGCCTCCAGGTCATCATCCACGCCACACAGGGGCTTGAGGAGGGAGATGCCCACCGGCTCGCCCAGGGGCTCCGGGGCCGGCCGCACCCGCGAGGACAGCCCGCAGTGGCGCAGCACGCAGAAGAGCTGCATCACCAGGGCGAAGGTTCCAGCGGCGGCCAGTGCGAGGAGGGTGAGGCTGAGCGCGTGGGTCGTGGGCACGGACTTGCTCCCGAGCAGGAGGGGCGCGTTCATCGCGCGTCCTGCCCGGGACGTTACGGGAGCCGTGTGACGACCTCATGAAGCCCCCGTGTCGCCAGGGGGAACTTCGGGCAACACGGTGCGTCCAACCGATCTTCCCTCAGGAAGCGGTCGTCAGGTTGCGGCTGCGCGGGTGACGGATGTCCGTGCCGCGCACCATGTAGATGACCATCTCCGCCACATTGGTGGCGTGGTCGCCCATGCGCTCGAGGTGCTTGGCGATGAACATCAGCGCCGTGGCGCGGCGGATGTTCTTCGAGTCCTCCATCATGTAGCCGAGGAGCTCGTTGAAGATCTTCAGGTAGAGGGCGTCCAGGTGGTCGTCCTCCTTGAGCACCGCCTCGGCCTTGACCACGTCCGAGGACACGAAGGCATCCAGCGCCTTCTTCACCTGCTGCTGGGCCAACTCAGCCAGTCGCGGCGTATCCACGTAGGGCTTGAGCGGTGGGGCCTCGTTCAGGTCCTTGGCCCGCTCGGCGATGTTCACCGCCAGGTCTCCAATGCGCTCCAGGTCGGTGACGATCTTCAGCGCCGTGGTGATGAGGCGCAGATCGCTCGCGGCCGGCTGGCGCAGCGCGAGGATGCGGCGGCAGGTGTCGTCGATCTCCACCTCGAGGCGGTTGACCTCCTGATCGCCCATCATCACCTGCTCGGCGAGCACGGAGTCCCGCTCGGTGAGCGCGCGCATGCTGTCGGCGATGTGCGCCTCCACCTTGGCGCCCATGGCCAGCAGCTTCTCGCGCAAATCCCTCAGGTCCTGCTCGAATGCCTTGTCCGTATGCTTCGATGGCATGTGCCCGCTCTCCCTCGCGCCTACCCGAACTTCCCGGTGACGTAGTCCTCGGTGCGCGTCTCTTGCGGGTTCGTGAAGATCTGCTCCGTGGGACCGCACTCCACCAATTCGCCCATGTAGAAGAAGGCCGTCCGGTCGCTCACCCGCGCTGCCTGCTGCATGTTGTGGGTGACGAT
>NZ_DASVWK010000977.1:0-5271 GCF_036389735.1 Archangium sp. | reverse complement strand
CGGGGGGCCCGAGGTCGCCTGCTCGGGAGGACTGACCGGCGAGTCCTCGTGGACGGGCGCCGGTCCTTCTTCCACCGAGGGGCGCTCGGCGCTACAGGCGAACAGCAGGGTCACGGACAGGGAGCACAGAAGGCGGGCGAGTCTCATCGTCCCCGGGTAGAGCAAGGGCGATGCCCGACCTTGTGGGGCCCTTCTGTCCGCTGGCCGATGGTGTCCTCCCGGAAAATGAGAAGCGGGCTTTCCCGGGAGGGGCAACCGTTGTCCGACGTGGGCTTCCGGGTACTCGCTAACGGCAACCGACGACGGAGGCGGGAAGCTGGTAGGCGAAGCGATCGAACAGCCCGCGCTGTCGCCACCCGTCCCGGCGGATCTCCACCGCGCTCGTCAGATCGCGCTCGAAGCTGGAGGCGAGCGCACGGGCGAGCTGGGGGTCCTCGACGACGAGGGTTCCCTCCGAGAGCATCGAGCTCGAGCGCGGCTCGAGGCTCATGGAACCCACGGCGGCCAGCCGCTCGTCCACGAGGATGGTGCGGGCGTGCAGGGGAGTGGGCTGGTACTCCCAGAGCCGGACGCCATTCTCCAGGAGGCGCTCGTAGCTGGTGCGCTGCGCGGAGAGCATCCCGGGAGGGCCTCCATGGCGCGAGCCTGGCACCAGGACGCGCACGTCCACGCCCTCGCGGGCCTTGCGGATGAGCATGTCCGCGGTGGCGGCGGTGGGGACGAAGCAGGCATTGGTGAGCCACAGCCGGTGTCGGGCGGAGGCGATGAGCACCTGCACCATGCGCTCGGAGTGGCTGAGCGAGGGCGAGCCGCTGCTCGCGACGAAGCCGGCGCGGGCCTCGCCCTGAGGCGCCAGCACGGGGAAGGCCGAGTCCGGGAGCAGCTCGCCACTGGCCTCCTGCCAGCCCTCGGCGAAGGCCCGCTGGAACTGGCGCACGGATGGGCCCTCCACGTGGACATAGGTGTCGCGCCAGGCGGCGGGCCCCACCCCCGCGCCTCCGGTGAGTCCGCTGAGGCCATCGCGGATGAGGAGCTGGCGGTGGTTGCGCGCCGACAGCCGCTCGTCATCGAAAATCACCTCGGAGCCGACGAAGGGGCGGAAGGAGCGCACGTCGCACCCGGCCTGGACGAGCCGCGGTTGCACCTGCTCCACGAAGTCCGGGCTGTCGCGCGGGTCCACGAGGACGCGGCACACCACGCCCGGCTGGCGGTTCTCGAAGGCATGTAGCAGTCGCTCCGAGGCCTCGCCCGGTTGCCAGCTCGAGGTGACGAGGTGGAGCGACGTACGGGCCTGACGGATTTCACTCTCGAACGCCTCGAGGATGTGGTCGTCCTGCACCAACTCCACGACGTGACCGGGGCGCAGCCCCACGCCCACGGACTGATAGAGGACGAACGAGAACTCCGGCCCGGAGTCGGGCAGGTTCTGGTGGATGCGGAGCTGCTGCGGGAAGTCGCGGTGGATGCAGGCCGTGCCAGCGAGCAGGCAAGCGAGCAACAGGCGAGGGAAACGAGTCACGCCGCCAAGCTAGGCATCCGCACGCCCGCTGAGCAGTGCGGGGAGGCGGGCGAGCATGCGTGGGGAACGAAGTGACTCGCTCCTGGGCGCATCCCTACCTTCGGAAAGACGGCCTGCGAGTGGAGGGTGGCGCGATGGAGTCATGGAACCGGATGTCGACCGACGCGGTGCGGACGCACACGGCGGACGGAGTGAACCGGCGGATTGATGAGCGGGTGGAGGGGTGCGTCCGGCACATGGCGGAGCAGGACCGCGCGGCCATCTCCGACTACCTGAACAAGCTGGAGCGCGAGTGGGACCTGAACCGGGTGGTGTCGGTGGCGGCCTCCACGGTGACGGTGCTCGGGCTGGTGCTCGGGGCGAAGGATGGCCGGGGCTGGCGGGTGGTGAGCGGAGTGGCGGCGGGGCTGCTGTTGCAGCACGGCCTGCTCGGCTTCGGCCCGCTGGCGGGGCTGGTGCGGATGCTGGGGGTGCGGACGCGCAAGGAGATTGACCTGGAGAAGTTCGCCCTCAAGGCCCTGAGAGGCGACTTCGAGCGCATTCCGCACGACGGCGGCCCCCTGGCGCGAGCCAACGCCGCGCTGGTGGCCGCTCAGTCCTGACCGCGCCCCCCGCGCCTGTCAGTTCCCGCCGACGCGCATCCCACCGAGGCTGGCGGGAGCGGTGAGCGGGGGCTTGGCGCCCGGGGTGGCCTTGCCGTGCCCCTTGAACAGGTAGCCCTCGAGGCCGGCGAGGCCGATGGAGAACTGGGTCACCCACTTGTCGGCGGGCCGGCCGGCGGGAGCGCGGATGTCGAACGGGTAGGCGAAGTGCAGGCGCAGCAGGAGGGGCCCGAGACCGACGTTGACGCCCACCGCGGCGTCGAGGACGCGGCGGTCCCACATCTGCCGGGCCGAGCCGCCCACACCACCGAAGTCCACGCCCGCCACGCCCATCAGGGTGTTGAGGAAGGCCACGCGGATGAGCGCATCGAGCGGGATGCGCAGCTCCGCGGTGGAGTACAGGTAGTGCTGGCCGAGCAACCACTGCTCATTGCCGAAGGGCACGCCGCGGATGGTGTCGAAGCTGGAGAGGTAATAGGAGCGCGAGAAGCGTCCGCCGAAGCTGGTGCCCACGCCGCCGCGCAGCAGCACGTGGGTGCTGCCCAGGTGGAGGGGGAAGTAGCGCTCGGCGTCCAGGCGCACGTTGCCGAAGACCTGGCCGTGGAAGGGCTGCACGCCGGTGGTGAGCTCCGTGAGCAGCGAGGTGCCGGAGATGGGCGTGCCCGTGTAGTGGTAGCGCAGGGTGTTGTAGCCCCAGGCCACCGAGCCCTCCGTCTGGAAGCGTACGCCCTGGTTGGCCTGCCGCCACGGCGTATAGAGGTCGCCGATCTTGTTCACCTCGGGCAGGTTGAGGAAGAAGATGGTCGTCGGGTCGAGGAAGTACGAGACGCCGCCGATGCTCAGGTTGGCTTCCAGGAAGGAGAAGGTGCTGAGCGGGTAGCGCGTGATGCCCGTGGCGCCGAAGAAGCGCTCACCGGAGATGCGCAGGAAGTAGGGCAGATCCCTCGCGGTCTGGTTCAGGGTCGGGTCGATCCGGAAGCGCAGGGACTGGAAGACGCCGCCGCCCCACGTCGTGCGGTTCTCCTGGTTGAGGTAGAGCAGGTAGCCGTCGGTCAGGTCGATGGAGCCGTAGATGGCCACCTGGAAGAGCAGGCCGTGGTTGTGCAGCCGGTCCGTGGCGGAGGCGAAGAGTTGGCCGTAGAAGCCGCCGCCGCCAGCGCCCGCGAAGCCCATGATGGGCCCCAGGTCGATGTTCTCCCGGGCGAAGGGCTTGTAGGGCTCGGCACCCACCAGCGAGCGCTGCGGTAGCGGGCTGGGCGGCCCGGCCTTCTCCGGCGTCGCGCTGGCCACCGCGAAGTTCATGAGCTGGTTGGCGCGCAGCAGCGCCGGCTTGCGCTCCCCGGACACGTGGAAGAGCGTCCACAGGTTGCCCTCGGGCGCGGGGCTCGGCTCGAAGAGGCCGGTGGTCACGTCCGTGCGTCGCACGATGCTGCCCCCGCCGGTGTACTCGTACAGGTCCGAGCGGCTCTTGTCGTAGGCCACGAAGAAGAGCCGGCCCTCCGTCGTCACCATCGGATCCTGATGATCCCTCGCCTCGGTGGTGAGGCGCTCCACCTTGCTCGGATCTTCCAGCTTCACCCGGAAGAGGTTGTAGTAGCCGTGCGCGGTGGCGTCCGAGGCGAAGACGATGCCAGCCTGGCCCCAGGTGAGGCTGCGCTCGGCGTACACGTCCTGGGTGATCTGCTGGGGCGCCACGTCCTGGCCCTGGTCCAGCGGCAGCACGTACACGTCGCGCGTGCCCGTCTCGCTCAGTGCGATGAAGGCCAGCTTCGTGCCGTCCGGCGAGAAGGCCGGCGAGTACGCGGAGATGAGCCCGTGGTCGGCCAGCTTGTAGGCCACGCGATTGCCCATGTTGAAGCGCACCTTGACGGACGGCTCCTTCTTCAGCCCGGAGCCGGTGGCCATGTACGGGCTGCGGCCCAGGGGCTCCATCGTCCCGCCGAAGCCGGTGATGGGCTCGGCGCTGTGCGTGTACTCCTGCACGTAGAGGATGTCGCGCGCCTGGGACTCGGCGACGAAGGCGAGCCTGTTGCCGGCGATGGCGAAGTTGCGCCCGAAGATGGGGTGCAGCGACTCGTAGCCGGGCACGCCGTCGCCCTGCACCTTCACGCTCTGATCGGGGACGCGCGGATCCAACATGATGAGCTGGCTCTCGCCCGTCTCGGGAACGACGCTCCGGTACATGAGCACCCGGCCATCCGGCGAGCTGTTGAGCGCGGTGACGATCCCCTTGCGCTCGCGCAGCACCTCCAGCGCGGGGTTGGCCTGCTCGGCCTTGAGGTAGGTGCGGTAGGAGCGCTGCTTCAGCCACGCCTCGAACTTCGAGGCCACCTTGGGCGGTTCATCCCCGGTGAGCAGCTCCACCAGCCCATCGAACTGGAGGTTGGGCGTGGTGCCCGTGCCGGAGACGAGCTTGGGCGAGTTGTCGAGGATCTTCTGGATGATGCCCGCCCCGTACGTCTCCTCGAGGAACTGACAGCGCGCCTGCCCCATCTTGTAGATCCACACGAAGCCGTAGGGCCCGGGCGACCAGAAGTCCAGGAAGGCGTACCCGCGCATCAGGTCCGGATTGATGAGCAGATCCCTCACCATCATCTCGCCCTCGGGATCCAACCCACCCTTGGCGTAGAACTCGGCCAGACCTTCGATGAACCACAGGGGAATGCTGTTGAGCGGATCCCCCGCCACCTTGGCCTGCTCGCCGAGGAATCGGACCTTCTGGATGGTGAACTGGTGCGCCATCTCGTGGGTGCTGATCTCCCCGAAGAGGCGGTGATCCCCCATGTAGGGCAGCGTCAGATCCAGATCCCCCTGGGTGCTGGTGACGCCCAGCGTGCCCTCCGAGACCGGCATGATGTTGGTCTGGAGGAACTCCTGGTAGCTGCTGTAGAGGTAGTAGGGGAAGGTCTGCGTGGGGACGAATTTGAAGCGATCCACGAGGTAGCGGTAGGTGTCCTCGAGCTGGGTCGCGGCGTACTGGGCCACGTTGCGCTCGTTCTCGTAGAAGAAGAAGCGCACGCCGCCGCTCTTGGCCCCGAGCGACGTGGCATAGCCGGGGCCGGCATCCGGGGTGCCCCCATCCGTCGCCAGGGCGATGGGGATGTACAGGGAATCGCCGGTGGCGACGGTGCCGCCATCCACTCCGCCATC
>NZ_DASVWK010000976.1:0-4259 GCF_036389735.1 Archangium sp. | reverse complement strand
CCGTGGGCAGCCAGGCGATCTCGGGTGACATCACCGTTGATCCGGAGAGTCTGACGAGCGGCGTCACGACCAACGAGACGTACGTGCTCACGTACCAGGGCGTCCTGCCCAGACTGATCGACGTGGCGAAAGTCGATGGGCGCTTCGTGGTTCCCTACGAGCCCATTCCGGGCAAGGGGCCAGTGGTGCGGCCGGGGGACTTCATCGTCCTGCGCTCGGGCTCGCAGGTGTGTGCCACCGACCTGGTGGTGGACGCGGTGCAGGCGCCCATCCCTCCCGCGACGGACGCCGTCCTGACGACCACGACCCCCATCCCGGAGGACTGCGCCGACTTCCCGAACTTCCTCGTCCGGGCAGGGGGCGGCCAGCCGCTGGTCCTCTCCAGCGGCACCGAGGAGTACATCAAGCGGATGGGGCCGGGTGACACCCATGAGCACATCCGGCCGTACTTCTTCCGCCCGAACAACTACACGGGGGCGAGCGAGGGCGTGGCGGTGCGCTTCACCGTGGCTTCCCGCTTCACCGAGGTCACCCCCGAGCGTGGCAACGCCTTCGTGGTGACGACCCAGTCCCAGTTCTTCCCGTACACCATCCTGGTGGACACCAGCATCACGGACCTCGCCTTCTTCTCGCTCCCGGGGCCGGTGGTCGAGGCCAAGGTGGGCAACACGAACTACGCCTACATCGCCTACCCCTCGGCCGACGGCGTCCTCCAGTTGGACCTCGAGCTCGTCGTGCCGTCCGTCCTCAATAGCCGGGGAGTGTTCCCCTTCCTGTGATTTCGCGTCCCCGGACGGCTCTGCTATCGTCCGGGGCTCCTGGATCACCGAGTCAAGACAGATGATTGACCAGAACTCCCGTCCCGCCCGCAAGGTCGGTATCGCCGACCACCTGTGGGAGATCTACGAAGACATGGCCCAGCAGATGGGCTCCGATCGTGACGCGCTCATCAATCAGGCGCTGTTCATGTTCGCGCGGCTCAACGGCTTCATCGAGGTAGCGCACTCGGGCAGGCCCGAGGCGGTGGCCTCCGGTGGTGGTGTGGCCGCGGCCGTGCGCGCCTCCTCGCCCGCCGCGGGAGCCGGCAAGGGCGCTCCGCCCGTACTCCAGCCCGTGGC
This sequence comes from Archangium sp., assembly GCF_036389735.1. GTDB lineage: Bacteria > Myxococcota > Myxococcia > Myxococcales > Myxococcaceae > Archangium. Next base: position 3,141 of record NZ_DASVWK010000976.1, on the reverse strand, counting down.
CGGAGGTGCGTCCGCCAAGGCCGCGGCTCCGCCCCGCGATGACACCCCGCTGCCCGGCCCCGCGCCGCAGCGTCCCTCGGCGCGTGCCGCCGAGGAGCGCGCCTCCGCCAACTCGCTCGACAATGACCCCGCCCGCCGCGAGGTCGCCGAGCGCGTGCTGGAGACGGCCGCCGAGCTCGAGCGCCTCATCAAGGGCAAGAGCAACGAGCCCCGCGAGGAGATCGACGAGGAGCCGCTGCCCGAGGACTCCGACGACGCCGGCATGGACAACATGGCCGACGAGCCCATGGGCGACGACGAGCCCATGAACGAGCAGATGAGCGACGACGAGCCCATGGGCGAGGATGAGCCCATGGACGAGCCGGGCGGCGCCGCGCTGGTGCTCTCCCTGGACAACGCCGAGCCTCGCCTCATCACCCAGGAGCGCTTCGTGATCGGCCGCGGCAAGCACTGCGACCTGGTCATCAACTCCGGCAAGGTGTCGCGCGAGCACGCCGTCATCTTCCGCGAGGGCGACTCCTACTTCATCGAGGACCTCGGCTCGTCCAACGGCACCTGGTTCAACAAGCAGCGCATCAAGCGCCGCCAGGTCGAGGACGGCGACGAGTACTTCATCTGCAGCGAGCGGGTTCGCCTCTCCTACCAGTAAGCAGGCGTAGCGACTTCAGGAGGTTGGGCTGTTGGCCAATTGACGGAGAGCGGCCCTCCCTGATTTATTCCCGAAACCTGCCCCCTTCATGGACTGGGGGCAGGTGACTGATGAGTCCCTTTCACATCGCGCTCTGGACCCTGCTGGGAGTGGCGCTGGTGATCTCGGTGGCGACGGATGTCGTGCGCCGCCAGATCCCGGACGTCGTCACCTATCCCTTGCTGGGGGTAGGGCTGGGCGCGCGCCTGTGGGCCGAGGGCGTGGGGGATTTGGAGTCCGGGCTGGTGAGCGGGGTGGTGTCCGGGGTGGGGCTGGCGCTGTTGCTGGTGCCGGCGGCGGTGCGAGGGCGGATGGGGTGGGGCGACGTGAAGCTGATGGCGGGGGTGGGGGCGGTGTTGGGGTTCCCCGCGGTGATGGCGGCGGCGGCCTTCATCTCGCTGGTGGGCGCGCTCCAGGCGGTGGTGACGCTGCTGTGGCAGGGTGCCGTCTGGGAGACGCTGGCGGACCTGGTGCGGCGGTGGGCCGTGAGGGCACGGCTGATGAATGAAGGCGCGGCGAGCGGACCGCGACGCCACATCCCGTATGGCGTGGCGATCGCGCTGGGTACTTTCTGGGCCATGTGGTGGCAGCACGACAGATTGGGGTAGTTCGGATGCAACGCGAAGGGACTCTCACGATGCTTGGACGCTTCACGCAGGTGGCCGCGGTTGGCGCCCTGCTGGCCCTGTTCGCGGCGGGCACCGCGCGGGCCCAGGAGAGCAGCACCATCAACCTCGGCGTGGGCACGCAGAAGGTGATGACCGTGCCCGGCACCACCCGCATCGCGCTGGGTGATCCGAGCATCGCCGAGGTCAAGGTCATCGGGAACAACCAGATCCTCGTCATCGGCCAGGCCGAGGGCAAGACGACGCTGCTGGTGTGGAAGAGCTCCGGCCAGCGCGTGAGCTACCTCGTCACGGTGCGCAAGCAGGACCCCAACGAGGTCATCTCCGAGATCAAGAAGCTGCTCGGGGAGATCGAAGGCGTGTCCGTGCGCATGGTGGGAGACCGTATCTACCTGGACGGCCAGGCGTACACCTCGGGTGACGCGGAGCGCATCGAGCAGGTGGTGGCGCTCTACCCGAACGTGAAGAGCTTCGTGAAGGTGGCGCCCAACGCCAAGAAGCTGGTGGCGCAGAACCTCACCGCGGCCTTCCAGAAGGCCGGCCTGCGCAACGTGCAGGTGAACGTGGTGGGTGCCACCATCTTCCTGGAGGGCTCGGTGGAGAGCCAGCAGGACCTGCAGAAGGCCGAGCTCATCACCAAGGCGGTGGGCGAGAAGGTGGAGAACCTGCTCGTCGTCGGCATCAAGCGGATGATCCTCTCCGAGGTGCAGTTCGTGGAGATCCGCCGCAACGGCAAGGATCGCTACGGCATCAAGTACCCCACGGACATCACTGGCAGCGTGGCCGCCACGGCCACCATCAATCAGGAGCTCTTCCCCAGCAGCTTCGGCGCGGGCCGCGGCGTCATGGGCTTCAATGCCGGCGCGGACTTCTCCGTCGGCTTCCAGGGCAACGACGGCTACGGCCGCCTGCTCGCTCAGCCCAAGCTGGTGTGCGCGAGCGGTGAGAAGGCCGAGTTCCTGGCCGGTGGCGAGGTGCCGATCCCCCTCATCACCCAGAACCAGTTCAGCGTGGACTACAAGCCCTACGGCGTCATCCTCAACCTCAAGCCCACCGCGGACCGCAACGGCAACATCCAGACGGAGATCGAGGCCGAGGCGAGCGAGCTGGACACCTCGGTGGCCGTGTCCTTCGGTGGCTCGGCGGCCATCCCCGGCTTCCGCACCCGCAAGGTGAAGACGAACGTCACCGTGCGCCACGGCGAGACGATCGTCCTGTCCGGCGTCTTCAGCCACGACGAGCAGAAGGCCGTCTCCAAGCTGCCGGGCCTGGGTCACATCCCCATCGTGGGTGAGCTCTTCAAGAGCCGCGCCTTCGACTCCACCAAGCGCGAGCTGGTCATCTTCGTGACGCCCCGCATCGTCAACCCGGACTCGGACAAGATCCGGACGATCATCGAGGACGTGAAGAGCCGCTACAAGCAGGCGCGCAGCGAAGTGAACTTCAACATCTTCGACTGAGCCGCCGCTCCAGCGCGTCGGGCCCCGAGGCCGGCCTCGTCCCCAGGTGGGGATGGGCGCCGGCCTCGCCGCTTGCGGGGGAGCAGGCGTGACGGGGCGCGTCGCGTCCTCTTTGAGGATGGGGGCGCCCTTGGTAGCATCCGCCCCATGTTTCTGGTGACTCTCGAGGAGAAGGGCGGCGATACCGAGCAGATCGAGTTCGAGAAGAACGAGATCACCATCGGCCGCCTCGACGGCAACGACATCGTCCTCGCGAAGGGCAACGTCTCCAAGTACCACTCGAAGATCGTCGCCAAGGACGGCAAGTTCATCGTCGTGGACATGAAGTCCACGAACGGCACCTTCGTGAACGGCAAGAAGATCGCCG
>NZ_DASVWK010000975.1:0-15301 GCF_036389735.1 Archangium sp. | reverse complement strand
CGTTCTCCAGCAGCTTCAGCAGCGGGCCGGGCGCGCCGGGCGTGGACGGGTCGACGAACAGGTCCTTCGGGTCGACGGTGAGGCTCCATACCTCGCGGAAGGAGTTGTCCTTCGCGCGCTTCTTGAGGAGCACCTGCACGGGCTTCTCCGGCGAGGGGAAGCGCAGCGACTCATGGAAGGTGCGGTGGACCTCCCGGGCCTCGGGCGTGGTCTCCCACTCGCCGTAGATGGAGGCGAAGCCGCGCGAGTACACGAGGCGGTTCGTCTCCCGGTCGCGCACCTCGAAGAGGTACTTGCCGAGGTTGGTCTCGTCGATGGCCCGGTCGGGGTGACCGGGCCAGGGCAGGGGCTCCACGGCGAGCCGCTCGAGGCTGAAGCGCTCCTCGGTGGCGTTGCCGGTGTGGAAGTAGTCGACGCGGAAGGTGCGGGGGGCCGGAGCAGGGGCGGGGCTCGCGGCCAGCAGCAGGGCCAGCAGTACGTTCATGGGCGGGAACGTACCCGAGACCCGTTCAGAACGTACCCGAGAGCGAGGCGCCGGCCCCCTCCGGACCCGCCATGACGCCCACCGCCACGGGCGGAGGCGCCTCGGACGGAGAGAGGAAGTAGAGCACCGTGCCGGTGGCGAGCGCCGCGCCCGAGCCGATGAGCAGGCCGGTGAGGGTGTTGCTCTTCTGGGCCAGCCTGCCCAGGATCTCCCGGCCAGCGGCATCATTGGCGTCGACATTGCCCCGGTCGTTGACGTGATGCTGAAGCTCCGCCAGGTCCGCCTCCGCGGAGAGCCGAACGACGCCCGCGCCCGCCAGGGCGGCCATGCCCGCGCCCAGCGTCACGTAGGAGACGACGCGCAGGGGCCGCACGGAGCCGGGCTTCCCCGGAGTGGCGCTCGTGCCCTCCGGGAGGAGCGCGGCGGACTTCTCCCAGGGCGGCTCGGTGGTGGAGTTGAGGACCACGACGCTGGGCTGGGGCTTGCCGGTGGTGACGAAGTCGACCAGCGCCGTCAGGGACTCGGCCGGGGCATCGAGCCCCTGCGTCTTGAAACCGCCTTCGCGCAGCTTCTGGCCTCCCTCCACGTTGAGCACGGTGGCGGCGAGCCACTTCGGTCCGCTGCTCGCCCGCTCCAGCTTCACCACGATGACCTCCTCCACGCCCAGGGTGCCGCCCAGGCGGATGGCATGGGAAAGCACCTGCTCGCCCTCCGCGCCGGACGCGAGGCACGGGAAGGGCGTGGCCGTGATGGAGCCCTCGTAGGCGAGGTCCACGAGCACCGGGGTCTCCTCGCCCTGCACCGGGAGCTGGCGGGGGAAGCTGAGGGCCGCCCCCTTCTGGAGGGACAGCTCGTAGGTGCCGGCGAGCACCTCCAGCGTGAGCGGCGTCTGTCCCACGCTCCGGCCATCGAGGAAGACCTCGGAGGCGGGCAGGGTGGACTTCACCGAGAGCTTCACCTTCCTGGCCTTGGCCAGCTCGCGGCGCAGCTTGTCGAAGGCCTGGCGCGTGGAGGGGGGGTAGTAGTCCGGGTCGAGCGTGTACCGCGCGTCCAGCCGCAGCACGTTGCGGAAGGCGTCGTCGCTCTCCTTCACCTTGCCCATGGCGCGGTGGTTCTGCGCCTGGAGCAGCCACGCGTCCACGTACAGCTTCCAGCGCGCCTCGCCCCCCGGGAGGCGGGCCACCTGTCGGAGCACCTCGTCGATGGCCTGCCCCGCCTTGGCGTAGCGCGCCTCGTAGAACTGACCCTGGGCCGCCTCGAGCTGCCGCTGGATGTCCTCGAAGCTGCCAGAGGGCTGGGGAAAGAGTCGCTCGGAGAAGTCCGCCGCGGTGAGGAGGTCCTCCCCGGGACGGGCCACCAGCGCGTCGTAGAAGGACTTCGTCTGGGCGCTGAGCTCCGCGTCCGCGCAGTCGCCGCTGGCGACCACCACGCGGCGCGGGGCCGCTCCCGCCGCGCCACCGAGAGCCAGGGCGAGTACCACCATCATCTTCTTCATGTCGTTCCTCGAATCGTGGAAGGTCGCGATGTGGGGCGGGATTGCAGGACCCGTTCCGTCGGCCACCGGGCGTGCGGCCTCGGAATACCAGCCGTTCCGCCTCGTCCACAACCCATCCCGGGCGTGAAAAGCGCCGTCATTCCAAGGGGTTGGGCGGGAGCCCGGCGCCCTACCCATCACGGTGTCCCCGCGCTCGGGTCCGGCCCCACCGTCCCGCTCATGGACGCCCCGTCTCCTGGGGGAGTCCCGCCACCCCGCTTGCTCAGCGGGGGACTGGTCCGGGGCACCGTGCGTCGCCTCGCGTCATCGCCATCTTGGCAAGTGGTCCAACGGACAGGGAGGGCGCCAAACATGTGACGGAATGAACCGCGGGCTTGCGGCGGGGGCTCGCGCACCACAGCCTGCGGGAGCGCATGGCGCTCGCGGTCGGCGGGTGAGGGGACTAAACCCCATGTGTCCGTCACCAGAATGAGCTGCCCGGGACCGCCCGCCATGACGAAACCGTGACATGGCTCGGGGAGAGTGAAACCGCCATGAACATCGCCGTAATGGTCAATCTTCGCGCACGACGTGGCTCCGAGCGGATCGGAAGCATGGTGCAGCGCTTCTTCCCTCGCGCCCGACTGGCGCTCACCCGCTCGCTGGAGGAGGCCCGGACGTGGATCTCCGAGCAGCTCCGGCCCAACCCGCCCACGCTGCTGCTGGCCGGCGGAGGGGACGGCACCATCACCGGACTGCTCAACGAGCTGCGCGAGCAGGGGGTGGCACTGCCCGCCATCGGCGTGCTGCCGCTGGGCACGGGCAATGCGTGGGCGCGCGTCACCGGAGCGCCGAAGCCCTTCGTGGCCCTGAGGCAGCTCGCCGCCTGTGGTGAGCGACTACCGCCCCTGCGCCCCTTCTCGCTCGTGCGGGTGGAGGGCAAGGTGTCCCCCTTCGCGGGCACCGGCTGGGACGCGGAGACAATCCAGGACTTCAAGAACTACATCTCCCGCTTCCCGCCCGGGCCCCTGCGCGAGGCGAGCGGCGGCCTGCGCGGGTACATGGGGGCCCTGTTCACCGGCGTCATCCCCCGGCACACGTTCGGCCCCGGCAATCCGAACGTGAAGGTGTACAACCTGGGCGCTCCGGCGCTCACCGTGGACCCGGGGGGCTCGCTCATGCCCCTGCCGAACGGTGGAACCGGCGCGCTCCTCTATGAGGGCCCCGCGGGCGTGGCCGGCGCGGCCACCACCACGGAGTGGGGCTTCGGCTTCAAGGCCTTCCCCTTCGCCCATGCGGTGCCGAATCGGCTCTCGGTACGCGTGTACGGCGCGGGCGCGCTGGAGGCCACGCGCAACATGTTCAAGCTGTGGCGCGGGCACCACCCGCTGCCGAAGATGCACGACTTCTTCGTCGAGCGCCTGCGCATGGACTTCGACCGTGAGGTGCCCTTCCAGATGGGGGGAGACCTGATGGGCATGCGGCGCTCGCTCGAGTTCGACCTGGCGCAGGAGTCCGTGCAGCTCGTGGACTGGCGGCAGCTCGGGCGCATCTTCGCGGCGTGAAGCGCGGGCCCCTCAGCGTCGACGGGTGTACGTGACGGTCATCGCCTCGAACTCGGTGCCGTCGGCGCCGGGGAAGAAGGTGCGGAAGACCTGCGTGTCGGCGTCGGGGGACGCGGTGACCTCGCGCCAGCGCAGGACGTTGCCGTCGGGGCGGGTGAACTCGTTCCAGTACGTCATGGTGCGGGTCCGCTCGTCCCAGGTGCCCTCGGCGACGCAGAGGGACGAGCGCATGTTGTCCACCCAGGTGCCCACGTACTTCTTCTTCGTGGCGTCCCACCCGTAGACGCCGTGGCCCTCGAAGCCCGTGGTCTCGTTGCGGAAGTCGGCGATGAGCCACCGGCCCCCCGCCGTGAGCCGGTTCACCGTGACGCCCGTCGACACCTGCTCCGGCTGTCCGGGCCCCGGGCGCACCACCACGTGCGCGTCCCACGTCCCGACATCCTTCTGGAAGACGGCGTACTCCGCTGCGAGCGTCTGGGACATGGGGCTCCTCGGAAGAGGCATGACTTCGTGTGGACTGGACACCGCGGGACTGTCATTTTCGATGATACGAAAAGGAGTCACCCGTGAGCTACACCTACGAGTACCCGCGTCCCGCGTTGACGGTGGACTGTGTGGTGTTCGGCCTGGATGAGGAGGACCTGAAGGTGCTGCTCATCAAGCGTGGCCTGGAGCCCTTCCAGGGGCGGTGGGCCATGCCCGGCGGCTTCGTCCGCATGGATGAGTCGCTCGAGGACGCCGCGCGCCGCGAGCTCCAGGAGGAGGCCGGCGTCCGCCCCAACCTCCTGGAGCAGCTCTACACCTTTGGCGCCCCGGACCGGGACCCACGCGGTCGCGTCGTCACCGTGGCCTACTTCGCCCTGGTGAAGCTGACGGACCACCGCGTCCAGGCCGCCACCGATGCGAAGGACGCCGCCTGGTTCTCCGTCTGGGATACGCCCAAGCTGGCCTTCGACCACGCGGACGTCCTCGCCACGGCGCTCCAGCGACTCAAGGGCAAGGTGCGCTACCAGCCCATCGGCTTCGAGCTGCTGCCCCCCAAGTTCACCCTCACCCAGCTCCAACGCCTCTACGAGAAGATCCTCGAGCGCGAGCTCGACAAGCGGAACTTCCGCAAGAAGATCCTCTCCATGGACCTGCTCGAGGAGCTGGACGAGGTGGAGCAGGACGTCTCCCACCGCGCCGCGCGCCTCTACCGGTTCGACCACAAGAAGTACAAGCAACTGGAGAAGGCCGGCTTCAACTTCGAGCTGTAGTCCCCGGGACACTCCGGCGGGGCTCCTCCCTCGTCTGAATTGACTTCGTGTTTCCCTGACACTAAGTTGGTGTCGGTTCAACGCGAAGTCTGACAGGCCCCATTGGGGAGGAGCGCCATGTCCTCGCTGCCCTTCGAGCTCGCCGCCGCCACCGTCATCGGTCGGGAGCATGCGCGTGCCGGACGAAACAACCAGGATGCGTTCTGGGCGAGGGCCAGTGAGCACGGCCTCGCCGCGGTGGTGGCGGACGGGTGCGGCAGCGGCGCGCAGAGCGAGCTGGGCGCGCAACTCGGGGCCCGGCGCGTCGTGGAGGGTACGCTCGCGTTGCTCGGCGAGCGGGTGCCCGTGGACTCGCCCGAGTTCCTCCAGCGCCTGGGCGCCGACGTGCTCTGCTTCCTCCAGGCCCTCTCGGGGGAACTCGGGCAGCGGGCCATCGGCGAGGCGCTCCTCTTCACCGTCGTCGGCGCCGTCGTCACCCCGGAGCACACGCTCGTCTTCTCGGCGGGGGACGGGGTGTGGGCCCTCAATGGAGACGTGCACCGGCTCGGGCCCTTTCCCGGCAACGCGCCGCCCTACCTGTCCTATGGGCTGCTGAAGCCGGGCGCCGTCTCCCTCCTGGCGAATTCCCTCCGGCCCACCCGCGAGGTGGACTCGCTGCTGCTCGGCACGGATGGGGCCGCGGACCTCGCGGGCCTCGCCGCCGCCCGCGTCCCCGAGAGCAACGAGCCCGTGGGCCCGCTCGACCAGTTCTGGTCCGACGACCGCTACTTCCGCAACCCGGATGCGCTGCGCCGCCGCCTCTCGCTCCTCAACCGCGAGGCCGTCCGCGCCGACTTCACGGCCCAGCGCCTCGTGCGCGTGCCCGGGCTGCTCTCCGACGACACCACCCTCGTCGTCCTGCGCCGCCCGCGGGGGAGGGCCTGAGGCCATGGACCTCTACCTCGAAGGCAAGAAGCTCCGGTTGGATCCCACGCGGGCGCTCGGCAAGGGTGGCGAGGCGGATGTCTTCGACCTCGGCGACGGGCGTGTCCTCAAGGTCTTCAAGCCCCCCGAGCACCCCGACTACGACAACCTTCCCCACGAGCAGGCCGCCGCTCGCGCCCGCATCGACGAGCACCAGCACAAGCTGCCCGCCTTCCCCCGGCCCCTGCCCGCGCGCGTCATCTCGCCTCAGACGCTCGCCACCGACAAGAAGGGCAAGACGGTGCTCGGCTATGCCATGCGCAAGCTCGACGGCGCCGAGCCCCTGCGCCGCTTCGGTGATCCCGCCTTCCGGCGCGCCGGGGTGCCGTCCTCCCGCGTCGCCGAGCTCTTCCAGGGCCTGCACCGCACCCTCTCCGCGCTCCATGGGTCCGGAGTGGTGGTGGGCGACTTCAACGACCTCAACATCCTCGTCACCGGCAACGACGCCTGGCTCATCGACGCCGACAGCTTCCAGTTCGGTCCGTACCTCGCCGCCGTCTTCACCGAGAAGTTCCTCGACCCGCTGCGCCTGGGCGGCGCGGCACAGGGGCTGATGCCCTCGCGCCCGGCCTCCACGGACAGCGACTGGTATGCCTTCGCCGTTTCGTTGATGCAGAGCCTCTTGTGCGTGGGGCCCTACGGCGGCATCCACCGCCCCAAGCCTCCCTCGCCCAAGGCCACGCCCACCGCTCGCGTCCTCCAGCGCCTGACCGTCTTCCACCCGGACGTCCAGTACCCCAAGCCCGCCACTCCTTTCGGCGTGCTGCCGGATGACCTGCTGCACTGCCTGCACCGGGTCTTCGTCGAGGATGCCCGGGGCGCCTTTCCCCTCCCGCTGCTGGACTCGCTGCGCTTCACCGTGTGCGCCTCGTGTGGCGTGGAGCACGCGCGGGCCTCGTGCCCCACGTGCCGCCCCAGCGCGACGGTGAACGCCACGCCCGTCACCACCGTACGCGGCCAGGTGGTGGCCTCCCGCCTCTTCACCACCGAGGGCGTCATCCTTCACGCCCGCGCCGAGGACGGCACCCTGCGCTGGCTCCTCCACGCGGATGGGGCCTACCGGCGCGAGGACGGCTCGGCCGTGCTCCAGGGGGCGTTGGACCCCTCGCTCCAGTGGGACCTCCAAGGCGCCGTCACGCTGGTGGGGAAGGGCGGGGAGTATGCCGTGCTCGCCCCCGGTCAGCGCCCCGAGCGCCTGGGCGTGGACGCGCCCGACCTGCGCCCGGCCTTCGGCGCCAATGCGCGGCACCGTTACTGGGCCCATGCCGGTGCGCTGTGGCGGGATGGGACGCTCGGCCCCGAGCGTCTGGGCGAGGTGCTCGCGGGGCAGACGCGCCTCTTCGTGGGGCCGCGCTTCGGGCTCGGCTTCCACCGGGCGGGCTCGTTGCGTGGGGCCTTCGTCTTCGACGCCGTGCGCCCGGGTCTCAAGGATGGCCTGGCGCTGCCGTGGCCCTCGGGCCGGTTGGTGGACGCGGAGGCCGTGTTCGACGGGCCCCACTGCTGGCTGTTCCTCGCCGAGGAGACGGGCGGCCGCACGGTGCACCACTGCGTGGTGGTGGGCGCGGATGGCGCGGTGAAGGCGAGCACGAAGACGGAGGCCGGGGATGGCTCGTGGCTGGGCTCGCTGCGGGGCAAGTGCGCCGCGGGGGAGGCCCTCTTCGCCGCCACGGACGCGGGACTCGTCCGCGTGGAGCTGCGCCAGGGGCGGCTCGAGGTCGTCCGGGAGTTCCCCGACACCGAGCCCTTCGTCGACGCCGACAGCCGTCTTTTCCTCACCCGCAACGGACTCACCGTCGTCCGCCGCCAGGACGTCACCGCCCTGCGCATGACCTGACACCTCGCCGTACCCCGGGGCGGCCCCGATACGGGCCATCTCGGCTTGACATGGTGTTGTTTGGACACTATGTTGGTGTTGCTGAGACACGAAGGGGGACGCACAATGAAGACGCAGTCGACTCTGAAGGAGTTGCCGCTTCCGTCGTTCTACAAGGCCGCCAACGCCAGCGCGTACGCCTACGGCCCCAACGCCATGACGCTCCAGGCCGAGGCCAACCTCTGGCGCGGCGCCCATGGCATCTCCGCCGCCGCCACCGACTCCTTCAACCTCCACCTGCTCCTCATCGACGTCCAGAAGGACTTCTGCTTCCCCGAGGGCTCCCTCTACGTCGCCGGGCGCAGCGGCCGCGGCGCCATTGACGACAGCCGCCGCATCTCGGAGTTCATCTACAAGAACCTCGGTGCCCTCACCAACGTCACCACCACCCTCGATACGCACTTCGCCTACCAGATCTTCTTCCCCTCCTTCTGGGTCGACCAGAACGACCAGCCCCTCACCCCCTACCGCGAAATCACTCGCGAGCAGATTGAACGCGGCCAGGTGCGCCCCAACCCCGCGGTCGCCAAGTGGCTCTGCGGGGGCAACTACCCCTGGCTCCTCAAGCAGGTGAAGTACTACTGCGAGGAGCTCGAGCGCGCCGGGAAGTACACCCTCTACCTCTGGCCCCCTCACTGCCTCCTCGGCGGCGATGGGCATGCGATCGCTGGCGTCGTCCAGGAGGCCCGCTTGTTCCACTCGTTCGCCCGCGGCGCCCAGTCCTGGGCCGAGGTCAAGGGTGGCAACCCCCTCACCGAGAACTACTCGGTCCTGCGTCCCGAGGTGCTCAGCCGCCACGATGGGCAGCCGCTCGCCCAGCGCAATACCCAGTTCCTCAAGACGCTCCTCACCGCCGATGCCGTCGTCATCGCTGGCCAGGCCGCCAGCCACTGCGTGAAGAGCTCCATTGATGACCTGCTCGGCGAGATTCTCGCCCAGGACGCCGCGCTCGCTCGCAAGGTGTACCTGCTCACCGACTGCATGTCCGCCGTCACCGTCCCCGATGGCAAGGGTGGTTTCGCCGCGGACTTCACCCCCCAGGCCGACGCCGCGCTCAAGCGCTTCGCCGATGCCGGCATGCACCTCGTGAAGTCCACCGACCCGCTCGCCTCGTGGCCTGACCTGCGCATCTCGTAACGGCGGTTCTCACCTCTCTTCCTCAGTGAGGCTCACATGAGCTCCAAGTCCAGCAATGGTAATGGCAGCACCTCCACGGTCTCCGCCTTGTTCGATGCCGCCCATGCCGAGGGCGTTCTCAGCCCCCAGGCCCTCCAGGCCCTCACCGTCGTCGACCTCGGCGCGCAGATTCAGGCCGGCCTCGGGGTCAGCGTCGATGACGTCCAGGCCTCCGAGGTCGTCCTCGTCACCGTCATGCCCGATGACTCCGGCTCCATCCAGCACGGCGGCCACGCCCGCACCGTCTGCGACGGCCACAACCTCGTCCTCGATGCCCTCCTCTCCTCCCAGCAGAAGGACGGCATCCTCTTCCACACCCGCTACCTCAACGGCTTCGTCCTCAACCCCTTCCGGCCCCTCGAGGACGTCGTCCGCATGCACTCCAAGAACTACGACCCCGACAAGGGCACGCCCCTCCATGACCAGGCCGTCGTCCTGCTCGGCACCGTGCTCGCCAAGGCCCAGGAGTTCACCCGCAACGGCGTCTCCGCTCGCACCGTCACCCTCCTCATCACCGATGGTGCGGACTGCCACTCCCAGAGTGCTCGCCCCCGAGATGTCGCCGCCCTCGTGAGTGACCTGCGTCGCGCGGAGAACCACATCGTCGCCGCCATGGGCATCGACGACGGCAGCACCGACTTCCGCAAGGTGTTCCGCGAGATGGGCATCGAGGACAAGTGGATCCTCACTCCCGGTCAGAGCGCCCAGGACATCCGCAAGGCCTTCCAGGTCTTCAGCCAGTCCGCCGTCCGCGTCAGCCAGGGCGCCGCCAGCTTCAGCCGCACCGCCCTCGGCGGCTTCGGCGCCTGACTCCCCAGGGGGGATTTCGATACGCTTCCCGTGAGGTGAGCCTGGGAGCGGGGGGCTGTCCGTCCCTCCGCTCCCTCGTGGTCGCTCGCTCTCCAGCCGGGCGTGGCGAAGCGAGTCCTTCCGGACACATCTTCCTCCCTGGACCTGTGACTCGGGGAGGAATCGCGTGGACCTCTGCTGCTCTCGCCGCGCCCCGCACCGCCCGAACTCCGTGGAGGCGCCATGAGCCTCAAGGCCGTCGCCACCGCGTCCCTGGCGGTGTTCGGGGCCTTGTCCCTGGCCGCCGCCATCTCGCTCGTCGGCCTGACGTCCTACCTCCACCGCACCACCGAGGAACTCGGAGACGCGGTGGACGGCGTGCGCATCGCCGAGCAGCTCGAGGTGGACCTGCTCACCCTCATCCGGTTGCCCAACCCCATGCTGCGGCTACCCTCGGATACCGACCGCTCGCTCGCCGAGACGGAAGACTCCATCCGCGGCCACCTCGCCGAGGCCCGGCGTCAGGCACAGTCGGAGCAGGAGCGGGCGCTGCTCGCCGAGGCCGAGCAGGCCATCACCTTCTATCTCCTCAAGCGTGAAGAGGCACGAGGTCTGCCCGCCGAGCAGCTGCCCCAGGTGCTGGGCCCCCCTTTGGAGGCCGCCCTCCAGGCGCTGGATCGGCTCGTCGAGTTCAACGTGAAGGAGGCCCACCTCGCCCAGGCCCGGGCGGGCCGGTGGGATCGGCTCGCCAACATCGGCGGCATCGGCGTGGCCGCGCTCCTGGTGCTCGGCGGGGCGGGGCTGCTGCTGTGGATGCGCCGCTTCGTCTTCCGCCCCCTGTTCGACATCAGCCTCTCCATGCGCCGCTTCGGCGGCGGGCGCAAGCGCACCCGCGCTCCCGAGCAGGGCCCCGCCGAGCTGCGCGACATGGCCCGGACCTTCAATGAGATGGCCAACTCGCTGGCGCGCCAGCAGGAGGACCAGCTCACCTTCCTGGCTGGCGTGGCGCACGACCTGCGCAACCCCCTGTCCGCCCTGAAGATGTCCGCCGCGCTCGTCACCTCCGGCCGCCCCCTGACCGAGGAGCGCATGCAGAAGACGATGGCCCTCGTGCGCCGCCAGGTGGCGCGCCTGGATCGGATGGTGGGGGACCTGCTCGACGCCACCCGCATCGAGGCCGGCCGCTTCGAACTCCAGTTGGAGGAGCGTGACGCGCGCGAGCTCGTCCGCGAGGTGGCCGAGCTGTACCAGGGAGGCTCCTCACAGGACTTTCAAGTGCGGCTCCCCGAGGAGCCCGTCCCGCTCAGCTGCGATCCCACGCGCATCGAGCAGGTGCTACACAACCTGGTGAGCAACGCGCTGAAGTACTCGCCGACGGGCAGCCGCGTGGACCTCATCGTCGCCCGCGAGGGAGACGAGGCGGTGCTGTCCGTGGTGGACCGGGGCATCGGCATCTCGGCCGAGGAGATGCGCCACCTCTTCATGCCCTTCCAGCGCGCCGTCCGGGCCCGCGAGAAGGCGCCGGGCGTGGGCATCGGCCTGTCCGTGGCCCGGCGCATCGTGGAGGCCCATGGGGGCCGCATCGAGGTGGACAGCCGCCCCGGGGTGGGTTCCACCTTCCGGGTACGGCTGCCCGTGTCCCACGCGGCGGCGCACCCGCCGGAGGCCCGGCCCGAGGTGCCTACTCCGGACCACGTGCACTGAGCACGGCGCCCGCCCCCGTCAGTTCCTCTTCCGGGCTCTCCGCACGGACGCGCACCCGCTTGGAGCCCTCGGGCACCACCATTACCGGCTTGGGGCACTGGTGCAGCAACGTATCCGCCACGCTGCCCAGCAGTGTGCGCGCGAGCGCTCCTCGGGCCCGCGTACCCACGATGACCAGGTCCACGTCCTCCACCGCGGCCGCCCGGGAGATGGCCTCCGCGGGCTCGCCGTGGAGCACCGCCAGCTCCGTGGGCGGCCCGCTCCGGCCGGTGAGCTGGTGCAGCTCCGCCAACAGCCCGCTCGCGTACTCCTCGCACGCGCGCTCGAAGGCGGCGAAGTCGGCCGTCTCACCCTCGGCCACCGCATGCGGCAGCACGTGCACCAGGGTCACGCGGGCGCTCACGCGCTCGGCCAGCTCCAGCCCCAGGCGCGCCGCCTCGCGCGCCACCGGGGTACTGTCCACCGCCACGAGTATCCGTCGCATCGTCGTTCCTCCAGGCTCCTTCATCGCACCACCCCCCACGCAAGGACTGCGCGCCTGGGGCGCAAGCATTGCGCCCGAGAGGGCTCCGCCGCCTCCGCACCCTGCCTACCCTTCTCGAAGATGCATCCCCCATGCCCGTCATGGACCCGCTTGGAGGGACGCCTTCCTGGCCCACGACTCCCAACCGCTCTTCCTGGCATCGCGCTCGAGGGCCTTCAGCCGCACGAGCCCGGCCGCCCTTCTTCCCGCGGCCAGCTCCACCTCCCCGAGCGCCAGGCGCGCCTCGTATTGACCCTCCAGCCATCCCAGCTCCTGGGCCTGGCCGAGGAGCTCCCGGAGGCTCGCCAGCGCGGCCTCGCGCTCCGAGGCGCCCCCACGCGCGGCGCGAAGGCGGGCGGCCTGGAGCCTCAGCGCGAGCCAGGTCATCCGCACGGCGGGCTCACCCGCCTCCAGGAGGGCGACATTCGCCTCCTTATATTGAGCCAGGGCCAGGAAGATCCGGGCCCGCAGGAGGTGGACCTCGGGAACGTCGAGCTGCTGCACGGTCGTCACCGCCGCCTCCGCCAGCCGCGAGGCCTCCTCGAGGTGGCCTTCCTCGAAGGCGAGCCGGGCCTGGCGCAGCGCGAGGTCCTCCGGTGCGCGTCGTTTCTTCTCCTGCAAGAGCGCTCGGGCCTCGTCGTGGAGCCGCCGCGCCTGGGCGAGGTCGCCTCGTGCGAGCGAGAGCTCCGCCAGCTCCGTGAGGCCCCTGATGACGCCCGTCATGTACTTGTTCTCCCGGGAGATTCGGAGCTGCTCACGAAACGAGGACTCGGCGTCGAGCTCCCCCAGGCTCCGGTGAATCCCGCCCACCAGGGTCCATCCGTCCATCTGCAGGCCCGGCAGGCGCGTTCCCTGGCAGAGAGGCAACGCCTCCCGCGTGGAGCGGAGGGCCACATGCAACTCGCCCAATTTCAGCTCCTCGGGGATGCGAGTGGCGTCGACCGGGGTGTCGCGGTAGTGCGCGCCGGCGGGCAGCTCCTGCCCCGGGATGGGATGGAGGTCGGTGAGCACTACCTCGGACCGGCCGTGCACCGCCCGCAGCGCCGGGAGCAGGGTGCGCCACGGGCCCCCGAGCCGGAGCAGAGGTCGACAAGGTAGTCGACCTCGCCACGGCGCAACGGCGCCGGCAGCCAGGGCTGGTCGATGAACTCGAAGAGTTGGAGGCGGGGGCGCAGGGGCATCCAGCAGAGGATAAAACCGGCCAACCGCCAAAAACGTTATTTTTTGCATCATTTCGCCCCTCGCCGGCTCCCTCCAATCAAGCGTCCTTTTGCTGCGCCTTCCGCTCGGCAATTTGGAGCTCGAATAAAAGCGCTCCAGCGGAAAACCCGCTGGGGGCATGGAGCGGCTGAAATGTACCGTGCGGGAGTGGTGTGGTTGTTGGCGGCAGCAGTGCTTTTGGGCGCGTTGAACTGCAGCCCGAGCGAACCCGGGTCAGAGCCAGCGCAAGAGACGGCGAAAGTGAGCACCGCCGCCCGTGAGCTCGCGGGGGAGCGCTGCTCCAGCTGCCTCGACATCCATCTGAGCGACTACAACCTGTTCCTGCTCAAGGACTACAGCGGAGGCCGCCTCATCAAGGGCAAGGTGGCCGCGGGTGGCAATATCACCCTGGACAACTTCTCGGTGGGCGAGGCGCTGCCGGACGACAACGTCTCCAACACGTTGGTGGCGGGCGGTAACCTGACCCTCACGGCTGGCAGCGTTCACGGCGCCACCTGGTATGGGGGCAGCTACACTCCCAAATGGAGCGTGAATATCAAGAGGGGCCCATTGACGCAGGGCACCCCCCCTGACTTCGTGCTCCGTGGCTTCGCGGAACGGTTCACCGACCTGCTCGCATTGTCCTCGCGGTTGGCCACCCAACCGGTCAATGGCAAGACCCAGCGCCAGAAGTGGGGCGCCCTGGACCTGACCGGCACGGATCCGTGCCTGAACGTTTTCGAGGTGACCGCGAGCGACTTCAATGAGGTCTCGGCGCGGAACATCAACGTGCCGACCGGCTCGTTCGCGCTGGTCAACATCCGCGGCACGGCGTCCACCCCCCTCAAAGGCGGCTTCAATGCCAGCATCAACCCGCGGCGCGTGCTTTATAACTTCGTGGATGCCACCCGCCTCGAGGCTCGCGACTTTGGTCTGCTGGGAACGGTGCTGGCACCCAAAGCCGACCTCGTCTTCAACAATGGCGGCTGGACTGGCGGCATCTACGCCGTTTCGCTGAACGGCAACGCCTCGGGCAACCTCGCCCCGCTGGACGAGCTGGCGGGAAAAGCCGAGGAGACGTGCAATGAGGTGGATGACGACTGCAACGGGCAGGTAGACGACGGCTTCGAGTGTACCGGCACGGCCACCCAGAGCTGCACGGCTTGGTGCGGCGCGGCGGGGACGCGGAGCTGCGACCCGGCCACGTGCGGCTATGGGGAGTGTGTCTCCTCGAGTTGTTGCCGGGCCGATGCCGACTGCGGGGGCGGCTCCTACTGCGAGGGGACCACCTGCGCGGTGCAGAAGGAGAACGGCGTCGAATGCAGCAGCGCCAACCAGTGCGCCAGCGGGCAGTGTGTGGACGGGGTGTGCTGCAACTCGGCGTGCGACGGGGAATGTGACGCCTGCGACCTGGCGGGGCTCAAGGGCACCTGCAGCATGGTTTCCTCGGAAGTGAAGTGCCGGGCCTCGGGGGGCGACTGCGACGTGGCGGAGTACTGCACGGGAGCGGAAGCGGCCTGCCCCGCGGACGCGGTGGTCGATGCCGGCACCTCTTGCCGAGCGGCTTCGGGCATCTGCGATGTGGCGGAAGTCTGCGACGGCTCGAGCAAGACCTGCCCTCTGGATGGGCATATCCCCAACGGGACGAGCTGTGGCACGAGCACCGGCGACTGGGGCAGCTGCGAAGGCTTCAGTGACTACTGCGACCCGACAGGGACGGAGTCGAGGCCCGTGACGGCTTCCACCTGTGAAGCGGGGACGTGCACTCTGTCGAGCACCAGCACGGACACGCAGGCGTGTACGCGGCTGCCACCTGGGCCGCAGCCCTGCCCCGCGGACTCCGAGAGCTGGGGCACCTGTGGTGGGTTCAGCGACACCTGCGATGAGACGGGCACCCGGTCGCATTCCAAGATTACCTATAAGTACGACTGCGCCACGGGAAGGTGTGAGTCGACGACCGTCAACGACACGGTGGCGTGCACACGCAGCACCGCCGGAGTGCAGTGCCGCACGGCCGCCGATGTTTGCGATGTCGCCGAGACGTGCTCTGGCGGCGTTTGCCCGGCCGATGGCAAGGCGCCAGCGGGTACCTCGTGCAATGACAACAACACCTGCACCACCAGCGACGTGTGCAACGGCACGGGAATCTGCAGGGGAACGACGCCGCCGCCATGCCCCGCGGACTCCGAGACCGTGGGGGCCTGTGGTGGGTTTGGTGACACCTGCGGTGAGACGGGCACTCGGCTGCGTACCAAGACCACGTATAAATACAACTGCGCCACGGCGAAGTGTGA
>NZ_DASVWK010000974.1:0-3750 GCF_036389735.1 Archangium sp. | reverse complement strand
CGGTGCCGTACTTCAGGAAGTTCTTGCAGGCGACCTCGGCGCTCTCGCGCTGGTGGCCGCTCGAGTACACCTGGAACAGGCCGTAGTGGCAGGGGGCGTACTTGCCGTCCAGCTTGAGGCAGTCCTTGTAGGCGCGCGTCTCCTCGGGCACCAGGCCCTTCTCCTTATACTGGCGCCCCAGGATGAAGAGGGCGGAGGGGTCGTTCTGCGCCTTCTGCGTGTCGCGGAACTCCCGGAGGGCCGTGTCCGTGAGGGCTCCCTTGCGCTGGGAGATGCTCAAGTTGTTGAGGCACTGCGGGTGCTTGGGGTTGAGGGCCACGCAGCTGCCGAAGGCATCCTTGGCCTCCTGGAAGCGGCTGAGCTCCATCAGCACCGCGCCCAGGTCGTTCCACCAGTCCGCGTTCAGGTTGGGGGCGAGCTGGACGGCCTTCTGCATCTCGTCCACCGTCTCCTCCATCCGGCCCTGGCGGTAGCGGATGATGCCCAGGTCGTGGTGGACCTCGGCCACGTTGGGGTTCACCGCGAGGATGGTGAGGAACTCCTTCTCCGCCTTGTCCAGCTTCTCCAGGTTGATGAAGGTGAGCCCCAGGTTGTACCGGGCCTCGATGTAGTCCGGGTTCACCTTGAGCGCGCGCTGGAAGCTGTCGTGCGCCTTCCCGTTGGCGCCCTCGTCCAGGTACAGCTTGCCCAGGTTCATGTAGGCGGCGGCGTGCTCCTGGTTGAAGCGGATCGCCTTGATGAAGTGCTCCTTCGCCGTGGACTTGTTGCCGGCGTACATGGCGATGAGGCCCTTGTTCACCCACAGGTCCGCGTACTGAGGGGCGAACTCCAGGCCCAGGTCACAGAAGATCTCGGCCTGCTTGAGGTCTCCCTTCCCGAGTTCCTGGGCACACATCTCGTTGTTGTACAGGGCCCGCTCGTTGGGGGGCGGGGTGGTGATGCAGCCGGAAGCCAGGAGCAGGGGGATGACGAGCGCGGAGCGAAGGGAAGACATGACCGGAGGGAGTGTAGGAGAGGCCCCCCTCCCGGATCAACGCCCCTGGAGGGGGAACGCCCACGGTTTCAGGGGTTTAGACCCCGAGCGTGGGACGCTAGAGTCCGGCGCCATGCGCACGTTTCTCTCCGCCCTCGGCTTCTCGGTGGCCCTGTTCGCGGCCGCTCCCGCTCACGCCCAGTTCGCCAACCGCAGCCTCGGTGTGTCCGCGGGCTACATGAGCTTCAACGGCACGGCCAGCCTCACCAGCACCGGCTTCCTCGGCTTCGACGCCAGCCTCTACATCGAGAACGGCTTCGAGGTGGTGTCGCTCACGAAGATCGCCTTCCCGGCGGACCCCATCAGCGGGCGGCGGGTGGTGGGGCTCGCTCCCTCGTTGGGCATCCGCTACCTCTTCCTGGAGGAGTCCATCCGTCCCTATGTGGGCGCGGATCTGAGCTACCTGCACGTCTTCAAGCCGCAGGGGGACTCGAACTTCGCCGGCGTGGGCCCCAACGCGGGCCTCGATTTCTTCGTCTCGGACTCCATCAGCATCGGGGCGCGGGCGCAGTTCAACGCCTACCTGTCGCTGGAGGAGCGCGTGCAGACGTCGGTCATCGTGTCCGCGGGCACGGCCGTCTACTTCTAGGCCACCGCGCGCGCCGCCCGTCCCCCGGCCCGAGTGACCGGGGAGGGCAGCAGGGCCGCGGCCACCAGCAGGGTCCACTTCTCGTCCGAGAGGTGGGCCGGCTTCTCCATCGACAGCAACTCCTGCAGCTTGGTGCCCAGCGCCGAGAAGAGGCGCAGCCGGGCCTCCATCCGCAGCTCCTCGCGCCGCAGCGCCGCGGAGAGCACCACCTCCCGCGTCTCGGCGCTCAGCCGCTTCACCCGCGAGACGAAGAGGGGATCCGCCAGCAGCCCCTCGCCCGCCGTGGCCCCGATGGCCGAGGGGGCCTTGAGGCGACGCTCGCGCACCACGATGGTGCCGGCGAGCATGTCCCCCAGCCGCTGGTGCGAGCCCGACAGCAGCGCCGTCACCCCGCCCACCAGGTAGAGCAGGGGCAGCTTGTCCACCGGGCGCGCCAGGTTGCGCAGCGCCGCGTGGTAGAAGCCGATGCGCACGCCGCTCTGCTGGATGACGCGCAGGCCCAGTACGCGCTTGCCCACCGTCTGCCCGCTCCAGGCCGTCTCCAGGGCGATGCCGTAGCCCCAGTCCACCAGGAAGTAGACGACGATGCCCAGCGCGCTGCCGAAGCCGGGGAAGGCGAGCATCACGAGGCTCAGCCCGGTGAGGAACATGCCCGTGCCGACCAGGACGATGAACGCGTCCAGCAGCCACGCGAGGAAGCGCGAGTAGAGGCCCGCGAGCGTGAAACGGAACTCCACGTACTCGGGGGTGAGCACGGCATGGGTGCCGTCGAGGAGGGTGTCGGGCGTGTCCGTCACGGCCCCAGTCTAGGCCAGCGCCGAGAATATTTGGGGCGACGTCCCGTCCAGAGCGCCGTACCTTGTGACAATCCCGAATGCGGTGGCGGGCACCCTGTTCGCCGCCAGCCCTTGGGAGGGGGAATTCCTATGCGCAGTGGTCCTCGCAGTCTCGCGGCCGCCCTGGCCCTTCTCGTCTCCGGCTCCGCTTCCGCCGTGGAGCTCAACTACCAGTGGAAGAAGGGAGATGTGCACCGCTTCCAGTATGAGGATGACTCGACCATCGAGATGAAGATGCCCGGCATGGGCGCCAACATGCCCGGCATGGGCGCCAACATGCCCGGCATGAACATGGGCCCCGGCGGCATGAACGTCCGCATGAAGGTCCAGTCCACCTTCAGCCAGAAGGTGCTCGCGGTGCGGCCGGACGGCACGGCCGAGATGGAGCTCACCCTGGAGAAGATGGAGTTGATCGGCGGCGACAAGCGCATCTCCACCCTCGACAAGATTCCCGCCGCCGCCAAGAAGGTGAAGGCCGAGGTGGACCGCAAGGGCCATGCGAAGTTCTTCCGCATGGTGACGGTCTACCTTCAAGAGGATCGCACCGTGGTGGGCGTCCACGACGTGAAGGCGGGCCCCACGGGCGCCAGTGCCTCGATGACCGCCGGCGACACGCAGGTCAAGGTGGTGGCCGCGGTGAACCCGAAGACCGGCGCCATCTCCCTCGCGATGGACGAGAAGAAGGTGCCCCCGGCGCTCAAGGCCGTGCAGGTGAAGGAGGAGGACCCCGGCATCGACGTGCTCCCCAAGGAGATCTTCGAGATGATGGTGCTCCCCGAGGGCGACATGACGCCGGGCGGCCGCTACGAGGTGACCACGCCCATGGGCGCCATGGCGACGACCCTTTCCGCCGTGGAGGAGAACGTCGCGCAGCTCCACACCACCGTGGCCCAGGAGACCTCCACCGCCCAGGCCGAGGCCATGGCCAACCAGGACTCCATGGGCGACCCGAACATGGGCGGTATGCAGGGCGGCGGGGACATGGGCATGAAGGTGGACGTGGACGCCACCAGCGGCTTCGACGTGGCCGCCGGCCGGCTCATGCGCATCGAGGGCACCCAGACCATCGACCAGTCCATGGGGGGCATGGGCGGCATGAAGGTCCGCTCGCGCTTCGCCCTCCAGCGGCTGTAATCAGCCCGCCCGCCACTGGGCCCGGAGCCATTCCGCGGCGTGGTGCTGTGCGAACAGCCTGCCCACGCCGTGCTCGTCCACCAGCTCCCAGACTTCGAGCCCGCCCTTGCGTTCCAGTCCCTTGAACATCACCCGCCCGGCGAAGCGGAACACCTCCG
>NZ_DASVWK010000973.1:0-2818 GCF_036389735.1 Archangium sp. | reverse complement strand
CGCGGTCTGCACGGACGGCAGCGACATGGCGGGCCTGTAGGCGGCCTGTGTGGAGGAGCTCGGCTTGCTCGGGGTCGTCGGCGCGGTCGCGGCCTTGCGCGGAGGCAGGGGCGGCGGGGCCTTCGGCGGCGCGGCGGGACGCGCGGCAACGGGTGCACCCGTCCCCACGGAAGCCGTCTCCGCCTCCAGGCTCTCGCGCAACTCCGCGAGTGGATCCATCTCCTCTGACGACGCGCCCATGTAGGCCCAGGTTAACTCCAGTTGGGGCTCTTCTCCAGGAAAGCCCGAGACGGGTACGCGCCACGCTCTCCCGGCTGGTCTCCGGGCGCACAACAGGGTCGCGACGGGTCGCTCCAGGCGTTAGGGACTGGTCGGAAAGGCCGCCGGCTTGCCTTGCCTACCCCCACTGCCGGTGTCAGGTTCAGACGTTCCATGGCTCAGCGCTACACACTTCCCAACGGGCTCACCGTCGTCTTCGAGGAGCAGCACGCGGCGCGAGTGGCCGCCTTCCAGGTGTGGGTGAAGGCCGGCAGCGCCGATGAGCGCCCGGACCAGGCCGGCCTCGCGCACCTGCACGAGCACATGCTCTTCAAGGGCACCGCCCGCCGCGGCCCCGGGGAGATCGCCCGCGACATCGAGGCCCACGGCGGAGAGATCAACGCCTGGACGTCCTTCGACCAGACGGTCTACCACATCGTCATCGCCAGCCAGTTCGCCCGCATGGGCCTGGACATCCTCGGCGACGCCATCCGCGCCTCCTCCTTCGACGCGGACGAGCTGGCCCGGGAAATCGAGGTGGTGTGCGAGGAGATCAAACGCAGCCAGGACACGCCGGCCCGGCGCGCCTCGCGCGACCTCTTCTCCACCGCCTACCAGGAACACCCCTACCGCCTGCCCGTCATCGGCACCGCGGAGAGCGTGCGCGGCTTCACCCGCGACAAGGTGCTCGAGTTCTACCGGCGCCACTACACGCCGAAGAACCTGGTGCTGGCCGCCACGGGCGATTTCACCGAGACGGAGCTGCGCGGGTGGGTGGAGGAAATCTTCGGCGGGGACTGGGGCCGACCCTATGAGGGCTCCATGGCCCGCCCGCGTGAGCCGGAGGTCACCCGCCGCCGCGTGCTGCTGCGCCCGGACGAGGTGAAGGAGGCCTACCTCAACCTCGCCTTCCTCATCCCCCAGGCGGACCACCCGGACGTGCCCGCGCTGGACACGCTCGCCATGCTCGCCGGGCAGGGCGATGCGTCCCGGCTGGTGCTGGAGGTGAAGCGCAAGCGCGGCCTCGTCAACGACGTGCACGCGTACGCCTACACCCCGAGGGATCCCGGCCTCTTCAGCGCCAGCCTCACCCTGCCCGCCACGAAGCTGCCCCAGGCCCTCGAGGAGACGGTACGGGTGCTGACCGCGCTGCGCACGAGCCTGGTGCCCGCGGACGAACTGGCCACGGTGAAGGCCCTCATCGAGGCCGAGGCCATCTACCAGCGCGAGACGGTGCAGGGTCTGGCGCGCAAGCTGGGCCACTACCAATCCTCCATGGGGAACCTGGAGGCGGAGGCACGCTACTACGAGGCCATCGCCCGGCTCACCCCCGAGCACATCCGCGAGGTGGCCGAGCGCTACCTGCGCTTCGACCGGGCCATCGTCACCGGGCTGCTGCCCCAGGGCTCCACCTTCAGCGCCGAGCAGGCCGAGGAGATTCTCGACCGGGTGTCGAGCGAGGCCCCTACCACCCCACCCGAGCGCCGCACCTCCAAGGCCGCCCCCGCCGAGCCCGCGCTGCGCGTGGGCCGCACCACCCCGGCCTCCCCGGGACGGATCGTGGAGGAGCGGTTGCCCTCGGGCGCGCGCATCCTCGTGCGCGAGGAGCCGGCCGTGCCCCTCTTCGCCGTGCGCGCCGCCTTCGCCGGCGGCCTGCGTTACGAGACACCGGAGACCAACGGCCTCACCACCCTGCTCGGCCGTTGCCTCACCCGTGGCACGCCCTCGCATGACGCCGAGGAGATCTCCCACCTCATCGACGACCTCGCCGGCTCGCTCAACGGCCAGGGGGGCCGCAACTCGGTGGGCCTGCGGGGCGAGTTCCTCTCGCGCCACCTCCAGCCCGCCTTCCGCCTCTTCGCGGACTGCCTTCTCAACCCCAGTTTCCCCGAGGCCGAGGTGGCCCGCGAGCGCGCCCTGCTGCTCCAGGACATCCTCACCCGCGAGGACAAGCCGAGCGGCCTGGCCTTCGATCTCTTCGGCCGCACGCTCTTCCGCACGCACCCCTACCGGCTGTCCACCCTGGGTGAGCAGGCCTCGGTGGAGAAGCTGGGGCCGGACGCGCTGCGCGCCTACCACGCCGCGCACATGGACCCCTCGCAGCTCACCCTGTGCGTGGTGGGAGACGTGAGGGTGGACGAGGTGCTCGCGCTCGCGCACGAGGCCTTCGGCACCTCCCGGGGCCGCGCGGGGCCTCCGCCCCAGGTGCGGCCCGAAGCGCCTCCCGAGTCCCCGCGCACGGACAAGCGGGTGCTGGCGCGCGCGCAGACGCACCTCGTCCTGGGCTTCCGGGGCGTGCGGATCGACGACCCCCGGCGGCACGCGCTGGAGGTGCTCTCCACGGTGCTGAGCGGTCAGGGCGGTCGCCTCTTCGTGGAGCTGCGCGACAAGCGCTCCATGGCCTACAGCGTCAGCAGCTTCTCCATCGAGGGCGTGGATCCGGGCTACTTCGCCGTCTACATGGGCACCAGCCCCGAGAAGGTGGAGGCCGCGCTCGAGGGCATCCGCGCGGAGCTCTCCCGCGTGCGCGACGAGCCCATCCCCGAGGCGGAGCTGTCCC
>NZ_DASVWK010000972.1:0-6452 GCF_036389735.1 Archangium sp. | reverse complement strand
CGGGCATCCCGGGCGGCTCGGCGCTGGTGTTCGAGGTGGAGCTGCTGGAGGTGCAGAAGAGCGAGGCCCCCGCGGGCATGCCTGGGATGCCGGGCGCTCCGGGCGGCGCTCCGGGCGGCGCTCCGGGTCAGCCGGCGCAGGGTGGCCAGCCGGCCAAGAAGTAGTCCAGGCCGGGCCGTGGTTCACGGGCCATCCGGTCCCACCCCTCGCCGGGGTGGGGTGCCGGGTGGCCCGTCGTCTTTTCGCTGGCCCGTCAGTAGGGCTTCTGTCCCACGAAGTTGCCCGGCGGCGCGTAGTTGCAGACCAGGAGTTCCCATTTGGGGAACTGCGCGCCGAAGGGCGAGTTCTTCGTACAGATGGCCGTCGCGCACCCCACCTGTGTCGTGTCGCGCCACACCAGTTGCGTGTAGTGGCCGCACACCTTGCCCGGCGCGCACTTGTTGGTGGAGTACGTGTAGTCCGCCACCTCGGAGGCCCAGTCCAGCACTGCCTCCCGGTTCGTCTTCGAGCCCGGGGGGGCGGCGGCGGCGAGGTTCTCCCCGAACTTGCCCCGGTTGCGGTTGTGCTCGAACTCGCAGTTGTTGGCCCAGGCCCGCGCCACCTTCGCGGCCTCCGGCGACCACGTGAGCGCAGGCAGGGGCGCCTTCGGCTTGGGCTTCGCGCTCGCCCGCACCTCGTTGTGCGCGGCCAACAGCTCCTTGGCCAGGGGGGAGGTGGCGCTGGTCTCCGGGCGCGGCTTCGTCGCGGCTTCGCTGGTGCCGCACCCCGTGGCTCCCGCCGCCAGGCAGGCGAGGGACAGGGCGAGCAGGTTGAATTTCTGGGTCGTCATGGTGGGCTCCTCTGGCTGCAACACTTCGACGGGGGCTCGATTCCGTGGCAAGGATGCGACCCGAGGACTGACCATGAATACCCTGAATGACCCTCTCGCCGGACTCCGTCCGGCAGCCGACCCTCGCGACCCTCGCGCCTCCTCCTTCCTGCGCCCCTTCTCGCCGGGCCTCCCGCTCCAGGACCGCACCGTCCTCCTCGGCCTGCCCTATGACGGCGGCATCCCCTCCCGCCCCGGCGCCCGCTTCGGCCCCAAGGCGCTGCGCGAGGCGCTCTCCTCCTATGGCTCCTTCGACGGCCAGCGGGAGCTCAACGAGGTGGTGGACATGGGGGATCTCGCGCTCGCCTCCATGAACGGCGCCATGGCCCACGTCCACGTCGAGGACGCCGCCCACAACCTCTTCGCCTCCGGCGCTCGGCCCATCTTCATCGGTGGAGACAATGGCCTCTCCGGCTCGCTCATCCGCGGGCTCGCCGCCGCGCGCCCCGAGCTGCGCCTGGCGCTCATCACGCTCGATGCCCACCTCGACGTGCGCGAGTACGATGACGCCGCCTCGCTCTCCAGCGGCACCCCCTACCGCCGGGCCCTGGAGAGCGGCATCGTCACCGGCCCGCGCACCGCGATGATCGGCCTCCGCCGCTTCGCCAACTCCCAGTACTACCTCACCTGGGCCCGCCAGCAGGGCATCCACCTCTATACCGTCGAGGACGTCGCCGAGCGCGGTGCCGTGGCCATCGCCCGCGAGGCCCTGGCCCGCGTGTCGGCCCAGGCGGACGCCATCTACCTCAGCGTGGACCTCGACGCCGCCGATGCCGCCGTGGCTCCGGGTGTCAGCGCCGTGGGCGTGGGAGGCCTCTCGTCGCGGGAGATGATCGACGTGGTGCGCACCGTCTCCGCGGACCCCCGGCTGGTGGCCGCCGACCTGATGGAACTCTCCCCGCCCCATGACGAGAATGCCCGGACCGCCAAGCTGACCGCACGCCTGCTGCTGGAAGTGCTCTCCGCGCGCGGGTGAGATCCGCGAAGGAGCTTGGAGTCACTCCTTCAGGTTCGGGAGTGGCCTCGTGCTGATCGGCCCCCGGAAAGGAGTCTTCTGGTGAGCGAGCGCTATCCGAGAATCCGTCTCCGCACGGAGTCCCGCGGCTATTGGATATGGGAGGGCTTGCGGCTGGACTTCTACATGCGCCGACCACACACGGAGATGGCGCGGGCGGTGATGCGTTCGATGGACATCTACGTGAACGCGGTGGGAGCGGAGAATCTCGGCTTCTACGTGGACGACGAGGGGGACTCTTGGGAACTGGACCAGGAGACCTGGGCGCTCAATCGACGCAATCTGTTGGAGGCGCCCTGGCCTCGGGTCATCCTGGAGGACGCTAGGGAAATCGGTCCGCAGAGGTACCAGTTCGAGTACTACGGCAGGCAGATCGACGACCCTGAGTGGAGCGGCTCGAAGCTCCATGCCTGCGTGGCCTCGTTCTGGCTGCCCACGGAGTACCTGGAGGAGCACGGACCGGGGCGGGTGCGCGAGCTGGCGCTGGAACTGGCGGCCCCGTTGCCGTTCTGCTCGGGCAATGTGGGCCTGGCCTTCCTCGGTCCCAACGACACCATGGCAATCCCGCAGGAGATCCGTGACCGGTGCTTCCGCTACCCGGGCATGGACCTCCCCGACGTGTCGTCCTTCGCGTACAACATCGGCACGCGGGTCCGAGGTCCCTCCTGGATGACGTTCCTGGGCCAGCCCGTGCTGGGCGAGCTGGGTGGCGCGTCGGCCCTGCGCGCTCGGCTGCGCTCGCCGGGCACCACCGTGCAGGAGTTGGATGGAGACCGGGCGGTGGTGACGCTCGGGGAATGGCCGGACGCGGGTGACACCGAGCAGGGCCGCACGCTGCCCGCCTACCGCGAGCTGGCGCGCCTGCTGGAGCCCTGGCGTTACGAGGGGCCCATGTTCGACCACAGCTTCTCTCCGGAGGACAGGCGCCGCTGGGAGCGGCGGTTCCTCGACTGATGCCCGCTCGGGCTCACTTCTCCAACTGGAGGACGAAGGCGTTGGCGCCCGTGCCTGGGGTGCGCGGGCCGGTGCCGAAGTCCACCGGGGCCCGGAAGGTGCCGACGAGCGCGCTCGCGCCCTGGCGTGGCACGGACAGGTCCACCGGCAGCGAGGAAGCGGAGGGATACGTCCGCATCCACTGCGCCTTGCCCGTGGGCCGCTGAAGCCGCAGCACGTACAGGTTCGTCGAGCCCGGGTAGCCCGTCAGCTCACCGAGCCCGAGGCCGAAGTCCTCGCCTCCCGCGTACCGGCCCGCGATGACGAGCCCCGAGCCCTGGTCCATCTCCACCATCCCCCAGGTGGAGCCCAGCAGGAGTCCCCAGCGCTCCGCCCCGTCCTTGCCGTAGGTGAGCGCGAAGCCGCGGCTCGTGGACGCGCTGAGCGGCGCGCCCTGGAAGAGGAAGCTCCCGGTGAAGTAGCCGGACACCGCCACGTGGTCGCCGTGGGCCGCCACGCTCATCATCAGCCCCGCGGCTCCCTCGAGCTGCCGCGTCCACTGGAGCACGCCCCGATCGGACAGGCGCGAGAGGAAGGGGAAGAGCAGCGGCGAGGTCGGTGGGAAGCGGCCCCCCGTCAGGTAGAGGTCTCCCGCGTCATCCTGGGCGAGGTCCATCGGCACACCACGCTCGGAGTCGACATACACCCAGCGCGGCTTTCCCTCGGAGCCGTAGCGGACGAGGAAGGGATGGCCGTTGCCGGTGCGGGGACCGTCGCCGAAGTCCACCCGGCCCGTCAGCACGCCCGCGAGGGTGATGTCTCCCTTGCGACTGACGGCCAGCTCCGTGGCGCTGGTGGGCAGGGCTCGCGCCCAGCGTGGCTGGCCATTCGCGTCGAGCCTCGCGAGGAAGGGCCCCGGTGGCAGCACGCTTCCACCGAGCTCCAACCCGCCGCTCTGCATCCCCAGCAGCAGCACGGAGCCCTCCTCGTCGATCGCGAGCGCCTGGCCCCGCACGTACGGGCTCACCCCCGGGCGCTGCGGCGCTTCGAGGAGGCGGGCCCAGAGCAGCCCGCCCTCGGGAGCGTACTTGGAGACGACCAGGACGGAGGCCCCGGAGGGCCCGCCCACGGGACCTTCCCCGAAGTCGATGGGCGTGCGGTGGTTGCCCAGGGTGAGGATGTGGCCCTGCCCGTCCTGCCCGACGGCCACGGGCGCGTCGCTGCTTCCCTCGCTGCGCACGGTGTGGACCCAGCGCGTCTGTCCTCCGGCGTCCCTCGGACTGGGCCCCCCCCCGTGGGAATCCACCGAGTCTTCGTCGCGGGAGTCGGAAGGGTCCTCTCCGCTCACGTTACAACCGGCGAGCACGGCCACCGCGAGGATGAGCTTCCAGGACATGCTCGCCCGCTTCTCGACTCGTGCCATGTCTGTCTCCTTCTGGCGCCCCCCGGCGCCCCTCAGTTCCAAGGTGAGGGTTTTCCGACGAGGTCTCAACGGTGGCGGGCTTTTCGGGCTGGTGCCCTTTGTCCGAGAGAACGTTGCGCGCGTCGGGCCTTCAACAGCCGTCTCCGACTGGTGAACGCCCGACTCGGGGAACCTGCTCTGCTGTCGGCCTCGCACCGACCGGGGAAGAGGTGTCGCGTGACGGATGCCGAGTGCTTGGAGCTGCTACGGTGGGCCGCGCCTCGCCTTGGCCTGCGGTACGAGGGCTTCCGCCGTGTACGCGGGCAGGTGTGCAAGCGCGTGGGCCGGAGGATGAAGGCGCTCGGAGTGGGGGGGCTCGCCGCCTACCTCCAGCGCCTGGAGGACGACCCGGCCGAGCGCGCCATGCTGGATGCCCTCTGCCGCGTCACCATCTCCCGCTTCTACCGGGACCATGGCGTCTTCGACGCGCTCCGTGAGCCGCTCCTCCCCCAGGTGCTGGAGGCCGCGCGCGCCCGGGGCGAGACCGTCTTTCGCGTGTGGAGCGCGGGGTGCGCCTCGGGCGAGGAGCCCTACACCCTGGCCGTCCTCTTCCGGTGGGGGCTCGCGCCGCGCTTCCCGGACTTCCGCCTGGAGTTGGTGGCCACCGACGCGGACGCCTCGCTGTTGGAGCGGGCCCGCCGGGGCTGCTACCGGCGCCCCACGCTGCGCGAGCTTCCCTCCGAATGGCGCTCCCAGGCCTTCGAGGAGCGCGAGGGCGAGCTGTGCCTGCGGCCCGAGTACCGCGAGGGGCTCGACTTCCGTTGCGAGGATCTGCGCCAGCGCATGCCCGAGGGCCCCTTCCACCTGGTGCTCTGCCGCAACGTGGCCTTCACCTACTTCGCGAGGCCCCTGCAACTCGAGCTCCTGGGGCGGCTGCTGGCGCGGTTGGTGCCCGGGGGATTGCTCGCCCTGGGCGCCCACGAGTCCCTCCCCGAGGGTGCCACGGGCCTCGGGCACGCCGCCGGGGCGCTGCCCCTCTTCCGCCGGGAGGATCCACCCCGTTGACGCGTTCCACCTTGCTGGAAGGTCACGGTTCCGCTAAACGCGAATTTCTCTCTATTTCCGCGCATCCGGTAAAACCAGCGCGGGAGGGGTACGAGTTCATGCGGAAGATACTGGCGGCAGTCGCGGCGATGATGCTGTGGGCCTGCGGTGGGCAGACGGTCCCCGCGCAGGAGGCGGCGCGGGCGGCGGACGGACTGGAGCTGACGTCGGAGGCGGGCGTGGTGTCGGGCCGCTTCGCGGCGGGCCAGGACGGCGAGGCGCGCTTCTCCTCGCGTCAGGTGGAGGAGGGCGTCTTCCGCATCGAGGTGCGGCTCAACGGGATGACGCTGACGGGCCTGGTGGACGCCGTCAACGGCGTGTCGTCGCTGGACGGCTTCGCGGAGGAGACGGGCCAGGAGACGCAGATGCTGGAGGGGGACCGGAGCAAGCTGGAGCTCCTGTCGGCGGCGCTCAACGCGCAGCTGCCCGCCGGTGACGCGGCGACGCCCGAGGCCAAGTACCTGCGGCGCGCGGTGAGCCTGTGGGCGCAGCACCCCAGCAGCGTGGCCATGCAGCGCACGGTGATGGGCGAGCAGGGCCGTGGCTACACCATGCTGTGCAGCTACGCGAAGTGCAATGGCGGCCGGTGGACGGGCAGCTGCTCGGGTGTCTTCAACTGGTACTCGTACGCCAAACACGACTGCCAGCACGGCGGCTGGGACTACACGGGCAACCAGCAGATCGCCCAGCTCGGCGACCACGCCTCGTGCAGCGGCGACGAGTACTACATGAGTGGCGGTGTCTGGGTGTGCGGTGAGCCGGACCACTGGAGCCGCCCGAAGGTGCAGGGCATGTGCTTTGGCCGCTGCGGCGGCGGGTGCGGCGGCGACACCCAGTACACGCTGGACGCCACCAACCACGACGGCTGCGTGCGCAACGGCCACGCCCTGGCGAGCGGCTACTGCGACGACCAGTTCGCCTCCGCCAGCGACGACGAGATGTACGCTCCCAACTGCTACTGATGATGCGCTTCCTATCGACGAGGGCGGTGCCGCGCGTGGCGCTGTGGCTGGGCCTGGTGGCCGCCCTCGGCTGTAAGTCCTCGGAGACGAGGAAGACCGAGGCCGCGCAGGCCACGGTGCGGCGCTTCTTCGAGGCGCTGCCCACGGCGGACTGCGCGGAGCTCGGCC
>NZ_DASVWK010000971.1:0-5009 GCF_036389735.1 Archangium sp. | reverse complement strand
ATGCGCTCTGGCACCGCGCGCACATGAGCTTGGGCGAGATGACCCTGATGGCCATCGTGGATCGGGTGCTCCACCAGGGCAGCGAGAAGTACCCCCACCTCGCGCGGCTCAAGGTCGAGACGAGCGGCGTGCACTTCGGCGAGCTGCGGCATTCCGCCCAGCGCCTCGATGGCGCGCTGCTCGAGGAGTCGCTCGTGTTCCTGGTGTACGAACTGCTGCGAGTGTTCGGCTCGCTCACGGGGGAGATCCTCACCCCGGGGCTCCACGCGGAATTGCACAAGGTGCGGGTGTCGACGGTGGCATCGCAGGGAGGAAAGCCATGAGCGGGCCCGCAGAACCCTATTCGCTACCCCGGCTGGAGACGGGCATTCCCAACCTGGATGCCATCTTCCACGGCGGCATGCCCAAGGGCGTCATCTCCGTCATCTCCGGCCCCCCGGGCTCGGGCAAGACGACCCTCACCCAGCAGATGTGCTTCCACCACGCCGCCCAGGGCGGCCGGGTCCTCTACTTCAACACCCTCTCCGAGCCGACCGCGAAGACGCTGCTCTACCTGCGGCCCTTCTCCTTCTTCGACCCGAAGCTGCTCGACGAGCGCATCCGCTTCATCGACCTCGGCATGATGCTGCGCACCAAGGGCATCGAGCTGACGTGCAACGTGTTGATGGAGCACCTCAAGCAGTTCAAGCCCTCGATGGTGGTCATCGACAGCTTCAAGGTCTTCGACGACCTGGCCCAGTCCAACGAGGAGCTGCGCAAGTTCACCTACGAGCTCACCGTCCGACTGATGGCCTGGGAGTGCACCACCTTCCTGCTCGGGGAGTACAACCCCGAGCACCTCGAGCACCCGGCCTTCTCCGCCATCGACGGCATCATCTCCATCAAGCAGCGGGAGCTGTCCGGGGAGCAGCACCGGATGATCCAGGTCGTCAAGCTGCGCGGCACCTCGCACAGCCGCGACGAGCACACGCTGGTCATCACCAACGCGGGCGTCGAGGTGTACGCGCCGAGCATCACCCTGCGCCTCAAGCACCGCACCGAGCCGAGTCTACAGAACAAGGAGCGCCTGAAGGTCGGCGTCTCCAGGCTGGATGAACTCCTCGGCGAGGGCATCCCGTACGGCTCGAGCATCATCGTCTCGGGCGTGGCGGGCTCCGGCAAGACGTGCCTGGGGTTGGAGTTCCTCTACCGGGGCGCCCGGGAGCACGACCAGAAGGGCATCTACTTCTCCTTCGAGGAGACCGGGGAGCGCCTGCGCGCCACGGCCCGGGGGCTGGGCTGGGACCTGGAGCGGGAGCTGGAGCGGGGGATGCTGAAGATCGTCTTCATCCCCCAGCCGGACATCCTGGTGGACAGGGACCTGCTGGAGATGCAGCGGCAGGTGGCGGCCTTCGGGGCCCGGCGCGTGGTGATCGACTCGATGTCGGTCTTCCTCCACCGCATCAATGACGCGCGCATCGTGCGCGACAAGGTGTTCTGGCTGGCGACCATCGTGCAGAACCAGCGGGCGGTGGGCTTCTTCCTCAACGACACGCCTCCCGGCTCCTCGCAGATCACCCGCTTCGGCGTGGAGGAGACGGTGATGGACGGCGTCATCCTCCTCAAGTGGGAGGCGGAGGGCATGGATCGCCATCGCTACCTGGAGGTGGTCAAGCTGCGCAACACCGGGCACATCAAGGGCCGGCACTCGATGGCCATTGGCACCGGGGGCGTGAGCATCTTCCCGCGCGTCGAGGAGCCGATGCCTCGCGCGGAGACCCAGCCGCAGGCGGGCTCGCGGGAACGGTTGTCCTCCGGGGTGCCGCGGCTCGATGAGCTGCTCGACGGCGGGCTGCTCGATGGCAGCGTGACGCTGGTGTCGGGCAGCCCTGGCACGGGCAAGAGCACCCTGGGCCTGCACTTCGTGCTCGAGGCGGCGCGCCTGGGCAAGCGCGCGCTCTACATCAGCCTGGAGGAGGGCCCCGAGCAGATCCTCCAGAACGCCGAGTCGCTGGGGCTGCCGCTGCGGGCGGCGCTCGAGGCCGGGACGGTGGAGATCCTCTTCCTGCCGCGCGAGCACCTGCACGCGGCGCGCTTCTTGAGCGTGGTGGAGGACAGCATCTCCCGCCGCAAGCCCGCCCGGGTGGTGCTCGACAGCGCCAGCAACATCGAGACGCTGGGCTTGGTCTCCGAGGAGCTGCGGCAGATGCTCTTCGCCCTGGTCCTCCGCTTGCGGTCCATGGGGGTGACGAGCCTCTTCACGCTCGAGGCGCGCTCGCTCTTCTTCTCCGACACCATCAGCGAGCGGGGGCTGTCGCCGCTGGCCGACAACATCCTCATGTTCCGCTACCGCGAGGAGGCGGGCGGGCTGGTGCCGATGCTCACGGTGGTGAAGACGCGCGGCAGCGCCCACGACCGGGCCTCCCATGCCATCTCCCTGGGGGAGGGGGGAATGCAGGTGGGTGGCGCGCCCGAGCAGGAGCCCCCACCTTCGAGGAAGCCGCTGAAGAAGCGCGGTCCGGCGACCAAGCGGGGGCGCCGCAAGTAGGCCCGCCGGGTGAGGGGCCGAGCGAGCAGGAGGTCGTCCCATGGAGGAAGCGAGCGTGGTGGCCCTGCCTTTTCGCGAGCTGGAGCATGCCTGGCGACACCTGGACCACCTCTATGAGATCAGCAAGCTGCTCACCGGCTTCGAGTCGGTGGAGCGCACCTTCCCCAAGTTGATGGCGCTGGCCACCCAGGTGCTGCCCCTGCGCACCGCCCTCCTGCTGGAGGGGGTGGACTTGAGCGGCGAGCCCCGTCTGGAGCGCCCGCACCTGAACGTCTGGCGGGGGACGGACACCTCGGGGCTGCGGCTCGCCCAGGCGGCCGGACAGGCGGCCTCCACGTATGCCTGGCTGGTGGGCGTGAAGGCCGTGGAGCCCCGGGGCGAGGCGGTGGCCGGGCTGGATGCGTCGGGGGAGTGGATCCTCCCGGAGCCTCCCTCGCGGGCCGAGCCGACCTTCGTCTCGCTCCCCCTGGTGTCCAAGGGGCGCATCTTCGGCACGCTCCAGGTGGAGGCGGAGGGGGTGCTGGCCGAGGAGGGACTGGCCTTCATCGACGCGGTGGCCAACCTGCTCGCGTCGGCCCTGGACCGGCACTATGCCCTGCGTCGCGAGGTGCACCTGCGCAGGCGCGCGGAGACCCTCGAGCGCCTCCATCGCGAGCTGCTGGCCCGCGAGCGTCAGGCCCGCCACGAGGCCGAGGAGTCGCACCGGCGCCAGTCCTTCCTGGCCGAGGCGAGCGCCGTGCTGGCCGCCTCGCTGGACTACCGCTCCACGCTGCCCGGACTGGCGCGCCTGCTGGTGCCCGCGTGGGCGGACTGCTGTGCCATCGACCTGCTGCACATGGAGCCCGGGGCTCCGAAGCAGGGCGGTGGCGCCGAGCGCATCGCCTTGATGGCGGTGGAGCCCCCGGGCTACGTGCCGGGGCACGCGTCCTTCGTTGCCCA
Source organism: Archangium sp. (assembly GCF_036389735.1). Taxonomy (GTDB): domain Bacteria; phylum Myxococcota; class Myxococcia; order Myxococcales; family Myxococcaceae; genus Archangium. Next base: position 1,543 of record NZ_DASVWK010000971.1, on the reverse strand, counting down.
GGCCCTCGCGTCCCATCCCTGGATGGCCTTCCCCGCCAGCCCCGAGAACCTGCCACAGGCGCAGGTGACGGTGGAGCGCTCCGAGTGGTCCGGGTTCCCCTCCAACCTCCGCCTGCCCATCCGCGTGCGCGGCCGCACCATTGGCGCGCTGAGCCTCATCTCCGCCCGGCCGGAGCGCTATGGCCCCGCCGACGTCGAGCTCTTCGAGGGGCTCGTCCAGCGCATCTCGACGGCGGTGGACTCCGCGCTGCTCTTCCAGCAGGCGCAGGAGGCGGTGAGCTGGCGCGAGGAGCTGCTCGCGGTCGTCTCCCACGACATCAAGACGCCACTGCTCGTGGTGCGCATGAACGCCGAGATGCTCCTGAAAGCCGCGCGGCCGGTGGACCAGGAGCGCCGGCGTCACGGCCGCCGCCACCTGGAGACCATCCTCCAGGCGGCGGCCCAGATGAGGGACCTCATCGGAGGCGTGCTGGACCGGGCGCGGGCGCAGGGCATGCCCATGCCGCTGGCGCCCCAGCCCCAGGCGGTGGACGGGCTCTTCCAGCAGGCGCTCGAGGTGCTCCGGCCGCTCGCGCTGGACAAGTACCAGTCGCTGGAGGTGGAGGTGTGCCCGGGACTGCCGCGCGTGCTGGCGGACCGGGACCGCATCCTCCAGGTGCTCAACAACCTCGTGGGCAACGCCATCAAGTTCTCCGGCGCGGGCTGCACCATCACCCTTCGGGCGAAGCAGATGGATGGGCAGGTGCGCTTCTCGGTGAAGGACTGCGGTCCGGGCATCTCGCCCGAGGACGTGCCGCACCTCTTCGAGCGCTTCTGGCGGGCGGCCGGCGTGAGCGAGCGGGGGACGGGGCTCGGGCTGAGCATCGCCAAGAGCATCGTGGAGGCGCATGGCGGCTCGCTCTGGGTGGAGACCCAGGTGGGGGTCGGCAGCACCTTCTTCTTCACCCTGCCCGCGGCGCCGTGAGCCACTCCAACCGTGCCACCACCGCCAGGTGGTCGGAGACGCGGTCGGCGAGCACGCGGTGGTGGGTGAAGCGCAGCTCGGAGGAGGCGAGGATCCAATCCAGCCGCAGCCTGGGGGCGTGGGCCTTGTAGGTGGGCTCGCCGCCGCCCGGCTGGGGCGTGTGCAGCGCCAGTTGTCCCATCATCCGCTCGAGGCCCACCCCCGGGTTGCCCCGGCGTGAGTTCATGTCCCCCAGCACCACGCGCGGCCGGTGGGGGCGGCGCTGAAGGGCCTCGATGATGCGGACCGCCTGTTGCTGGCGGCGGCGCTCGGAGGAGAAGTCCAGGTGCGTCGAGACCACGTCCAGCACCCGGCCCTCGCCCATGTCCACCGAGGCCAGCAGATAGCCCTTGTCCACGGGGGCGACGCCCTCGAAGCGCAGGGACTCCGGTTCCAGCAGGGGCCGGTGGGAGAGCAGCGCGGTGCCTCGGGTGCAGACGCCCGGGAGGTGGAGGTGGGGCCCATGCAGGGCGTGCGCGTAGCCGGCGCGCCCGGCCAGCCGCTCCAGCGGGTCCACCTTCCCGCTGAGGAGCCCGGCCC
>NZ_DASVWK010000970.1:0-12528 GCF_036389735.1 Archangium sp. | reverse complement strand
GCCACGTCCTCGCGGGTGAGGCCGGGGAAGAGGCGTGAGGGGTCGCCGAGCACGGAGAGCTCCGCCCACCCATGGGTGCGCGCCAGGAGGACGTCGCGCTCGAAGCGCAGCACGGGGAAGAGCAGATGCGAGGCCACCGCGAGCACGACGGCGAGGTTGGCCAGGGCCGCGGCGCGGAACCACCCGGGACGCATGCCGGCGATTCCCACACATGCGGAGAGGTACGCGGCCGCCGGCCAATTGGCCTCGCCCCGGGTGCGCAGGGCGGCATAGCCGAAGAGGAGGAGGGGAGCGGCGGCCGCCGCGCGCAGGAGGAACTGCTCCCGGGGGCCACGGAAGACATACACCGCCGTCAGTGGGAGCAGCACCGCGCCCCCGAGCGCGAGCTGGCCAGCGAGGAACTCGCCGAAGGTGCGCCACCCGCCCGTGCCCCCGAGGCCGTGCTTGAGCTGGAAGGCGAAGCCCACCCACTCGTGGCGCGCGTTCCACAGCACCACGGGCAGGAAGAGGAGCACGCCGAGGAGCGCGGTGAGCCACGCTCCGGCGGGCAGGCGGCGCGCGCGTACGCAGGCCGCGACGAAGGCGGCGGCGAGCAGCACGCCCGGGTACTTGGACAGCAGGGCGAGTCCACAGGCGAGGCCCGCGAGCACCCACCGCTCGCGGTACAGCGCCCAGAGCGCGAGCGCCCAGCAGAGCAGGAGGGGCGTATCCGGGGTGGCCCACACGCCGGCGACGATGCCCACGGGCACCACGCTCCACAGCGCGGCCGCGCGCCAGGCCGCCTCGCGGTCGCCGTACACGTCCCGGGCGAGCCCCCACACGGCGGCGATGGTGCCCGCGCCGCACAGCAGGGCGGTGAGGCGGATGCCGAGCGCGGCGATGAGCCAGGCCACCAGCGGTGGGTGGTCGTAGTAGCCCCCGGCGGGGTGCTGGCCCCATTGCCAGTAATAGGCCTCGTCGAAGTAGACGTCCGTGCCCAACGCGAGCGCGAGCCGCACCCCGGCACTCAGCGCCAGCAGCACGAGGCTGAGCGTCACGAGGGAGGGGGAACGGGAAGGGAGGGGCTCGGCCACGTCCCTGGACAAAGCGCAACGGCGAGCGTTTGCCCAGTCCCTTTCTGCCCGTCCTTGAACGCTCGGGCTTGTCCCGGAGGACACGCACCCTCCGAGGAGCTTGCTCGTGCTGTCGGTGGCCCTTATCTCCTCCTGTCCTTCCCCACCTCAGGAGCGCCCCATGGCCCAGACTCCGCCGTCCGGTGTGACCAACCGCCTCGCGCGAGAGCCCTCGCCCTACCTGCGCCAGCACGCCAGCAACCCGGTGGACTGGTACGCCTGGGGGGACGAGGCCTTCGCACGGGCCCGGGCGGAGAACAAGCCCATCCTCCTCTCGGTGGGCTACTCGGCGTGTCATTGGTGCCACGTGATGGCCCACGAGTCCTTCGAGGACCCCACCATCGCCGGGTTGATGAACGAGTGGTTCATCAACGTGAAGGTGGACCGCGAGGAGCGGCCGGACGTCGATCAGATCTACCAGGGCGTGGTGCAGTTGATGGGGCAGGGGGGCGGGTGGCCACTGACGGTATTCCTCACCCCGGAGCTGCTGCCCTTCTACGGAGGCACCTACTTCCCGCCGAGGGACAAGTACGGCAGGCCGGGCTTCCCGAAGGTGCTGGAGGCGCTGCACAACGCCTGGGAGACGAAGCGGGAGGACGTGCGGCGCCAGTCGGAGGAGTTCCGCGAGGGCCTGGGCGAGCTGGCCAGCTATGGCCTCGACGCGGCCCCGGCGGCGCTGAAGCCCGAGGACATCGTGAGCATGGGTGAGTCCATGCTGCGCCGGGTGGACCCGGTGAACGGGGGCTTCGGTGGCGCGCCCAAGTTCCCCAACCCGATGAACGTGGCGATCCTGCTGCGGGCCTGGCGGCGCGACACCGGCAACGAGGCGCTGAAGAAGGCGGTGCTGCTGACGCTGGAGCGTATGGCGCGCGGAGGCGTCTACGACCAGCTCGGGGGCGGCTTCCACCGCTACTCGGTGGACGAGCGGTGGACGGTGCCGCACTTCGAGAAGATGCTGTACGACAACGCGCAGCTGCTGCACCTGTACACGGAGGCGTACCAGGTGGAGCCGCGACCACTCTGGCGCAAGGTGGTGGAGGAGACGGCGGAGCACGTGCGACGGGAGATGACGGACGCGCGCGGCGGCTTCTACGCGACGCAGGACGCGGACAGCGAGGGCGAGGAGGGGAAGTTCTTCGTCTGGAAGCCCGAGGAGGTGCGGGCGGTGCTGCCGCCGGAGCTGGCCGAGCTGGCGCTGCGCCACTTTCGCATCACGGCGACGGGCAACTTCGAGCATGGGGCCACGGTGCTGGAGGCGGTGGTGCCGGTGGAAGAGGGGGAGGAGCGTCGGTTGAGCGAGGCCCGGCGGCGGCTCTTCGAGGCAAGGGAGAAGCGGGTGAAGCCGGGGCGGGACGACAAGATCCTCGCGGGGTGGAACGGGCTGATGATTCGAGGGCTGGCCTTCGCGGGCCGCGTCTTCGAGCGGGCGGACTGGGTGGAGCTGGCGCGGCGCTCGGCGGACTTCATCCTGGCGGAGCTGTGGGACGGCCAGCACCTGCGGCGCTCGTACCAGGAGGGACAGGCGCGGATTCCAGGCTTCATCGAGGACTACGGGGACCTGGCCGCGGGGCTCACCGCGCTGTACCAGGCCACCTTCGCGCCGCGCTACCTGGAGGCCGCGGAGGCCCTGGTGAAGGTGGCGGAGGCGCGCTTCTGGGATGCGGAGAAGCGGGCGTACCTGACGGCCCCCGTGGGACAGCAGGACCTGGTGGTGGCCAACTACGCGACGTTCGACAACGCCTTCCCCTCGGGGGCCTCGACGTTGACGGAGGCGCAGGTGGCGCTGGCGGCGCTCACCGGGAACAAGCAGCACCTGGAGCTGCCGGAGCGCTACGTGTCTCGGATGCGAGAGCAGCTCCGGCAGAACCCGATGGGCTACGGACACCTCGGGCTGGCCGCGGACGCGTTGGTGGAGGGCGCTCCGAGCGTCACCTTCGCGGGGACACGCGAGGCGGTGGCTCCGCTGCTGGCCGTGACGCGGACGAGCTACGCCCCCACGTTCGCGTTCGCCTGGAAGGACCCGGGTGCGCCGGTGCCCCCGTCGATGCGCGAGAACTTCGAGGGCCGCGAGCCGGTGGGGGGACAGGGCGCCGCGTACTTGTGCCGCCACTTCGCCTGCGAGCCACCCACCACCGTGCCGGAGGAACTCGCGAGGAAGCTGTCCCCCTGAGGAAAGTCCAAGGAATTCAACCCCTTGGGCCTCCCAGGCGGGAAATGACGCGCCCGTACGCAACTTGTGGAGGCCAAATACGACAATGTAGGCAACCAACCGACTTCAAGCTCCAAGGTGGTCTGCCATGTCGACGCGCGTTTCTTCCCAGCCGAGCCCTGCCTCCCCCGTCCGGACGAGCCGGGCGAACGAGGTGAGCGTCTCGAAGGAGTCGCGGTTCTCCAACGACTTCAAGAGCTGGCTGAACGCGAACGGCTACGGCAAGTACGAGTTCGCCAAGGGCAACGTGCCGGCGTTCGGCGGCAAGGCCGGGCCAGGCGAGAAGGTGACGAAGGAGCCCGTCATCTTCATCCACGGCAACTCCGACAGCGCGGCGGGCTGGAAGAACTCCATCGAAACCTTCTCGAAGCAGGGCTACAAGCCCTCGGAGATGTACGCCATGACGTGGGGGCCGTCGAACCCCAAGCTGGCGGGGCAGCAGCACCACTCGGAGAAGTACCTCGAGGAGGTGCGCGCGTTCATCCAGGCGGTGAAGGAGTACACGGGGGCCGAGAAGGTGGACGTCATCGGCCACTCGATGGGGGTGACGCTGGCGCGCAAGGCCATCCAGGGTGGTGACGGTTTCGACCCGTACGCGGGCAAGAAGTTCGACCTGGGCAAGCCCCTGACGGACAGCGTGGACACCTTCGTGGGGATCGCCGGAGCCAACCACGGGCTGGCCTCGGCCCTGATGACGGGCAACCTGGTGCCCACGACGAACACGTCGACCGGGCTGCACCCGGCCTCGTCGTTCCTGCGGGACATCAACGCGGTGAGCCACGACGAGGGCAAGCACGTCTACAGCATCTGGTCCAACGTGGACGAGCTGGTGGGCGTGGGCATCGCGGGCTTCACCTCGCCCATCCCCGGGCAGGACGGGCAGAAGGTGTACGGCACGTACCCGTTCGGCCACATGGGGCTCAAGAACCTGACGGCGGAGACGCAACTGGCGATGATCCGCGATCATCAAATCCGCTGAGCAAGCAAGCGTCTTCAGGCCCCGTGTGTCAGTTGCACGTGGGCTTTCGCCCTTAAGTGAACCCTTCTCTACCCTCGATAGGGGGGGCTTCCTTGCGGCCGGTCGGGTGGGCACCCACCTTTGGTCCCAATGGGCCGGTGCGTATCAGCATGCGCGGTGACGCTCATGGTGGTGCTCTGGGCTGTGCCGGCCGGTGCGCAGACCCTGGAGATTCACCGGTCGTTCGTCGCTCCGCCGGAGCTGCCCGAGCGCCCCGCGTTCGAGGAGCTCCTCTGGTCCTTCGCGGATCCGGGGCGAGGCCTGCAAGGGGGCTTCGCCGTGCCGTCGGTCTCGCTCGCCGTGCGCGCGCGGGCCTGGGCCTTCGTGCAACCCGGGGCGCGAGAGCAGCGCGAGGCCTGGGACGTGCTCTCCCTGTCGTCGCAAGACCTCACCCTGTCCGACATCCCGGCGGGAGGTCGCCTCGCCAGGTTCCTGGAGCTCGGTCCCGAGGGTGAGCGGTTCCGGGTGCACGACCTCGGTATGTGGCTCCGCGGGCCCGAGGGCCCGCTCCGGAAGACCCTGGGCCCGATGCTCGAGCGTCTTCCCGGGAAGGAGTCGACCGCGGCCCTCGCGGCGAGCGTGGTGGGGATCGGGCTGGCCTACCAGTTTGGTACCGCACAGGCGCAAGCCCTCGGGCTGTCGCCCGTGTTGAAGGGCACCACGCTCGGGGGGCGCCTCCACGGGTCCGTTCACTTGCAAACCGAGCCCCACTTCAAGAACGTGCGCGCGGATGTCGCGGCGCACTTCCGCCTGCCGGAGGTGCTGCGGCTGCCGCTGGGTGGCCAGGTCGAGCAGCTCGAGGTGGGGGGAACGGCCGCGCGCGTCCCCGAGGGGCTCCTGCTCGATGCGCGGTGGGCCCACCTGCGGGGCCGGGTGTCCTGGCTGGAGCTGAACCTGGGGGTCCGCTCCAACCACGCCGAGCCGCGTCTTTGGATGGACCTCGAGACGAGCGTGCGGCGCGAGCGCTTCGACCTGCGGGCCGTATTCAGCCGTCAGTGGGTGACCGCACGGACGCTCGCCACGGCCACGGCCACGCTGCGGACGGGCCCGGTGCTGTCCGGGCTGTTCCTCGGCCTCCAGGGGCGCGTGAAGTACACGTTCGGCCTGGTGAGCATGGGCACGTTCTGAGGAGTCGTCCCGGACAGGGTCTCAGCCGGCTCGTGGGAGGTGCCACTCCCGGCGCAGCAGCCCGTACAGCACCGCGTCCTGCACCTCGCCATCGAGGAAGTAGCGCTCGCGCTGGTAGCCCTCGCGTTGAAAGCCCAGGCCCTCGAGCACCTTGATGGAGCCCGCGTTGCGCGGGTCGACGTCGGCCTCCAGCCGGTGCAGCTCGAGCGTGGTGAAGCCAAACTCCATCACCCGGCTCACGGCCTCTCGCCCATGGCCCTGGCCCCAGTGCGCGCGGTCCAGCGCATAGCCGAGGGACGCGCGTCGGTGCTGGCCGCTCAGCTCCGCCAGGGTGCAGGTGCCCACCACCTTGTCGTCCTCGCGCCGCGCGATGCCCCACTGGAAAAGCGAGCGCTCGGCGAAGAACTTGTGGACGTTGCGCAGCAGCGTCTCCGCCTGGGCCAGCTCGGTGTACGCGGACCAGCTCCAATAGCGCGTCACCTCGCGGTTGGAGAAGAGTTCGTAGAGCGCGGGCACATCCGCCTCCGTCAGCCAGCGCAGGCGCAGGCGGGGCGTCTCCAGGGTGGGCAGGGTCTTCGCATCGACGAGCATGGTGCTCGCCAGTGTACGTGAAGGCGTCCACCCCCCATCACATCCGACAGTGGGTCCCTCTCTCTCTCTGTACTGAACAGCGAACGAAGGAGGGGCTCACCGTGGATGCCGCACTCTATTGGAATGACGTTGTCGACGATCTGAATGCTCGCGATCACACCGGAGCGCCCATCCCGGGAGATCAAGCGGGCCCGACCCGGACCTCACGCGCGGGCGCGATTGCGATGCTGGCCGTCCACGATGCCTTTTTCGGCATCCAGGGCCAGCCGACCTATCTGGGCTCGGTACCACCGGCGGATGCGCGGGCCTCGCCGCAGTTCGCGGCTGGAGTCGCCTGCGCCCAGGTCTTGTCCGCGCTCTATCCGAAGCACCGGCCCTTCATCGATGAGCGACTGGCGAGTGCTCCGCGAGGGACGGGCAACACCACCACGGCCGCCGCCTATGGGCGGGCCATCGCGGAGGGGCTGATCGCCCTACGTCGGGGGGACGAGCTCTTCGATGAGCGACATCCAACCCGGCGCAACCAGATCCCGACCCCGAGCCCCGCCTACGGTCATCACCGGCCCGATCCGATGAGCCCGGACCAGGGATTGCTCAATCCCTTCTGGGGGGGGATGCCGTTCTTCGCCACCCCGGCGCCCGCTTTCCTCGCGCCGCCCCCCGGGCAGGACGCCGCGGGCATGCTGAATCCGAGGGACCCGGTCTACGCGGCCCATAACAGGGAGGTCTACCTGCGGGGCGGCAGCCCCACTTCGTCGGAGACGATCCGCGAAGAGGAGGAGACCGTCATCGGTGTCTTCTGGGCCTATGACGGCGCGCAGAAGCTCGGAACCCCGCCGCGAATCTACAACCGGCTCATCAAGACGATCTCGAAGCAGAAGGGGCTCACCGAGGCGCAGAACGTCCGGCTGCTCGCGCTCGCCAACGTGGCGATGGCGGATGCGGGCATCCACGCCTGGTTCTACAAGTACCACTACGACCTGTGGCGGCCGGTCGTCGGCATCCGCGAGCGCACCCGGACCTTTGGCCCCAGTGCGAATCCCGGGGCGCCGCGTCTGCCCTTCTCCGATCCCTTCTGGAAGCCGCTCGGCGCGCCCAGGACGAACGAGCTGACCACGACGGGCTTCACGCCCAACTTCCCGGCCTATCCGTCGGGCCACGCCACCTTCGGTGCGGCGGTCCTGCACATCACGCGCCTCTACCTCGCGTCGATTGGCAAGGCCACGCTCCATCCCGACGGGAGCGATGACGTCGGCTTCGACTTCATCTCGGAAGAGCTCGATGGGCAGTCCCGGCATGTCGACGGCAGCGTGCGCACCCGGCACGTCCGTCGCTTCTCGAACCTGCTCGAGGCGATCACCGAGAACGCGGTGAGCCGCGTCTACCTCGGCGTGCACTGGCGGTTCGACGGCACGACGGGGGGATACGACTCCGACGGGGCGGGCGGTGAGGGCCCGTCGGCCAGGTTCGATCCCGATCCGGACAGCGTGGTGTTGCCGCGCGACTCCATCGGGGGAGTGCCGCTTGGGCTCGACATCGCCGAGGGGATCTTCAAGAGCGGGCTGAAGCGGAGCAACGCGAGCCTGGCCAGGGGGGTGCCCCCGCCGCCGAGCACGCCCCCCAAGGAGCCCTGGGGCCGCGGGCATCTGCGCAAGAAGGACGAGCCGAAGTAGCTGACGCTGGCGTCGCTACTTCACCTCGACGACCTTGAGCTGGCCGATCAGGGGGGTGATCTCCGCGTTGCCCTCCTGACCGACACCGAAGTGCGTGGCGTCCGCCACCACCTGGTTGAAGGTGGGGTCCATCTGGGTCCACTCGCCCACGAAGGCCTCCACCCACTCGTGCCAGTAGAGCGCCGGCACGCCGTCCTGGTTCACCATGTAGACGACGCCGTCCACGCGCCGCGCCGGAATCCCCGCCGCCCTCAGCAGCGACACCGCCAGCAGCGAGTGCTCCGTGCAGTCCCCCTTGCGCTGGCGCAGCACGTCCGTGGCCCGGTCCGCGCTCGCCCCGTAGTCCTTCTCCAGCGTCGTGGCCACCCAGGTGACGATCTTCTTCGCCGCCGCGTAGGCGTCCTTCTCTCTGCCCACGAGCTGCTCGGCCTGCTGGCGGATCTGCTCGCTGTCGCTCTCGACGATGATGGAGGACTTGAGGTTGTCCCCCCCCTCGGGGTCCTTGAGCGGCCGGGGCTTGAGGTTCTTTGGCTCGGGCGCCCGCGCGGACAGGGTCACCTGCACGCGCCCGTTCGGCTGCTTCTCGTACTTCTGCCGGTAGCTGTCCCGGTGGAACTTCTCCGGCAGGCTCGTCATCACCAGCGTCACCTGGCCGGGAATGGCATGCGCCTGCTCCGGCAGCCGCTTGGGCAGCACGACGCGGGTGAGGCCGAACACCTCCACCAGGTCCAACCGCTTCGCCACGGACTCGGGCTCGGCGCGCGCCTTCATCGTCTCGCCGAAGTCGACTTCCAGCACCCGCCCGTCGTCGGTCGTCACGTAGGTGGTGACGGGCACCTTCTCCTTCTCCGACAGGGTGACGGTCTTGCCCACCCGCACCCGCACCCCGCTCACGAGCCGCTCCTCCGAGGCCTCCACCGTGGTGCTCACCGGGTAGGTGCCGAGGTCCGTCCCATCCAGCGTGTGGCCGTCCACCTTCTTCTGGCGGAGCAGCGCCACGCGCACCTGGTCGGCGTCCTCCACCGTCTCCGTCGTGGCGGGCGCGTTCACCGTCTCGTCCGGCATGCCCGGGCGCTTGCGCACCACGCTCAACCCGGTGGGCGTCGCGGTGCCCACCAGCGTCTGGTTGCCACCGTCCCCACGCTGCTCGATGGTGAAGGCCACGAGCTTCCCGCCGGGCTTCGCCTCGTAGATGCGCTCCTCCCGGTGGGTGCGCTCGGAGAGCCGGGCGCCCACCTGGGCCTTGAAGTTCAGCTCGCTGATGCTGCGCACCTGATCAGCGCGACCGGGGACCGGGCCTACCTCGTTGAAGACGTAGCCCACCTTCTTGTCCACCAGGTACAGCCCCAGGTACTCGCCGCCCTGGGGCCGGCGCGCCTTGAGCACATCCGAGACCTCGGACGGAGCCTGGGCCGGTTGCGCGGGCGGGGCCCGTTGCGCCTGCCGGGCCTGGGCCTGGGGGGTCTCGGGCGCCTTGTCCTGCTGCTTGCAATGCACGAGCGCCAGGCTCAACAGCGCGGCGCTCAGCGGGAGGAGGGAGGCTTTTCTGGGAAGTCGCATCACTCACCGCGCTCCGGCCCGGGGCCTGGAGCCGCTCAGATTCTCTTGGAGAGCATGATCAGGTCGTCGCCGACCTTGTAGAAGTCGCGGATGCGCGCCTCTTCCGTGTACTTCATGGAGGCGTAGAAGCCGCGGGTGGGGCCATAGGCCTCGGTGGCGCTCGTCTCCACGCGGATGAGGCGGGCCTTCTGGCGGCGCAGGTCGCCTTCCATGCCGGCGATCAGCGAGGCGCCCACGCCCTGGCCGCGCACCGTGGGGTCCGAGGCGATCCAGTACAGGTCGTACGTTCCCTCCGTCATCGGCGTGGGGCCGTAGCACACGTAGCCGACGATCTTCCCGTCCTTGTCCGCGACCTGGATGGTGTAGTCGCGGTTATTCGGCTGAAGCGCGAGATCGACGAGCTCGATCGCGACCGTTACCTCTTCCGGCGAGAACGTTTCGATTCGCTGAATCAGGGAGGCGAGCTGCTCCCGATCCTTTGCTTCGAGGGGTCGAATGTCCATGTGCTCTCTCTAGCGCGATTTCGACCAACCGGGTGGCCAGAGAGGGGTAATCGATGCCGGCGGCGCGAGCGGCCTTGGCGAAACCCGCCTCGGGGTGGAGGTCGCAGTTGGGGTTGATGTCGATGACGTAGGGCACGCCCTGGGGCGACACCCGCATGTCCACGCGGCCATAGTCCTGGCACTCCAGCGCGGCGAAGGCATCCAGCGCCGTCTGGACGAGGCGGGCCTCCAGCGCGGGGTCCTCCAGCAGGCACAGCCCCGAGGGGGTGTTCTGGTAGTCGGCCGAGTCGGCCTCCCACTTCGCCGCGTAGGTGACGATGTTGGGCCGGTCCTCGAAGAGCTTGCCGAAGTGGATCTCCGTCAGCGGCAGGGCACGGCGCGGCTGGTTGCCCAGCAGCGGCACGTAGATCTCCCGTCCGGCGATGTACTGCTCGATCAGCGCGGGCTGGTGGAAGGTGCGCAGCACCGCCTCCACCGTGCGGCGCAGGGCGGCCCGGTCGTGCACCACCGAGTCGGCGGTAATCCCCACGCTGGCGTCCTCGCGCGCGGGCTTGACGATGAGGGGGAAGGGCAGGTCCACCGCCTCCAGGTCCTCGAGACGCTCCACCCGGGCGAAGCCCGGAGTGGACACCCCACGGGCCCTGAGCAGCTCCTTGGCCTTGTCCTTGTGCAGCGCCAGGCCCAGCGAGAGGGCGGGCGAGCCGGTGTACGGCAGGCCGAGCATGTCCAGCAGGCAGGGGATGACCATCTCCCCCCGGCTGTCGGCGGCCACGGACTCACAGAGGTTGATGACCAGGTCCGGCCGCATCCGGGCGAGCACGTCCACGAAGTCCAGCCGGGAGCCCTCGACGGGCAGCGGCTCGGCGTGGGTGTCGCCTCGGGAGAGGGCCTCGGAGAGCGCGGAGGCCACGCGCGTTACGTCCTCTCGCGCCTCCCGACCCGGGTCGTCCTCCAACAGCTCATGGTCTCGGTTGTACAGGATGGCGATGTGCATGCGTTGTGCTGAGTGCGATCAGGGTTAGCACGTCCCTCCGGGGAGTGACAGTCTGCTGTGGCTGATTGGCTGGCCGGCGTGCAGTCCCAGGAAGTATGAGAGGAGAACCATGCGGATTCGAGACCCCATCCACGGCACCATCGACGTGAGTGGTGAGGAGAAGGCCGTCATCGACAGCCGGTACTACCAACGGCTGCGGCACGTGCGGCAACTGGGTTTCGGTGACCTGGCCTTCCCGGGCGCCACCCATACCCGGCACGCTCACTCGCTTGGCGCCATGCATGTCGCTTCCCGGGTGTTCCACGCCGTAGCGACCCGTTCCAGCCTGCCCGACAAGGTCCGGGCCCGCTTCAGTGCCGCGGTGCGTCTGGCCGTGCTCTGTCATGACCTGGGGCACATGCCCCTCTCGCATGCCTCGGAGCGCATCGCCCCCGCGCGCTCGGCCCTGCGGTTGCCTTCCTGGCTGGACTCCGTGGCGGAAGGGGAGCAGGCCACGCACGAGGACTACACCGCCAAGCTCCTCCTGGACAGCTCGCTCACCCCGCTCATCGAGCAGCACTACGGACCGCTGGGCATCACCCCCGCGGCGGCGGTGGCGCTCATCACCGGGGCCCGGCCGCCGCAGGCCCCGGACTTCTCGCACGCCGGGGTGGACTGGACGCCGCTGCTGCGCGCCATCGTGTCCGGCGAGCTGGACGCGGACCGGATGGACTACCTCGTACGTGATTCCTTCTACACGGGAGTCAACTACGGCCGGTACGACATGGATTGGATCGTTTCCAACCTCAACCCGGCGGTGAAGGATGGGCGCGCGCACCTGGCGCTGAGCCGGGCGGCGGCGTTCGCCTTCGAGGACTTCCTCCTCAGCCGCTACCACATGTTCGTCTCTGTCTACTACCACCACACCTCGGTGAACTTCGACTACATGCTGCGGCGCTACTACGAGGAGTCGCCCGGCGAGTTCGAGATTCCCGCGGACCCCGAGTCCTTCCTCTTCTGCGATGACGTGGCGCTCTGGTACACGCTGCGGCGCTCGAAGAACCCGTGGGCGCAGCGCATCGCCTCTCGCCAGGGCTTCAAGCTGCTGGCCCAGTTCACCGAGCGGGACGTGGGCTATGACCTGGACGTGCTGCGCAGCGCCCTGGTGACGGGCGGCTTCGAGCACTTCGCGGTGGAGTCGCGGGGCGTGCTCTCCAAGTACTTCTCCGAGGGCTCGGGGCCGAGCCTCTACATCATCGACGCCTCCACCGGCCGGCTGACGGAGGTGGCGCGCTACACGCCCCTCTACCAGCGCTACAGCGGGGCGGTGCGGCTGTCGCGGCTGTACGTGCGGCCGGATCAGATCGAGGACGCGCGCAACCTCATGGCGCGGTTGCTGGGCCAGGTGGTGCAATCATGAGCGAGGCGTTTCCCGGGATGCCTCCGCCGCCCCCCGTGGCGGCGACGAGGCCCGCGTCGGTGGTGGTGCCGTACCGCAGGACGCCCGAGGGCGTGGAGGTCTTCTGGGTGCGGCGCGAGAAGGCGCTCGCCTTCGCCGGGGGCTTCTATGCCTTCCCTGGCGGCAAGGTGGACAAGACGGACGCGCTGGTGCCGGTGCGAGGGGCCTCGGGGCAGGAGGCGGCGCTGCGGGTGGCCGCGGCGCGCGAGCTCCTCGAGGAGGCCGGGGTGCTGGTGGCCGAGGGCGCCTGGCGGTTGAGTCCGGACGAGGTGCGGGAGGCTCGCCGCGCGCTGCTGGAGAAG
>NZ_DASVWK010000969.1:0-4430 GCF_036389735.1 Archangium sp. | reverse complement strand
ACTGGCGCTGCCCAGCGACTTCGGTGTGCTCGATCCCCATCACCTCGCCGACGCCCTGCCCGGGGTACACCGCTTTATCGCCGGTCTTGAAGCTCGTCTGCACTCGGTACCGCCTCCTTGGATGGCTCGACACCCGTCATCAGAAAGCCAATCACGAGTACCACAATCCGCCCCATCCAGCAACATTGTAGCCTTGACCCGCCCAGATTTTCCCGACTAGCCTCGGGACCTTTGCGTGGGTGCGCTCGCTCGGTAGGGCGATCCACCACGACGGGACGGATTGGGTTGGTGGGGGTGATGGTGGGCCGTTACTCGTGGCGCGATCTGACCGCGCGTCCTCTCTTCTTCCCCGCGGTGAGCCTCATGCTCGGCGCGGGGTTGAGCGTTCAAACTAAAGCCTTTAGCGGATTATTCCAGCTAATGGCCGCGTCGGCCGTGGGCGTTGCCGCACTCTGGCTCGCTCGCCTGCCTGGTGCCCATTTGAGCGTGCTCCTCTCGCTGGGGCTCACGGGCGCGGGGCTCGCCGCGCTGGAGGCCGGGGCGGATGTGCCACCCTCCCTCGAAGCAGGAGGCACCGCGGTGGTGGAGGGCGAGGTGGAGCGCGTGGAGCGCTTCGAGGACGCCACCCGCCTCCTTATAGCGGTGGCCCGTGTGGGACAGGGGGCCGGAACTCCCGCCCGTTTCCACGCGAGCCTCTACGCCCAGGGTGACCCCCCCGCCCTGCTGCCCGGACAACGCCTGCGGGTGGAGGCGAAGCTCAAGCCGCTCGAGCCCGCGCTGAACCCCGGAGAAAAGGACTTCTCCGCCACCCGGAGGCGGCAGGGCGTCATCTTCACCGGCGGCTTCCCCTCCGCGCGGATGCTGGTGCTGTCTCCACCCGCCGCGTGGCGCCAGTACCTCGTGCGCACCCAGGCGGGGCTCTCCGAGGCGGTGCGCGCCGTGGCCCCCTCCCCCGAGGCGGCGGCCCTCTTCCTCACCCTCGCCGCTGGGCAACGCGCCGCGCTCGATGACAGCCTGGAGGAGGACTTCTCCCGGAGTGGACTCGCGCACGTACTCAGCGTGAGTGGGCTGCATGTGGCGGCGCTCGCGCTCATGACCCTGGCCCTGCTGCGCTGGCTGCTCGTCCTGGCCGGCTCGCGCCTGCGCGGCCTGCGCCGGGTGGATGCCCGCCGTCTGGCCGCCCCCGCCTCCGTGCCCTTCGTCTGGGCCTACGTCGTCTTCACCGGCAACCAGCCTCCGGCGGTGCGCTCGGCGGTGATGGCCACGCTGGTGCTGCTGGGGCTCGCCCTCTGGCGACGGGCCGATGGGCTCAACAGCCTCGCCGCCGCCGCCGCGCTGCTCGTCGCCTGGGCTCCCTCCAGCGTCGCCGACCTGTCGCTCCAGCTCTCCTTCCTCGCCGTCTTCAGCCTGCTGCTGCTCACCCCCGCCCTGCGCGAGGCCGTGCCGCTCCCGCCCCCCGATCCGCGGGAGCCCCACCGGCTCAAGCGCCTGCTCGCGAGCACCCGGGAGACGGTGCTGGAGACGTTCTGCGCGAGCCTCGCCGTGACGGGGGCCAGCATCCCCCTCGTGGCCGGCACCTTCGGCCGAGCGAGCCTCGCGGGGCTCGTGTCCAACATCGTCTGCATGCCCCTGTGTGGCCTGCTCACCGGCTTCGCCGCGGGCGGCGCGGCCCTCTACGTGGTGTCGCCCGTGCTCGCCACCCCGCTGCTGTGGGGCGGCGCGTGGGCCTCGCAGGTCCTCCTGTGGCTCACCCGCTTCTTCGCGCACCTGCCGCTGGCCACCGTGGACCTGCCCGCCTTCGGCACCACGGCCGCCCTGCTCTACGCCGCGGGGCTCGCGTGCTGGGCCCTCGGCGAGCGGCGCTGGCGCCTCGGGGGACTCCTCACCCCCGTGGGGCTGGCGCTCGTCGTCCTCGTGCCGCGCCTCACCCCCGAGCCCGGCCTGCGCATCACCTTCCTCTCCGTGGGCCAGGGGGACTCGGTGGTGCTCAGCTCCGGAGGACACCATGCCCTCGTCGATGGCGGCGGCGTGCCCGGGGGCGCGGATCCGGGGCTGCGCATCGTCGTCCCCTTCCTGCGCGCCTCGCGCATCGACAAGCTGGACCTGGCCGTCCTCTCCCATCCCCACCCGGACCATGCCCTCGGGCTCATCTCCGCGCTGGAGCAGGTGCCCACCGAGCGCCTCTGGCTCTCCGCCGGCAGCACGGAGGGCGCGCTGTCCCGCAAGCTCGTGGCCTCGGCCCGGGGCGCCCAGGTGGAGGAGGTGCAGCTCGGGCATCCCTCCTACTCGCTCGGGGAGGCCACCCTGGAGGTGCTCGGCCCACCCGAGGACCGTGAGCTCATGGAGGGCGTGAACGACAAGAGCGTGGTGTTCCTCGTGCGCCACGGCGACGTCACCGTGCTGCTGCCCGGCGACGTGGAGGAAGAGGGTGAGGCCGCGCTCCTGGCGACGGGGAAACTCGGGCCGGTGACGGTGCTGAAGGCGCCGCACCACGGCTCGCGCACCTCGTCCACGGAGACCTTCCTCGGGCGACTCCGCCCACGCTACGTCGTCTTCTGCGTGGGCCGCCGCAACCGCTACGGCTTTCCCCACCCGGAGGTGGAGGCGCGCTACCGCACCCTGGGCACCGAGTGTCTTCGTACAGATGTTCACGGTGCCATCACCCTGGAGAGCGATGGGCGTGATGTCCGCCTGGGGACCTTCCTCCCATCCGAGGCCCCGCCCTCTCCAGCCCGGGTTGCTCCCGTGGCCTCCCATCACCACCCTTGAGGGGATGATTTCCGACGACCTGGATCTGCGTCAGCTCACCGCTGACCTGAAGCGCATGCTCGGCCCCGGCGAGCCCGTGGGCTATCTGCGTGGCAAGTCGCTCATGCGCGACGTGCTCGTGTCCATGAAGGGCTTCTCCGAGCTGGAGGCCGAGGAGCTCATCGACACGCTCGAGATCCGCGGCTTCCTACGCTTCCTCGGGGACCCCACCGAGCGCTCCGTGGCGGACGCGCACTGGGACATCTCCCCGCACTCGTAGCGTCTACTCGAAGACGAGCCAGCCGAAGCGCGGCAGCGCATGGAAGTCCCCCACGAAGAGGGGTGAGAAGGACTGTCCTTCCACCTGCTGCCGCTCCACGTGCTCCAGCCGGTAGGCGTTGAAGCGCCAGCGCTCCCCCTTCTTCGGCGGAGTGTTGGGCACCTGGGCCAGACGGGCGAAGGGAATCTTCAGCTCCACCCGCCAGCCCTCGTCCCGGTCCGACGGGTCGTCGAGCGTGCCGCGCACCTTCACCGCCGTCGTCATCCCCGAGTCCCAGCTCAAGTCCATCCCCTGCCGGCGCGCGGGGAAGTAGGCGTCGAAGGTGACGTTGTGCGGTGACACCTGCAGCTCGTTGTAGGTGCGCCCGTCCGCGTTGGCGTCGAGGAAGACCTCCACCACCTCCTGCTCGTAGATGGGCTCGTCCCGCTTGCGCAGGGTGCCCCAGATGTCGGGGTCCTCGGCGTCGAAGGCGACGTAGAGGTGCTGGTCGTCGTAGGCCAGGCGCGCCTCGGTGCGCAACGAGGGCTGGCGCCCATCGAAGCTGCCACGCAGCACCACCGGGGCGGCGTCCTTCCACACCGCGTCATTCAGCTCGCCATCGATGACCGGGGCCTTCGAAGCACGGCGGGCGGTGTACTCGGGCAGCGACGGGAGGCCGCCGCCAAGCTGTGGGCCCAGCATCCGGTTGTCGCCCGAGTGGGACTTCGGCTCATCCACCGGGAGGCGCTCGTCCCCGCGCCAGAAGCCGAGCACCACGCGGCCGGGCGCCGGAGGCATCGGCACCGTGTGGACGTCCTCCACCACCTTGCCCACGGGCCAGGAGCCCAGGGGGGCCGCGCCGCCCGCGAAGCCGTGGTCCGCGTTGATCATCATCTGCCCGGTGGCCGGGTCCACCACGTGCACGAAGAACTCCCAGCCCTGGGGCATGGCGCGAAGGGCCTCGAAGTAGTGCGCGAGCTGCACCGTCTGGCCGGGCGCCGCCGCCGGTGGGGTAATGCGCGTGCCGAGGTAGCGCACCGCCCCCCCGCCAAACGTGGCGCCACTGCGGTAGGTGAGGTTCTGCGGTGCGGTGTCCAGCACGCGGGCCTGGGTGGGCGGGGGCAGGGCCTTGGCGCGAGGCTTCGGGCCGGCCTGCTCGTCGCGGCAGGAGGTGGCGAGCAGCGTGAGCGTCAGCAGCGTCAGGAGGTGGGAGGCAGGGCGCATCGAGGCCGCGAATCCTAGCCCGGGCCGCGTCCGCGCGGGTGGACGGTGGAGCGAAGACGGGACGGCCCGCGGACGGCAACTCCCCGGAAATCCGCCCCTCCGGGCCGGCACCCCTCTTGCTGCCCTCGCCCGCACCATGCACTTCGAATTCGAGCACCTGGGCACCGCCACCCCCTTCGAGCTGCCCGAGGGCATCCAC
>NZ_DASVWK010000968.1:0-12703 GCF_036389735.1 Archangium sp. | reverse complement strand
CGACAGCGTCCCGGACGTCGGCCACGGGCACACGTTCCTCGGAGGCCGCACGAGGTTGGCGAGCGTCACCGCCCCCTTCGTGCCATCGAGGAACTCCTCGGTGTACGAGCCGTTGAGGGTCCGCACCGGCGGCGTGTCGCTGGAGAACGTGACGCTCGTGGAGCCCTTCAGGTGCACCGAGCGCACCACCGTGCCCGTCTCGTCGGTGAGCGTCCGCGTCACGTCCGTCTCGGTGATCTTCTCCTGCGGCGGGGAGTCGCCGATGAGCTGGGTGCTCGAGGAGGTGGTGCCCTGCACCGACGCGATGGCCCCCTCGTCGTTCGTGCGCGAGATGCTGAACGCCACCGTCTGGTTCTGCGTCACGGCACCCTGGCAGTCCTCGGACGCGGAGTAGGTGTAGGTGATGTCCACCGTGCCGCTGGAAGGACCCCCGTGCCGCCTGCCGCCACCCTCGGGAGGAGGAGGCCGCTTGCCATCGGCGGGCGGGGTTCCCCGCGTGGCTCCACCACCGCCCTGCTGGCCGCCTTCGCTGTGGCCGCCCCCACCGTGGCCGCCCCCACCGGGCCGCGCGGGCGCCGCGCAGTCCGTCCACTCGAGGTGGACCGTGGCCGGCAGGCTCTTTCCGCACACCTCGATGTTCGTGATGTCCGGGCTCGCGTCACAGTGGAAGCCCTCCACCGCGTCCGGGCGCAGCGCATGCATCCCGCGCATCAGGCTCGACACCTCCACCGCGTCGCTCGAGTCCGAGGAGGCCTCCACGGCCTGGGACACCATCGTCGTGGCGTCCTCCGTCGTCGACTCCGAGCCGCATCCAACCGTCATCGTGCCCGCGACGAGTGCACCCGCGAGCCACAGACCGCCCCTCATCTTGTGAGTCATTCGCGCTCCCTTGAGTTTCACCACCACACCAGCGCCCGTAGGACGAGAAGGGTATTTTTCGTGTTCCCGGCACCGCGTTTTCGCCGCTTGCGGAACGACCCGCGCACGCGCCTACAGTGGGCGCCTTGAGTGAGAACGACGAACTCCGCGCATTGATCGCCGAGGCCCAGGACGGCAACGTCCGCGCCTTCGAGCTCCTCGTCTCTTCACACCTGCCCCAGGTGCGCCGCTTCGCGCGGGCCTTCGCGTCCTCGGACGCGGACGTGGATGACCTCGCGCAGGAAGCGCTGGTGAAGGTCTACAAGAGCCTGCGCTCCTTCCGCTTCCAGTCCGCCTTCAAGACGTGGCTCTACTCCGTGGTCCGCAACGTCTTCTTCGACGCCGTTCGCAGCCGCTCGGGCCGGGAGCGCTCCTTGGAAGAGCCCCTCGCGGCGGACCACTCCCAGGCACCTTCGAGCGCCGAGACCCCCGACGAGGGTCTGGCCCGAGAAGAGGAGCGCCAGCGGTTGTGGCGGGCCCTGCGGGCGCTTCCGCCGGAGTTCCGCACGGCGGTGGTACTCTTCGATGTGGAAGGGCACTCCTATGAGGAGGTCGCCGCCATCGAGGCGGTGCCCATCGGCACCATCAAATCGCGCCTCTCGCGGGGCCGGGCGTTGCTGCGCACCCTCCTGGCGGGCGGGCAGGCGCCAGATGCCTCGGCGAATACAGGTGGAGCGGGAACATCCGACAGCGGCGTTCCGTCCCAAGGACGTAGGAGTGGGAAATGACCGAGCCTGAAGAGACGGAAGATCGCGCGCTGCGAGAGCGACTGGGTGCGCTGCGGGAGGACCCCGCCGATCTCGGCTTCCAGGCCTCGCTCCACCGCCGACTGGTGTCGGCCGGCCCTCCGGAGCCCGCCCCGGGGTGGGACCGTGTGCGCTGGTTCTTCCAGCGGGGCGCTCCGTGGCTGTGGCCGGCGATGGGTGCGGCGGCGGGTGTCGCCGCCTTCCTCATGATGAGCGCGGTGCAGCCGCCTCCCGTCCCTCCGGCCGTGCTCGCCGAGGCCTCGCGCCCGCTCGAAGTGCCCGGCACCCAGGTTCCGGTCAGCAAGGTGGCGGTCATCAAGCTGGACTTCACGGCGGACGTGGCCGTGGAGGAGGCGGACTTCCAGGTGAGCCTGCCCGAGGGCCTGTCTTTCTGGGCGGACGGCCAGGAGCTCGAGCTGCGCTCCTTCCAGTGGACCCAGGCACTGAACGCGGGGAGCAACGTCATCCCCATCGCGGTGCGCGGGCAGAAGCCGGGCCGCTACCTCGTGACGGCCCAGGCGCGCACAGGCAACCAGACAATCGAGCACGACGTGGTGCTCGAGGTGACAGAGGGATGAACTCGACCCGGGCACGGCTTCCAGCAGTCCTCGCGGCGCTCGTGCTGCTCGTGGCCGGGGCCGCGCGCGCACAGGCGCCGGCGGCACCTCCACCCGCGGACACCGGAGCGGCCCGTGCGCCAGAGGTGCCTCCGCCCGCCGCGCAGCCGCCCGCCCCACCAGCGCCCGGTCCGGAGTCGCGTGCCCACGTGCGCAGCTCCCATACGGTGGACGTCATCGCACCGGGCGAGCAGGTGGACACCATCCTCGGTCGGATGCGCGTGGATCGACCCACGCCGCCACCTCGGGGTGACACGGCCCGGCCGGCGCCCGGCCCGGAGACCCGTGGACCACGTGGCAAGGAGACCCGTGGGCCTCCCTCGGGCCCCGGTCGATCGGGAGGAGCGCCGCGTCCTGGCGATGACGGGCGCGCACGGCATCACTCGCCGAGGACCGACGGCGCCCCGCCTCCACCCTCTTCGCAGCCGCCTCCTCCTCCGCCTCCACGATGATGGTCGCTCCAGTGCTCACCCTCGTGGCGATGCTGGTCTCAGCGGACCCGCTCGCCGAGGCGAAGCAGGCGTTCGCCGAGGGTCAATACGTGGAGGCGGAGCGGCTGGCGCTACGAGCCGCACAGCCTCCACGGGAGGGGACCGCGCTCTACCTGGTGGGGCTGGCGCGCTTTCGTGCCGGGAAACCCGCCGAGGCACTGGTGGCCCTCGATGCAGCGGGAGCGGCACAGGACGCGCCCGAGCGCGCCGGGTGGAGCTTCAACCGGGGTGCTTGTCTCTATGCGCTGGAGCGCTTCGCCGAGGCCGAGCAGGCCTTCCTCGAGGCCGCGGAGGACGCGTCGCTCGCACGCATCGCCTGGGTGAACGCCGGCTTCGCCGCGCTCGACGGGGGCTCGCCCGAGCGGGCCGCACAGTGGGCGGAGCGAGCCAGGCCGGGTGCCTCCGAGCGGGAGGCCGTGCTGGTGGAGGAACTGCTCTCCCTCGTCGCCGGTGCGCGGGGGCGCGCCGAGGACGAGGCGGCGGAGGCGTACCGCCAGGGGCTGGCGTCCTTCGACGCGGGGCGCTTCGAGGAGGCCCGCGCCTTCTTCCTCCAGGCCGCGAAGGGGGACCCGACCTCCGGCCGGGCGCTGCTCATGGCCGGGGCCTCGGCCTGGCGGCTGGGGGAGCGCGAGGCGGCGCGAGAGGACGTCACCTCGGCGCTCGCTTTGCGACTGGAGCCGCGAGACAGGCGGACGGCACGCGACTACCTCGACCGACTCTCCTTCGGTTTGCGCGCCAATGGCCGGGGGCTCCAGGCGTCGGGGAGCGCGGGCGTGGGTTTCGACAGCAACGTGCTTCAGGTCGGCGTGGCGGCGCGCGACGTCTCCGGCTCGAGCTCCACCGAAACGGCGAGCGCTTTCGCGGAGGTCGGGCTCGGGCTCGTGGCGCGCTTCCGGCTGTCGGACACGCTGTTCGCCGACCTCTCCTACGGTGGGACGCAGCGGGCGTATGCGCTGACCGATGTCCACGACTACTCGCTTCAGCTTCACCGCGCGACCGCGGCCCTGGAGTGGGACGTGGCTCGCCGCGTCCGCCTGGGCGTCTCGTCCTGGGGGGACCTGTTCTTCACCGGCCTGTCGGACTTCCGCGGGCTCCAGGCCTCGGTGAGTGGCTCGGCGTGGCTCGCGTTGGATGAGAGCGATTGGACGAGCACCCGGCTCGAAGTGTCCCTCGCCCACAAGGAGGGACTGCTCAGCGAGTTCAGCTACCTCACCGGACAGCGCCTGGATGCGACGCTGTCCCAGGAGCTGCGTCTGCGGACCCTGGGGCTCACGGCGTGGTACCGCTACCGCGAGGATCGCATCGGGACGCTGGAGCAGGCCGTGACGGGAGGCACCACGGGCATGTCGCAGACGTATGTCATCCCCTTCGCCTGGGCCGGGCACGCCGTGGGCGCGTCCGCGCGTCTGGTATTGAGCGAGCGTTTCGACGCGAGCCTGAACGCCGAGGTGGAGCGGCGCGGCTACCTGGGCGACAGCTACCTGCGGGTCCAGGCGGCGGATGGGAGCGAGGGGGAGTGGGGGCGCCGACGGCGCGAGGACGTCCGCTTCGTCCTCGGCCCCGCGGTGAGCGCCCGGTTGTCGAGCCAGCTCCAACTCTCCGCGCGGTACGAGCTGCTGGTGAATACGTCCAACGTGGACACGCGACTGGCGGATCCCAGCGGGGCGTGCGTGGCACCGGATTACCGGTGCCACCGCTACGACTACACGAACGGGAACTACCAGAAGCACCTGGTGATGCTGGAGCTGGGCGCCACGTGGTGAGTCGGTTGGAATCCATCTTGATTTGCCGATTAACTATGATTTACAAGGTGTTCCTACCTGAGGCGAAGCATACGTCCAACCCGTGGGCGCGCGCCCAGGAGAGGGACCGACACATGTGGAGCAAGGGATATAGCGTGGTGCTGGCGCTCGTCGTCGGCGTGTTCTCAGCCTGCGGGCCGGTTGACGAGGCGGAGCTGCCCGTCGCCCGCCAGGGCATCGAGATGTGCCCGGCGCAGGTGAGGGCGCAGGACGCGGACGGCCTGTCCACCGCCTCCTGTGAGGTCTGCGGGGATGGCATCTGTTCCCTCTCGGAGAGCAGCTGGTGCGGCCAGGACTGCGGCCCCATCTGCGGAGACGGAATGTGTGATTGGAGCGAGTCGGTGAGTTCCTGCGCCATCGACTGTGGCTACTGCGGGGATGGTCTCTGCTCAATCTACGAGTCCACCACCAGCTGCGCCCAGGACTGCGGCTCGCGCTGCGGGGACGGCGTGTGCAACGGCACCGAGCACGCCTCCTTCTGCGGGACGGACTGCGACCTGCCCCTCTCCCTGCCCGTGGACAAGGTGCAGTACTGCCGCAGCGGCTTCTTCTGCAACGACACCGTCTCCTTCCCCGAGTACCAGGTCTGGGAGGACAACGGGGTGGCGGATGAGAAGCAGAAGAAGACGTTCCTCTCGCGCGCATCCAACCCCCCGAGGAGCAGCGTGGAGCGGCTCGTCTTCATCGCCGCGGGGCAGCAGAGCAACTATGACGATGATACCGCCACCCTCCTCACCGGTCAGAGCGATGACTGGAACACCTTCGATAGGACGGACAAGACGAAGTACGTCTACACCCACCCGGATTCGCTCGCGCACCAGATGTTCCATTGGACCCCCTGGCAGCTGAGCAACACGTCGGTGAACCTCGCCTTCGACGCGCGCTTCAACTTCGACTTCGCGGAGGGCGAGAAGCAGGACATCGAGGACGCGTACTACCAGTGGCTGCGCAACAAGTTCGAAACGGGCAGAATCCGCTCCATCTACCTGGCCGGCTATAGCCGCGGCGGGTGCCTGGTGGCCCGGCTGGCCAGCCGCTTCAACCGCGACCTGCCGAACGTGCCGCTCATCGTCCACATCTTCGATGGGGTGTGCGCCCCCGTCTCCGTCACCCATCCGGGGGATGCACCGGAGTGGGGGCTCTCCACGACGGATTTGGATAACCCGTTCAACTCCGACTACTACGCCTACAAGGTGGACATGTTCCATCGCTTCCCCAACCGGAACCGGCTGGCCGTGCTCAATCAGGTGGGTGGGGACAAGGTCATCGTGGACCAGGCGCGCGCCTTCACCCACCATGACGCCACGGAGCCGACGTGGGAGCTGTTCGACAACGGCCGCCGCTGGTACAGGCAGACCTGGCACAATCTGGAGCACGTGGCCATGGACAACCATGACCGGGTGAACGACGCCCTCCAGCACCTGTACGCGAGCTGCGTGGACCTGGGCTGCTGAGGCCCGTCGCCCAATGGCGTCGTACTTTTACTCCGGCGCCACTCCACGCCAGAAGATGTCCACCATGCGCTCCAGCCACGGGTCCGCCTCCTCCGAGGGAACGGGCTGGTTGGTGAGGTGGGCCAGGAAGTAGCGGTGCTGGATGCCCGCCAGGAAGAGGCTGGCCATGACGTTCGGGTCTCCGGCGCGCAGCAGGCCCCGCTCCTGGGCCCGGCGGAACCAGCCCGCCACCGTGCACAGGGCACGCGCCGGCGGGGGCACGTTGTCCTCGCCCCTCCACTCCTCGGGGGTGAGCCCCGCCTCTCGCAAGACGGCGAAGGCCGGCACCATCTTGCGGAAGAAGGCGTCGATGGTCAGTGCCACCTCGCGCAGCTGCACCTTCAGCTCACGCGCGTCCGGGCCCTCCTCCACCACGTGCAGCCACGGCGGCGTCTTCCCCACCGAGAAGGCCGCCTTGAGCAGCTCCTTCTTGCTGCCGAAGCGCTTGAGCAACGCCGGCCCCGACACCCCCAGACGCGCCGCGATGGCCTCGGTGCTCACCGAGGCCCCATGCTCGATGAAGCACGCGCGCGCGACTTCCAGGATGTCCTCGTCCAGGACCTGTCGGGGACGTGCCATGATTCCACCCGGGAATTGGTTAGCTAACGCTAACTAACTAACCCTCCGAGGGGGCGGAAGCAAGGGGGAGGCATGCCCAACCCATCAGGGTGGGTGCCCAGGCCGGAAGCGGACGAGCGTTGGGCTTCCAGCCAGGCTCGGTGCCCCTCACCGGGGCCGTACGGCCGCGTCGAGTTCGGCCTGGAAGGCGCGGTGGCGGCGGAAGCCCTCGCGAAAGCCGGCGAGCAGCACGTTGCCCCGGGCCTCCTCACCGCGCAGCCACAGCACCTCGGCGCAGGCGGCGAGCAGCACGGCCGCCTTGTCGTAGCTGCGGCGGTACTGGCGGCTGACGATGGAGCTGGCGCGCTTGCGGGCCACCTCCAGACACCACTCCAGCATCCGCTCCCGCTCCGGGGCGTCGAGGGTGAAGGCGGGAAGCGCCTCGGCATACGCGTGGGCCAGACGTTCCCGGAGCGCCTCGTCATGACGCGCGTCCCCCGAGCTCCACTGGCCGGCCTGGACGCCCGCGTCCAGCCCCCACTGCCAGGAGCGGGCCACGTTCCGGGGTAGCGCCCCGAGGGGCTGGCCGGACAGGAGGACGAGGAAGAGGGGCACCACGAGGCCCTGGGGGTTGTCGCCGTACGTCCAGCCGATGGCGCTCTCGGAGGCGGAGAGCTGGTGGGCCGACTCCCAGTCGTGGGCGAGCAGCCATGCCTGGGCGAGCAGCCGCCGATCGACGCGCACGGGCGTCTCGAGGTCGTCCTCGCCGGACAGCCGCACCATGGAGCCCGAGGGCCCGCGGGGTTGCTGGAGGACGTCTTCCAGGTGCCGGGCGGCCCGGCGCATCACCTGGGCGCGCTCGGGCTCGGAGGCCTGGGGCTCGCGCAGGGTCAACAGGCGCGAGAGGGTAGGGCGGGAGACGAAGGCCTCCCAGTGTGCTTCGCGCAGGGTGTCGGACTGCCCGAGCCGCTCGGCCGCCGAGGCGAGCACGTCGGCGATGGCCGCGCGCAGGGCGAGGCCGGCGGGGAGCACCGCGAGGGCTTCGCGGGCGGTGGAGAGGACCTCGTGGGGGGAGCCCTCTCGCTCCAGGGCGGCGAGCAGATCGAGGAAGGCGCGCGGGTGGCGGCCAGGCTCCGAGAAGGCGAGCGCGCGCAGCCCGGAAGCACCCTCGGAGAGGCCGATGGCCTCGCGCAGCCAGGCCTCGGCATCCGGGTCCTCGTGGGAGCGGAGGAGGGCCACCCACTCGCGCAGGAAGCCGTCGCGATCGGGAAGGGGCTCGGACGAGATGTCGAGCCACTCCTGGACGAGGGGCCGGGGACCCTCGGGGAGCAGCGAGCGCATGAGGCGCAGCTCCTCGAGGAGCACGGGGGCACGGTACTCGGGAGGGGTGGTGAGGTAGCTGGCGCGGAGATAACGGGCGCGGGCCTCGGGAAGGTCCACGTCGGGGAGGTGCTCGGGGCGGAGGCCACGCCCCCCCGCGTCCTCGTAATGGAGGAGGGCGAAGAGGTCGCTGTAGGCGGCGCGGGCGAGGTCGTACAGGCCGCGCTCGGAGGCCTCCTGGGCGCGGACGAAGAGGGCGGTCACGGGCTCCACGAACTCGGCGTAGGGGTTGACGAGATCCTCGTCGACCCCGTCCTCGTCCCAGGCCTTGGACTTCGCGGGGAGGGCCTGGGCGAGTTCGGCGATGTCCTCCAACAGCTCGTGCTGGCGGAGCAGGTCCGCGGGGGAGAAGGGAGTACGGAGGGATTGGAGGAAGGACAATCGCTCGGAAGGGCGGACCCGGGCGGCGAGGGCCCGGAGCAGGGTGCGCAGCTCCTCGGGGGAGCAGTCCTCCAGGAGGGACTCGACGGCCTCGCGGAAGATTTTGAGCGGCAGCTTCTCGGGAGAGGATGAGTGGACTTCGGCCATAGGTAGCTGGAAAATGACCTCTGCCGTCGGGTCCCGCCACCCGTGGCCGCTCGGCTGGTTCCTGTGCACGGAGCGGGACATGATGCGCCGAGTCACCCGAGAAGGGATGACTGCGGGGGTTGAGCAGTCCTTGCCCGGATGGACGGGCTCCTCTAGCCTGCCCGCCTGCTTTGGGAGACTCCGTGCGCCCTCGTTCCTGGACCGTCCTGCTCTGGGTCCTCTTCGTTTCCACGACAGCGAGCGGGCGGGAGTTGAGGCAGGGGACCGTGCTCGTCGCGGGACATCCGGGCGAGGGTCCTTCCGTGCTGTACGTGGCGGCGGGGACCGCGACCCTGGTGCGCTTCGAGGGGCTCGTCGAGCCGCGCGTGCTCCTGGCCCCCGACGAGAGGGAGCGCCTCCAGGTGGCCCCCCTGGGTGAGCGCTCCCTCGCCGTCGCACCCGTGAAGGACCTCGGGGAGGGGGAGCGCGTCCCGCTGGAGGTGACGGGGCGGACGGAGTCGGGGAGCCCGCTCACGCTCACGCTGGTGCTCGTCACCCGGCGGGACGAGGTGGACTCGGAGGCCTGGGTGATGCTCCCCGCGACGCGGCCCCGGTGGTCGGAAGCCACGGAGGAGGGGGACGTGGGCGCGGTGTCGAGGATGCTGCTCGCGAGCCATGTGCCGGAGGCCCGCCCGAGGCTGGCGCTCGCCGTCCCGGGGCGGTCTCAATCCCCCGAGCAAGTCACCGGCCTGCATGCGCGCGTGGACTCCGTGCTCCGCGTGGACCAGCACCTCTTCGTGACCGTGGCCATCAAGAACTGGGGTGTCACCCGCAGGCCCTGGCGGCTCGTCCGGGTCCGGCTGGAGGCCGGGTGCGTGGGGGCTCACGCGGGTGCGGACAGGACTCTTCCCGTCTTCATGTCCCACCGAGCCGTCGACGTGCAGTGGCAGTTCCACACCTTCGCGACCCGCATTCCGGAAGGAGTCGAGTGCCTGGGGGTGACGCTGGAGGAAGACGGCCCCCGGACGTTGCGCTTCGAGGGCGTGGAGGTTCCGCGATGACGAGGGCCTTCCACCCGGAGTTGCTCCAGCCGGGAGACACCGTGCGGCATTACCGGGTGGTCCGTCGCCTGGGCGGTGGGGGGTTCGCGACCGTCTTCCTGGTGGAGTCCGGGGGCAAGCCCTACACGATGAAGATAGCCGTGCGTCCCCCAAATGAGGACGAGGACGAAGAGGAGGCCCGCGAGGACGAGCGGGCCTTTCGTGAGGTCGTCTCGCTGGGACACTTCCGCCACCCCAACCTGGTGGCCGTCCACGAGATGGGCCGGTGGCCGGACCCGGAGAAGGGGTACTTCTTCTTCGTCACCGACTACGTCCCGGGCGCCAGCTTCAATACGTGGCGGTGGAGGACGGAGGCCTCGCTGCGCCAGTGGGTGCGCGTGGCGGCGGAGCTGGCCCTGGTGCTCGCGGAGCTGCACGAGCGCGGCGTGTGCCATCGCGACATCAAGGCAGACAACGTCCTGGTGCGGGACGGGGATGACAAGCCCTTCCTCATCGACTTCGGAGCGGCCTTCCTGCCGGGCGCCTACACGTTGACGCGGGGGCTGCCCCCGGTGACGCTCCACAACATGTCCCCCGAGGTCGCGGCCTTCCTGAGGGGCGGCGAATGGGAGGCGGGCGTGAGCTTTCCCGCGCATCCGGCGGCGGACCTCTATGCCTTCGGGGCCCTGCTGTACGAGGCCCTCACCGACTGCCATCCCTTCAACCCCCGCCTGCCGGCGGAGAAACTCCTGCTGGCCATCGAATTTCTCCCGCCGGTGGAGCCGGCGCGGTTGGACCCGCGAGTGCCGCCCGAGCTGAACGCGCTGGTGATGCGGCTGCTGGCGAAGGAGCCGGAGCTGCGTCCCCCGAGCGCCCGGGCCGTCCACGAGGAGCTGACGCGGCTGTTGGAGCGTGACGGGGACACGGAGCCCTGGCGTGTGCCCTACGGCTTTCCCCCGGCGCGTGGGGAGAAGGCTTCGCCCGAGGTGCGCCTGCTTCCCGCCGTCTCCGCGACGGCCCTCACCGCCGACCAGCCCGTGGAGGAACGCCCGCCGCCAGAGGAGGGGACGTCGCGACCTCGCGTGGGGAGGAGGCCGTGGCTCGCCGTGTTCGCCCTCGTGCTGGTGTTGCTCGGGTTAGGGTCGTGGCTCGTCCGCGTGGCACCTACCGACAAAGGAACCCCACCCATGTTCTCGTCCGCGACCGATGAGGCCTCCTGCCCCCCGTCCTTCACCTTTCCGAGGTCCTTGCGCGAGGTCTGTGTGCTGCTCGGGGCCTGCGCCGCTTCGGTGAACCTCCTGGCCTGCGCGAGAGCACCCGTGCGCCCCGACATGGGCGGCTTCCTCGAACGCTGCCCTCCCGAGGCACTCGAGACGGCCGCACGGCTGAAGCTCAAGCGTGTCGTGGGCGTCGAACTGGTGACCCACACCTGGGCGGGTGTCGAGGAGGACGAGGCGTTCAACGTCAGGACCGGACCCATGGAAGGCTGGATGGCCGTTTTTGTCACGATGGACGAGATCGTGGCCCACCGGGTCACGGGCGAGGCGAAGGTGTTCCCGGATCGGGTCTACATCCAGTTCGATCGGATCTACCTGGATCAGACCCACCCGACGCCCGGGCGTGTCCCGACACCCATCTGTGCCGTGGCCGTGCACGACTATGGAGAGGAATTCGGCGTGCCGACGTTCGCGGCGAGGCCGAACGGGGGCGTCGAGGTCGACCCGGCCAAGGTGGACCGAAGCCCCGACGCCACGGTGATCAACTCCAAGGGGATCCCCGTGTACATCCAGCGCCCCGGGGTCCGCTTCCCCAAGTGAGTGCGGCAATCAGACCCGGTAGCGCTGTTTCGAGGTCGTCCACGAACGCGTCGGTCATGAAACCTTGTGCTCCGTCTTCTGTTTGCCGACTGGTGGCGTGCGTTCTGAATCGGATGCTCGCGGTGAGGCTGAACGAGAACGTCGAGGCGGCAGGTCTCCCGAGCCGCTGAAGACGCGGCGGGTAGGTTGTCGGGTGGGGGCGGGCCCGATAACCTGGTCGGCGCCGATGCCCCTACCAACGGTGGACCCAGACTGGGAGATTCGCGCCACGGCCTTCCAGACTCTGGAGTGGCTGGTGACCCGGCACGGGCCCACGTTGGCGTGGGACGTCATCCAGCGCGGCTTTGACTTCAAGGATCAGCACCTCCACTTCGCCACCAAGGCGCGCGGCATCTTCCGGCCGAAGGAGATGCGAGGCGAGGGGCCGCTCTCCATAAAGACCATCATTCCGCGAGGCAATCGCCCCGTGCCCTATGAGGAATCCCAGAAGGGAGTGGGGGTATTCGTCTACAAGCTGCAGGGGAATGACCCGGACAACCGGGACAACCAATTGCTCCAGTGGGCGTGGAAGTGGTCGGTGCCGCTGATCTACTTCTATGCGGTCGAGGTGGGCGTGTACCAGCCCATCTGGCCCATCTTCATTCGGGGAATCGATCGGGAGCGGCTGGAGTGCACGCTCTCGGTGGATGACGAGGTGCTGGCGGAGCGGGAGCGAAGCGTTCCGATGGTGGCGGATGCGAGGGCCATCGAGATCCGCCGCCAGTACGTGACGGTACAGGCGAAGCGGAGGCTGCACCAGTCGCGCTTCCGGCTGGAGGTGCTGAGGGCTTACGAGCAGCGGTGCGCGGTGTGCCGGCTGCCGAGGCCCGAGCTGCTGGACGCGGCGCACATCGTCGCGGACCGGGAGGAGACGGGGGATCCGGTGGTGCCGAACGGGCTGGCGCTGTGCCGGTTGCACCACGGCGTGTTCGACACGGACCTGATGGGCATCCGGCCCGACGGGGTCATCGAGCTGTCCCAATCCCTGATCGAGACGCGGGACGGCCCAACGTTGGAGCACGCGGTGAAAGCCTTCCAGGGCCAGCACATCCATCTCCCCCGGCTTCCCAGGGACCAACCGGGACAGCGGTTCCTGGAGGCGCGGTATGAGCGCTTCCGCAAGGTGGGGTGAGTTGGCGTCAACAAGCAGTATCTGTCCGGTGCGTCCTCGCGGTCATGGACTGGCGTTCGCGAGTCGTCCCATGCGCTTCTTGAGCCAGTAGATTGGAACCTGGCAGTACGGAGACAGCATGCCGCCCGCGTTCGGGTGCTGGAGAACGGCGAGTTCTTTCTCC
>NZ_DASVWK010000967.1:0-2119 GCF_036389735.1 Archangium sp. | reverse complement strand
GTGGCGGGCGTCGTCACCCAGGTGGATGACACCGCGAAGAAGGCCCGCGTGGACCTGGTGGGACGCATGGCGGAGATTCCCTTCGCATCCGTCACCTGGGCCCGCCTCAAGGGCAAGAGCGCGCCCACGAAGATGTCGCAGGTGATGAAGCCCGGCGACATCGTGCGCGTGCGCGTGCTGCGCGTCTCCCCGGCCCCCGCGCTGCTCGACGCCACGTTGGATCAGGTGCCGCTCGTGCAGGGGGGCCTCGTCGTCATCCGCCCCGAGGACCGGCACGTGGTGGCGCTCGTGGGCGGCTATGACTTCGCGCGCTCGCCCTACAACCGCGCCACCCAGGCCCGGCGCCAGCCCGGCTCGTCCTTCAAGCCCTTCATCTACGGGGCCGCGCTCGGCAGCGGGCGCTTCACCCCCATCAGCACGGTGAACGACGCCCCCGAGGCCATCCGCGACCCGTACACCGGCAAGACGTGGAAGCCGCAGAACTACGACCGCGCCTTCGACGGACCCATGACGCTGCGCCAGGCCCTCACCAAGTCCAAGAACACGGTGTCCGTGCGCCTCATCGAGGCCATCACCCCCACCGCCGCCATCGACTTCGCCCGCCGCGCCGGCATCCGCTCGGAGCTGCCCGAGAACCTCACGCTCGCGCTGGGCACCGGCGAGGTGACGATGCTGGAGGCCGCCAACGCCTACGCCACGCTCCAGGCCAACGGCCGCTACGCCGAGCCGCTCCTGCTGCTCAAGGTGACGGACGCGCAGGGCAAGGTGCTGGAGGAGCACCAGCCGGCCTTCGAGGAGACCCTGCCCCCGGCGGTGGCCTACCTCACCACCTCGCTGATGCGCAGCGTGGTGGAGGAGGGCACGGCCAAGGCGGTGACGGAACTCAACCGCCCCGCCGCCGGCAAGACGGGCACCGCCAGCGAGAACCGCGACGCCTGGTTCTCCGGCTTCACCGCGGACTGGGTCGCCAGCGCCTGGGTGGGCTTCGATGACCACTCGCCCCTGGGCAGCTCCGAGACGGGTGGCCGCGCCCCCCTCCCCATCTGGCTGGACTTCATGCGCGCCGCCCACGAGGGCCTGCCCTCGCGCGAGTTCGAGGTGCCCCCGGGCGTGGTGCAGCTGCGCATCGACCCGGCCACCGGCCTGCTCGCGGGCAGCTCCGTGCCCGGCCGGCTCGAGTCCTTCATGGAGGGAACCCAGCCCACCGCCGAGGCCCCTCCTCCCGGCCACGTCAGCCCGAGCGACTTCTTCCTACAGGAAGGCAGCCGGGGGGGGCTGTGAGCCGGGCCCTCGCCGCCGCCCTCCTCCTGGCCGCGCTGCCCGCCCCGGCCGCCAACCCCACCCCACCGCGGCCCACCGCGGACGCCCCGGCGGCCCCGGTCGCTCCCGCCCTGGAGCGTCTCGCCGAGGTCGTGGCCACCGACGTCCGGGCGCTGAAGCCCGAGCCCCCCGTGGCGCTGTCCTTCACCGGTGGGGCCCCCGAGCTCCGGCGTGCTTTCGGAACGCTGCTCGCCTCGCGGCTGGCTTCCGCCGGGCTCGCCCCCGTGGTGCTGGAGGCCCCCTCCCCCGAGGCCGCCGAGGCCCTCGCCCGGGAGCAGGGAGCCCGCGCCCTGGTGCGCCTCTCCCTGGGCGTGGAGGCCGGGGAGCTGCGCGCGAAGGGTGACGTGCTCGGCACCTGGGTGAACTTCTGGTCCGGCCGCACCGCCACCCGGCCCGCCTCTCCCGCCGCCGCCCTCGTCCAGGCCGTGACGGCGGATGCCCCGGCGCTCGCGCTCGCCGCCGTGGAGCCCACGCGCACCCCGACGCCCACGCCCGAGGCGCCGCGTCCCCCGCGCCTGTTGGGCGCCGTGCTGACGAGCCTGCCTCGGCCGCCCGCCGCGCTCGCCTCGGGGGACCTCGATGGAGACGGCAAGGACGAGGTCATCGCCCTCACCGAGCGCTCCGTCTTCGTCTTCTCCGCGGACGGGCAGCTCGTCGCGGAGCACTCGCTGGAGGCGCTGCCCCCCGGCCCCACGCCCACCCGCGAGCCCTTCGGTGCGCTGGCCGTGCTCTCCGGGCCTCCGCGCCTCGCCGCTTTCTCCACCCGCTTCGCCCAGGGCGAGGTACTCGCGCTGGAGGC
>NZ_DASVWK010000966.1:0-19223 GCF_036389735.1 Archangium sp. | reverse complement strand
ACGGGGTGTGGAAGCTCGGCCAGCAGCGGATGCTCGAGGTCTACCGGCACGCCACCCTGGACCGGCTGGCGATGAGCGATCTTCGCGTGCCCGAGCCGGTGGCCCCGGCCGCGGCGCGTCCCGTCGTCGAACCGCGGTAAGGGGAGGGCAGTGCCATGGCCAAGGACGACACCATCGAGAACCGGGTGTACCTCTTCGAGTCGCTGGCGAGCAGCTACATCTCCGCCGCCTCGGAGCTGCTGTCCTCCGAGGACGAGGCCGTGCGCGCCCGGGCGATGAGGGCGCTGGCGGACCTCGCCTACCTCTCGTGCGTCGTCTCGGACACCGGGCACCTGTCGCCCGAGCAGGTGCGTCAGCGCGCGCTCGGGGCCCCCGAGTCCACCCCCACCGAGGGTGATGAGGACGACAAGGGCCGCAAGGGCAAGAAGCACAAGTAAACCCGGGCTCCCCTCCGAGGGCGCGCGGTGGTAGATCGCGCGCCATGGCAAAGACCTCCTCCAACTCCAAGAAGAACCTGCGTGCCCACTACTCGGGCGCTCGCAAGGCGGATCCGCGTCCCATCACCGGCAAGGAGAGCCCCACCGAGCTGCTCGCGCACGCCTTCTCGGCCTACGTGGGGCGTCAGGAGCGCACCGCGTTCGAGCTGATGCGCCGCTCCATGGAGGTGGATGCCTCCATCTTCCTCACGCTCTCGGGCGCGATGACCCCGGCGGGTCTGCACCAGAGCTGCGTCATCCCGCTCATCGAGAAGGGCATCATCTCGGCGCTCACCACCACCGGCGCCAACCTCTACCACGATGCCCACCGCATCATCGGCCACGCCATCCGCGAGGTGAACCCCAACGCGGGCGACCTCCAGTACCGACTGGCCCGCATCATCCGCATCTACGACCTGGGCTTCTGGGAGGAGGCCCTGCTCGACACCGACCGGCTCTTCTCCGCCATCCTCCGCGGCCCCGAGTTCCAGCGGAAGATGACCACCCCCGAGTTCCACTACCTGCTCGGCAAGTCCATCCACGCCATCGAGAAGAAGCTCGGGGTGAAGCAGCCCTCGCTGCTGTCCACCTGCTACAAGCACGGCGTGCCCATCTTCGTGGGCGCCGTGCAGGACGGCTCCATCTTCCTCAACGCCGTCAAGCTCAAGCGGCTGCTGGGGGCCGAGTTCAAGTTCGAGATCGACATCAACGACGACGTCTACTGGATGTCGGCGATCCAGCACTACTGCCGCCACCACTACTCGAACAAGCTGGCCATCTGGATCCTCGGCGGCGGCGTGCCCAAGAACTACACGCTCCAGGGCGAGCCGCTGCTGGATCAGATTCTCGGCGTGCCCACGGACGGCTTCGACATCGACGTGCAGTTCTGCGTGGACCCGGTGGACAACGGGGCGCTCTCGAGCTGCCCGGCCGGTGAGGGCCACACCTGGGGCAAGGTCTCCATCGAGGCCGTGGAGGCGGGCTCCATGTACGTCCACACCGACGTCACCGCCGTCTTCCCGTGGCTCACCCACGCACTGCTCAGCGACGCGAAGATGAAGCGCAAGCCGCGCCGGCTCATGGACGTCATGCAGGAGGCCGTGGCCTTCCTCGACAAGGACGTGAAGAAGCGCCACAAGTCGCTGCTCAAGACGATCGACTGGAGCCCCGACGAGCCCAAGCCGGATCCGGAAGAGCACACCGCCTACGTCCGCTAGCGTCTCGGAGACACGACCATGAGCCAACCCACTCCCGCCACGGGCGTCGTGATGAACGTCCAGAGCGCGCCGGGCTTCCACTGCCGGCTCGAGCACGGCCCGTCCGGCACGAAGATCACCACCGAGGCCCCCAAGGACAACGGGGGCACGGGCATGTCCTTCTCGCCCACGGACCTCGTGGGCGCGGCGTTCGCCTCGTGCATGCTGACCACCATGGCCCTGGCGGCCTCGCGCGAGGGGATTCCCTTCGGCGACGCCCAGGCCCGGGTGGAGAAGCGGATGACGCCTCCACCGCGCCGCATCGGCGAGCTGGTGGTGGAGATCGACATGCCCGCGGGCCTGTCGGCCGCCCACCGCACCCGTCTGGAGGAGGTGGCCCATGGCTGCCCCGTCACGCGCAGCCTGCACCCGGACGTGAAGCTGCCCGTCAGCTTCCGCTACCCGGACGAGCCCCGGTAGGGCTCGCCTCGTCGCCTGCTCCTCGAACACCCGGGCGCGACGCCATGCGTCGCGACTCGGGAATGCCGACTCTTCCCGAGAGACGGGACGAGCCCCGAGGAGGTCACGGTGAACGTAGAACTCTTGAGGATCTACCTGAACGACCATCTGGCGGGCTCGGTCATCGGCCTGGAGCTGGCGCGCAGGGCCAAGGCGGAGAACGAGGGCAACTCCGTGGGCGAGTTCCTGGCCGTGTTCATCCCCGAGCTTCAGGAGGATCGCGCGACGCTCCAGGGCGTGTTGCTGGCGCTGGGGCTGAAGCAGGATCGGGTGAAACAGGGCGTGGCCTGGGTGGGCGAGCGGCTGGGGCGCCTGAAGCTCAACGGGCGGCTCGTGAGCTACTCGCCGCTGAGCCGGTTCGTGGAGATGGAAGCCCTGTCCCTGGGCACCGAGGGGCGGCTGTCCCTGTGGCGGACGCTGCGGCGGTTGGCGCGCAAGGACGCGCGCCTGGGCCGCTTCGACTTCGCGATGCTCATCACCCGCGCGGAGCACCACCGCCGCATGCTGGAGCGGCTGCGGCAGCAGGCCGGGGACGAGGCCTTCCTGGAGCCGGGAGAGGGCTCCGTGGTGCGCTTCACGCCCTCTCACGCCGGCAGGGGGCCGGAGTAGCTCCGGCTGTTCCGCCACGGGCCGACACATACAGGCGCGTGGCCACCGGGTTGTTGCCCTGCTGCCATAGCGGCTCCAGCACCCCCGCGGCCTTGCATCACCACCAGGGGCGTGTCGCTCGGAGTTGGGAAGAGGAGGGCATCTCGGCGAGGTTCATTGCGCCCAGAGCAGCTCTCGACGGAGGACCTCGGAGGATGCACGGGGATCCGCCGCGCGCCAGGTGCGGAACACGCGGACGTGCTCGGCCGAGGTGAGCTCCGGATGACGGGTGCGGAGGACCTCCGTCCACCGGGCTATCCGAGACGGCTCCGGGCGGAGCGCCAGGTACCACAGGGTGCCCCACTCGCGTTGCGAGGCTCCTGAGGCGAGGTCCCATCGGACGAGGCGGCCGTCGACGTGCGCTTCGAGCTCCAGCGCGGGAATCTCCGCCGGGACCCTCGTGTGGAAGGTGGGGTAGCACGCGAAGGGGAAGCCGTACTGAATGCCCGCCGCCCCCAAGACGGAGGCGCCGAGCACGAGCGTCCCGCCGACGACCGTGGCCGGCAGCCAGCGGCGCACGTGCCCGGTGGGGTTCTCTCCAGCGGTGGTTCCGAGCAGCCCGGCACGTGCGAGCACACGGCTCCACGGAATGAAGACGGTGTAGCAGGCCCACAGCGAGGAGAAGTGGATCCGGAACACGAGGGCCGTCGCCGCGTGGAAGAGGAGCGCCGCGCCAACGGTCCAGGGGCGCAGTCGTGGCACGAGGACGCCGAGCAGCACGAGCGGCTCGAACAGCATCACGGCGACGCCACCGGCCTCCAGCAGGCCCGGCCACTCGTCGACGCGGAGCCTGGGACGCCAGCCGCCGTACTCCGCCCACTTCCAATAGAGCTGGTCGCGCAGCGTCCCGCCCAGCGCCCAGTCGAGCCCCACCCGCCACTTCCACAGCCCCGGGAAGAGGAAGATGAGCCCGACGAGCACCCAGGCGACGCGGACCGGCAGCCCGTACGCCACGGCCTCACCCGGAGCGGCCCGAGGGCCGTGCCTCGCGCGCAGCCACGTGTCCACCGAGAGCGCATCCCCGCAGGGACTCGCCGCGAGCAACACGGCGAACCACACGAGGTGGTGCGTGTGGATGACGGTCCCGGAGAACTGTGGAACCGCGAGCACGTAGCTCAACGAGGCCGCCGCGAGCACCGTCGCCCACCGCGTGAAGAGTCCCAGGACCGAGAGGAGCGCCGAGGGCACGAGGACCGCGAGCGCGGCCCACGTCCAGGCGGGCGACAGCGGAAGGCAGGGGGCGAGCCACCCGAGGCCGAAGGGCGCGGCCCTCACCGCGTCGGCTGTCGCCGCCCAGGTGGGGGCCTCGTACACGTCGCGGGAGAGCAGCACGACGACGAAGACGGTGATGCGGAACACCGCCAGGTCGACCGGGCTGCCCTGAAGGTACCCGCGCATGCCGTGTCAGCGAGGCTCCAGCCCACGCGCACGCAGCGGGGCGAGCACCTCGGTCTCCATCGACCCGCGCGCCAGCTCCAGGTACTCCCGCGACCGCATCCACCCGAGCGCGTGGATGGCACTGGCCTCTTCCTCGGCCCGGCTGGCGATGCGGGACCAGTTCTCCCGGATGGCGGCGATCGTCTGTCCCGCTACTTCCCGGAGCACCTCCTGCTCGTCCGCCTTCAGCGAGGGCAACGCCCAGTCCAGGAACATCCACCCGAACTGCCCGTGCGCGGCCTCGTCCTTCACGATCCGCCCCAGCACCGCCTTCACCAGCGGGTGCGTCGCGGCGCGCCAGGTGCCTCGGAGCAGGGGAATGGAGATCGCCTCGCCCACGCAGAAGTTGCGGACGACGAGCTCCGCCGCCTGCGCGAGCGCGCGGGCCGGTCGGGGTGGGGGGAACATCCCGAGCGGATCATGCAGCAGGGGGATGCCACCGCCGAGCTCGGTCGCGAGCCGCGCGCACAGCTCGACGTGGACCATCTCGTCGAGCGGGAAGCGGCACGCCATGCCGATGAGATCCAACGGGGCCCGCGCGGCGATGAGCGCCTGGAGCGTCGCGGTGCAGGCGGCGGCGGTGCGGTGCTCCTGGAAGGCGGCCTCGGTCCAGGCCCTGCGCGCGGCGAGGACGAGGTGCTCGGGGAACTCCTCGGGGCGGAGCGTCCCCCACGGGAGGGCCTCCACCTCGGGTCGCAGCTTGCGGTAGCGCCGCTCGACATTGCCCCCGAGCATCCCCAGCTCGAACAGTTCCTCGCCGGGGACGTGGGGCAGGACGGGCGCGCTCATCGACCGCCGTCCGACGTACCACCGTCCCCCGTACCGCCATCCACGCCCGCGTCACGGCCCTGGTTCACGCAGTAGGGCTCGTTCTGGTTGTTCTCGTCGCACGGCGGCGGGGCGATGAGGTTGCCGGAGGTGACGTTTCCACAGGCGATCTTCACGAGCGCGACGCCCGCACTGGCGAGCAAGAGGGGGCGGCTGGTGCGAGGGGTGGGCCCGCGGCCCCGCGGAAGGTCTGCCATGTCGCGCTCCTGGTGGGTTCTGGGTGACGGCCGGCATCATACGCCAGTCCCCGTCTTCCTTCTGTCCAGCGGGATTCTCGCGCGGGTTGCGCCTATAAGGTGCGCCCCATGGATGCGAAGCTGCGACAAGTGGTGGAGTTGCTGGTGGGCGAGGGGCAGGTGACGTGGAGTTCCACGAAGCCCCATCCGGGGGACGAGCCCGGAGCGCGTGAGCTGTTCATCAGCACGGGCTCGCGGCCCGAGGCCCTCCCGCCCCACCCGCGCATGCTGGCGTGGAAGCTGCCCCAGTGGACGCGGCGCTCGGTGCGCTCCACCACCAACGTCGTCCTCCTCTCCGCCGCCGAGCTCGACGCCCTCTCCCAGGAGCTGCGGCAGGGGCAGCCCGAGGGCTCGCTCGGGCCCCTCTCCCTGCGCGTCCACGAGCCGACCCTCGACGTCGTCTGCGCCACCCTGCTGGCCGTGTACCGACTCCTGCACGGTGCCTGGCCCGAGGGCGCCGATGCGCTCGCCGACTACGTGGGCGAGTGGGAGCAGGGCCACACCGAGACGGCGGGCGACTACGAGCGCGCCCTGGGCACGGTGTTCTACGCGGCCCTGTACCTCTGGCCCTCCTCGGACGAGGGGCGCCCCGCCCGCGAGCTGGTGGAGCTGATGGCCACCGTGGTGGATCGGGTCCGCCTCCCGGCGGAGCTGGCGAAGCTGCCCGAGGTGCTCGTCCCCCCCACCATCTCCCGGCGCCTCAAGGCGGATGAGCTGTTGTACCGAGCCGAACTCTCGCGCGCCCAGCGCGTGCAGCTCGACATTCCCCTGGGTGAGCAGGAGGGCGCGGCCGTGCGGCGCGTGGACGCGCTCTTCCTGTCCTCCTTCCAGGACGTCACCGTGCTCCGGCTCCTCGCGCGCAGCGACACGGTGAACACCCACTACGGCCAGGGCTTCGACTTCATGGCCATCCACATCGCGCGGACGGGGCAGAGCAAACCCTGGCATGCCTTCTCGCTCACCCCCGAGCGCGCGGGCTCGCTGGCGAACCTCGCGGGTTGGTTGGACGAGCTCGAGGGGGACCGGCTGCCGGATGGGACGCCACGGGCCCAGGGGAAGCGACGCTTCGAGCGCCAGCCCAACGACTACTCGGACCCGTGGTACTCGGATGGCTACGCCAACCCAGTGGGCCGCTCGACGATGGTGGCGGCGCCGTACTCGGGCACCCGCCTGTCCCGCCGCGAGCTGTGGGAGGCGCTCTGGAATCGCTTCAACGTCGGCCGCAACGTGCGCGTCCTCCGCGCCCACACGGTGTTCGCCCGGCCCTTCCTGTGGCGGGGGCCGGCGCCGGACGTGGAGCTGGTGTCCCGGGGCTTCCGTCGCTGCGATCTCTCCTCCCAGGGCGTGGCCTTCCACCCCGCCGTGGTCAGCTCCTTCCTGGGGGCCACGGCCGAGGCGGACGTGCTGCACTACGAGAAGCCCGCCGAGGGCCACACCGCCCGCGTCTCCGTCTACCCGAACCGGCTCGTCGTCGTCTGGGTCGAGCGGCCCCGGAACGAGGAGACCTCCCTGTATGAGCTCGCCCAGGAGCAGGCGGTGCTCGTGGAGGGCAAGGCGTTGTGGGAGCTCGAGGCCCTGCGCGGACTGCCCTCCTGGCTCGCCCCGCTGGGCCCGGAGCGGTGGCTCGTCTACGGCGCCTACCGCATCTCGCGGGGCCGCTCGTCGATGCTCGATGACTCGCGCTCCATGCAGGGGCTCTTCCACGCGCTCGCCTCGGGGACGGAGCCCTCGTTGGAGAAGCTGCCCTCGGAGGCCGCGGCGGAGAGCCGGCGGGTGCTCCGGGACGCCGCCGGGGAGACGGAGCACTGGCTCACCTCCACGGGCGGCGCGCGGGTGGAGATCCTCATCGAGGAGGAGGGGAGGGGGCCGCTGGCGAGCGACCGGGACTTCCTCCTCTTCCTGCTCACCATTGGCCAGCGGTACTCGGCCTTCGAGACGAGCCGGAGGATGGCCGAGGTGGAGCAGCGCTACCGCACCTCGCGCTGGCAGAGCCTGCGGCCCGCGCGCAGCGTCCGCTCCGACGTCATGCTCTTCACCAACTCGCTGTGGCACACGCGGGTGAGCGAGGACCCGGACGTCAACGCGCGCTACCTCGCCTGGCACTCGCTCCACGGGCTCCAGGAGACGGTGGAGTCCATGAAGGACCAGGCCGCGGAGCTGGACCAGTACAAGAGGGATCAGTTCGACCGGATGGTGGGCATCCTGGTGTTCGTCTTCCTGCCGGTGAGCCTCGCGTGTGGATTCTTCTCCGGCGCGCAGTTCCAGGACATGAGCCCTGGCGTGGGCATCCCGGGCGCCACCACCGGTTGGCTCGTCTTCCTTGGCTACACCGCGGCCTTCACGGTGCTCGTCTTCGGCACCGTGTTCCTCGCCCGGGTGATGAACTGGCGCCGACGCTGAAGCGCCAAAGAGAAAGCCCCGGGTACCTGAGGGCACCCGGGGCTTCTTCTACATCCATGGTTCTACCGTGAGGTTCAGGCGCCCGTGCCGGTGGGCGGGATGGGGGCCTTGCCGCCGTTGGCCGCCGCTCCCGTCTCCGGCGCCACCAGGCGCAGCTGCTGCCCGTGGCCGGCCACGAAGGACGCGTCCACCTCGCGCTCCAGGTACGTGTAGCCGGACAGGCCCTCCTCGTACATGCGCAGCAGCTGGCGCGACTCGTCCAGCGACAGCCGTCCGTTGCGCAGCGCCACCTCGGTCGACTTGCGCAGCTTCGCCACGAGGTCGTCCTTGTTGTAGCTCACGTAGTTGAGCACCTCGGTCACCGTGTCGCCCTCCACCACGTGGTCGATCAGGTAGCCGCCGTTGGGCCCCAGCGACACCTGCACCGCGTGCGTGTCACCGAAGAGGTTGTGCAGGTCGCCGAGGATCTCCTGGTAGGCCCCCACCAGGAAGATGCCCAGGTAGTAGTCGTCATTGTTGAGCGGGTGCAGCTCGAGCGCGTCCTTCACCTCGCGCTTGTCGATGAAGTGGTCGATCTTCCCGTCCGAGTCGCACGTGATGTCCGCCAGCACCGCCCGGCGCGAGGGCCGCTCGCTCAACCGGTGGATGGGCATGATGGGGAAGAGCTGATCAATCGCCCACGAGTCCGGCAGCGACTGGAACACCGAGAAGTTGCAGAAGTAGGTGTCCGACAGCTGCTTCTCCAGGGCCTCCAGCTCCTCGGGGATTTCCCCCGCCTCGCGGGCGATGCGCATGATCTTCTGGCAGAGCGCCCAGAAGATGTTCTCGGCCGCCACCCGCTGCTCCAGCGACAGGTGTCCCAGCGAGAAGAGCGTCAGCGTCTCCTCCTTGTAGTCCTGGGCGTCGTGGTAGGCCTCGAGCAGGTTCTTGTTCGTCACCTCGCGGAAGGTGGACAGCAGGTTGCGCACCACCGAGGGCGCCTTCTCGTCCACCTTCTCCGGCACGTTGGCCGGATCGAACTCGCTGGTGCCCAGCACGTCCACCACCAGTACCGCGTGGTGCGCCACCACGGCGCGGCCCGACTCGGACACCAGGTTGGGGTGCGGCACCTGCGCGGCGTCACACGCCTCCATCACCGAGAACACCACGTCGTTGGCGTACTCCTCGGTGGTGTAGTTCATGGACGAGGTGAAGTTCGTCTGCGAGCCGTCGTAGTCCACGCCCAGGCCGCCGCCCACGTCCAGGTACTTCAGCGGCGCCCCCTGGCGCACCACCTCCACGTAGAAGCGGCCCACCTCGCGCAGCGCGTTCTTCACGTTGCGGATGTTGGAGATCTGGCTGCCCAGGTGGAAGTGCAGCAGCTCGAAGGAGGACAACAGGCCCGTCTCCTTCATGAAGCCGATGGCGCTCATCAGCTCCGAGGAGGACAGGCCGAACTTGGAGCGGTCTCCGCCCGAGGCCTCCCACTTGCCGGCCCCGCGCGTGGACAGCTTCACCCGCACGCCGATGCGCGGAGCGATGCCCGTCTTGCGCGCCACCTCGGCGATGAGGGGCAGCTCCGAGGGCTTCTCCACCACGAGGATGACCTTGCGGCCCAGGCGCGAGAAGCGCAGCGCCGTCTCGACGTACTCCTCGTCCTTGTAGCCGTTGCAGATGACGAGCGCTTCCTCCTGATCCAGCAGCGCCATCACCGCGAGCAGCTCCGGCTTGCTGCCGGCCTCCAGGCCGTAGTTGAACTGCTTGCCGGTCTCGACGATGGTCTCCGCCACGTACCGGTGCTGGTTCACCTTGATGGGGTAGACCCCCTGGTACGCACCCTTGTAGTTGTGGTCCGCGATGGCCTTGCGGAACGCCTGGTTCAGGTGGACCACCCGGTGACGCAGCACGTCCGTGAAGCGCAGGAGCAGGGGCAGGCCGATGCCGCGCCGCCGCACCTCGTCCACCAGCTCCTTCAGGTCCATGTTCGGTGCCGTGGGACCGTCCGGGTGGACGCACACGTGGCCCTTTTCATTGACGCCGAAGTAGGGGGAGCCCCAGTTGCGGATTCCGTAGGTGTCCTGGGCGTCGGCGATGGTCCAGCGGTGCGGAGGAGTGATGGGCGGCATCGGCGTTTCTGTGCTCCCGGGCTAGAGGTGCTGAAGTCGTTCAACAATGAACGCTCGCGGGAAGTACCGGGAAACCCCTCGCGGTTCAACCCCCCGGTTGAAGAGCGGCCGAACGAGCGTTCCCCAGTGTTCGCCCCTTCCCCTCGAAGCGGGTGGGCTGTCCTCCAGCGGATTCCTACTCTTGTTCCTCAGTAGGCCCGGAGGCTGCATGGAACGAAGGGGAGGGTACATGGAGTCGTCCGCACGCAGGGATTCACCGCTGCTGACGCCGAGGGAAATCTACGAGCGGCTGGACAAGTACGTCATCGGCCAGGAGGCGGCCAAGCGGGCCGTGGCCATCGCCGCTCACAACCACTTGAAGCGAGTCCAGGCGCGCCGGCTGCGCCGCACCTCGCTGCTGAAGAAGTCCAATATCCTGCTCATCGGACCCACCGGGAGCGGGAAGACGCACATCGCCCGCAACCTGGCGGAAATCCTCTCCGTCCCGTTCACCACCGTGGACGCCACCGAGTACACGGAGGCCGGCTACTACGGCAAGGACGTGGAGGTGATGGTGGCCGATCTGCTCTTCAAGGCCAACCACTCCGTCGAGGACACCCAGCGGGGCATCATCTTCATCGACGAGGTGGACAAGATCGCCCGGCGCTCGCAGGGAGCGCGCAACGGGGCGGGGAGCCGGGACATCGGCGGTGAGGGCGTGCAGCAGGCACTGCTCAAGCTGCTGGAGGGCCGCGAGGTCTTCGTCCCCATGAACGTCACCCAGGCGTGGAACCGG
The DNA here is from genome assembly GCF_036389735.1 of Archangium sp. Lineage (GTDB taxonomy): Bacteria > Myxococcota > Myxococcia > Myxococcales > Myxococcaceae > Archangium. The sequence goes on along the minus strand of NZ_DASVWK010000966.1, from coordinate 8,603 downwards.
GGGGACTTCGTGCCCATCGACACCCGGGACATCCTGTTCATCTGCGCGGGCACCTTCTCGGACCTGCACGACTACGGGGGCACGGCGGACTCCCGGCCCATGGGCTTCGGCTCGCTGGAGCCCCAGAAGGTGAACCGGCGCATCACCACCAAGCAGCTCGTGGACTACGGGATTCTCGCCGAGTTCCTCGGACGCCTGCCGGTGGTGGTGCAGTTGGATCTGCTCGGGGAGAAGGAGCTGCTGCGCGTGCTGACCGAGCCTCCGGATTCCATCGTCCGGGAGTTCCGGGAGCTGCTGCAGCTCGACGGGATCGAGCTGGAGTTCGCCGAGGGGGCCCTGCGCGAGGTGGTGCGCTTCTCCGTGGAGAAGGGCCTGGGGGCACGCGGCCTGCGCTCCATCCTGGAGCACGTGATGGCGGACGTCATGTTCGAGGCGCCGGAGCACCGTCGCCAGCACGTCACCGTGGACGAGGGCTTCGTCCGGGCTCGCCTGTTCGGCATGGAGGCGGGCGGCGCCCAGCTCGGGCTCTGAGCCCGGGGCTCACTCGCGCTGGGAGGCCCGTGCCGCGGCTCCCAGCCGGGACACGAAGTCCGGATCCTGCAGGAGCTGGAGGACGAGGTTGCTGCGCAGCACCGCCTGCGTATCACCTCGCTCCAGCGCCTCGCGGAGCTTCTTGTCCGACAGCGCCCGCTGGAAGCGCGGATCCTTCTTCAGCGACTTGAAGGCGGGGTTGTCCGCCATGCGCTGGGCCTGCTCCGGGTTGGTCGTCACCTGGGTCACCGCGACCAGGTCCTTCACCGAGGCGAACTGCGTCATCTCGAAGAGGTTGAAGCGCCGGGCGAGCCCGAAGGACACCGAGTCCTTGGGGGACAGGCCGAGGCGCTTGCCCGCCACGACGATGTGCTGCTCGGCGAAGACGAGCGCGCTGAGCACGACGTAGGAGATGGCCATCACCTTGGCGCCCCCGAGCACGAAGCCCAGGCCGCCGTCGATGCCCCGGTTGTCCGGATCCTTGCCGCCGCCCCGGAAGAGCCGCTGGAGCAGGGTGGTGAGGGCGTAGCGCACCGCCACCAGCACGCCGATGAACACCAGCATCGAGCCGGCGACCACTCCCACCAGCAGCGGCACGCCCCCGAGCGCCTCCGCCATCCTCGGCCCCACGATGGGGCCCAGCTGGCGCGCGGCGAACCAGGCCACCGCCATCGCCACCAGATTGGCGATCTGCTTCGCCCCTCCGGTGAGGGCGCCCACCACGGCGAAGAGGAGCACCAGCCCCAGGAGGATCAGATCAATGGTCATCGGATCTTGAACGCGTCGCCCTGCTTGCGCGCCTCTTCCAGGAGCACCTTCTGGACCTCGGCGAGCTTCTCCTTGTAGCGGGCGTTGGCCGGCTCATAGGTGAGCGCCATCTTCAGGTTGCGCTCGGCCGAGGCCCAGCGGCCCGCGTCGGCGTCCGCCGCGCCCGTCTGATAGAACTGGCGCCCCTTGGGGTGGACGCCGATCTGCTCGTCCACCTGACGCTTGGAGGCCGCTCGCGTCTCGGCCTCGGAGGACTCGGTGAAGCGCAGCTTCTGGGCGCGCTCCGGGCCGGTGATGTCCGCCAGGTACAGCCGGCGCTTCGCGTCGTCCCGAAGCACGTAGTAGGCCTCGGTGACACGCTTGTAGAGATCGTTGACCCGGTCCTTGAGCTCCTTGTTGTCCAGGTGGAAGAAGCGGTCCGGGTGGTAGGCGCGGCTCTCCCGATAGAAGGCCCGCTTGATGTCCGCCGGGGCGCTCGTCTTCTCCACCATGAGGACCTCGAAGTAGTCCATCTGGTCGAGCCGGGAGCAGCGGTCCCACAGCTCACCCATCTGGGCGGGGTCGAGCTCCAGGGTCTTCCCGGCCGCGCTCGGAGGAGGCGGAGGGGGCTGAACGGCGGGGGGCGGGCGCACCGGCGCCACCGCGGGCGCGATGGCGGGCACCAGGGGCGCGATCCCCGGCGCCACGGGGGCGACGGAGGGCATTCCCGGCGGGCGGGGCACCCCAGGCGGGGGCGGGGGCTGGACGGCGGCGGGAGGCGGAGGCGGACGCGCCGGCGTCATTCCGGAGGGAGGACGCGGAGGCGCGGAGCCCGTGGGCGCCATGGCCGCGACCGGCGGAGGCGGGGGCGGCACGGAGGCGGTGGGGCGCGTCGCGGGCGGCGTCCCCGGCGGACGTGCGGGAGCGACGGCGGGCACACCGGGAGCCGAGGGAGGCGTGGCCGGGCGGACTCCGGAGCCCACGGCCGGCGCCACACCGGGGGGCGGGGGAGGACGGACGGCCGGGGGAGCACCCGGCGGCGGCGGAGGCGCGGCCGGGCGGACTCCGGAGCCCACGGCGGGAATGCTCGGGGCGGTGGGGCGCGCGGGCGGCCGCGGTGCACCGGGGGGCGGTGGAGGTCGCACGGGGGCGATGGCCGGCGCGGTGCCGGAGGCGGGACGGGCCGGCTGGGTGGCCGGTGGAGGGGCCGGGGGTTTGCCGGCGCCGTTGTGGGGAGGCTGGGACATCGTGCTCGGCTACCTCCTGCCAGTGACGACGGTGGGGAGATCGGCCCCGTCGTGCCCCGCGAGATGCACCTGCTTGTTGGCCTCGATGGAGCGTTGGATGTCCGCCTCCGACATGCCCGAGGACATGGTCAGCGTGGTGGAGGTCTTCTGCCCCGTGTCCACGTCCTCGGCCGACACGTTCACCATGCCGTCGGTGTTGATCTCGAACGTCACGTCGATCTTCACCTCGCCCCGGTAGCCGATGCGGAAGCCCGAGAACTCGAACTCGCCGAGCATCTCGCACTCATCGGCCCGGTTGGACTCGCCCTGGTAGACGCGGATCTTCACCTTCTCCTGGCCGTCGCGGCTGGTGGTGAAGGTCTTCGAGCGGTCGATGGGCACGGGGGTGTTCTTGTCGATGATCTTCTCGGTGTAGCCGCCCACCGTGCCGATGCGCAGCGACAGCGGCGTCACGTCCACCAGGAAGGTCTCGGTGGCGGAGTCCAGCAGCGCGTTGGCCTGCAGCGCCGCGCCCATGGCCACCACCTGGTCCGGATTGATGCCCTCCTTGGGCTCCTTCTGGAAGTAGTGGCGCACCGAGTTGCGGATGATGGGCAGGCGCGTGGGGCCACCCACCAGGATGACCGCGTCGATGTCCGCCGCCGTCATGCGCGCGGACTGGAGGGCCTCGTCGCACACCTTGAAGGTGCGCTGCACCAGGTCCATCACCATCCGGTTGAACTGGTCCAGGGTGAGCCGGCCCGTCAGATCCAACACGCTGCCGTTGGCGTCCTGGCAGATGCCCTGGCAGTTGATGTCCGCCGTGCCGTGGGTGCCCACGTCGATCTTCGCCCGCTCGGCCGCGTCCTTGAGCATCTGGAGGCAGAACTTGTTCTGCCGCAGATCCAACCGCGTGCGCTTGAGGAAGTCGTCGGCCAGCCACGTCATGATGCGGTCGTCGAAGTCGTCGCCGCCCAGGTACGTGTCACCGGCGGTGGACAACACCTCGAAGACGTCCTTGCCGATCTCCAGGATGGAGACGTCGAAGGTACCGCCGCCCAGGTCGTACACCACCACACGCTGGCTGACATCCCGGCCGAAGCCGTAGGCGAGCGCCGCCGCGGTGGGCTCGTTGAGGATGCGCAGCACCTCCAGCCCGGCGATGCGGCCCGCGTCCTTGGTGGCCTGGCGCTGGTTGTCGTTGAAGTAGGCGGGGACGGTGATGACGGCCTTGGTCACCGTGCGGCCGAGGTACGTCTCCGCGACGGCCTTCATCTCCTTGAGGACGAGCGCGGAGATCTCCGGCAGCGAGTAGGTGTGCCCGCGCGCGGCGATGCGCACCGAGTTGTTCTCGCCCTCGACGATGCTGTAGGGCATGACGGCCTGGGCCTTCTTCACCTCGTCGGAGAAGAAGTAGCGCCCGATGAGCCGCTTGGCCGAGTACACCGTCGACTCGGCGTTGGTGATGATGTTGCGCTTGGCCGCGTTGCCCACCAGCACCGAGCCGTCCTCGAGGAAGGACACGCACGAGGCGTGGGTCGTCTCGTCCCACTCGTTGGGGATGACGAACGGCTGACCGTCCTGCACCACGGAGACGCACGAGGTGGAGGTACCCAGGTCGATGCCGATCGCGATGTCGTCCGACATTCCGTCTCCGGTGTAGCCAGGGAGGGCCGTGAGAATCCCGTCCCTCTGGAAAGCGCCCGGATGTTAGGCACCTCGTTCCGAGGCTGTCAAACGTTCCGTGTGGGTAAACCCCAGTCCTTTCAAGGGGTTGGGCGGCATACGAGGGGGCACGAAGTTGGCACGAAGCTGGGTTGAGAGAGGCGGGCGGCGTCACTATCTATTGTGACGAACAAGGGGGTTTGCCGCATGTCCGTTGCGTTGGCCGTTCTGACGTCCGATCCGAACCTGGTGCGGTGCGAGCTGCATCGGCTGGAAGGGCAGGTGGCCCTCCAGGAGGAAGGACGGTCCAATGCGGTGGGGATTGGCACCTACTCCCAGGAGGATGTCCTGCTGCGTCGCTTTCCCCGGGACGCGAACCTGACCCTGGAATCGCTTGCTCCGCCGCATGAGACCGAGGCGCTCTTGTTCCACGGCCAACGCCTGCCCGTGGGGCTGTCGCTGGAGGAGAACACGCAGCCGTTCCGCTCGCGGCGCTGGCTCTTCGCCCACCAGGGCACCCTGGAGGGCTTCACCGACATCCGCGCCTCGCTGCTGGCCTCGGTGCCCGACTTCCTCAAGCGGCAGATCCGCGGAGAGACGGCCAGCGAGGTGGCCTTCGCGCACTTCCTCCAGAAGTTGTGGGACACGGGGCACGCGGATGATCCCCGGCTGGAAGCCAAGGTGGCGGGCGGACTGCTGGCGGAGACGGCCCGGGAGCTGTCGAGGGCCTCGGCGCAATCGGGGGCCGCGCGCACCTCCACGGTGAACCTGTTGGCCACCAATGGTTTCATCGTGGTCGCCACGCGTCAGGGAGGTCGGCCGCTGTACTACACGCGCCTGGAGGGGACGGATAGCTGCGAGGTGTGCGGCATCACCCCCACCTCGCTGGATTCGCAGCCGGGCGTGGCGGCACACCGCCGTCGGCGCACGGTGGTGGTGGCCTCGCACGTGAAGCGTCCGGCCGGCTGGGTGGAACTGCCCGAGGGCACCACGCTGACGGTGGAGACGGACCTCCAGATGCGGCACCTGGCGCCGTAGCGCCTCAGACGCCGAAGAAGGACGCCTCGAGGACGCGCACGAAGAGGTTGGCGGCGGCGTGGAAGAGGGCGGCTCCCACCACGCTGCCGGTGCGCTCGCGCATCCAGCCGAAGAGCAGGGCGGGGAAGAAGACGGACAGGCGCCACACCTGGAAGATGGCGAGGTGTCCGAGCGCGAAGAGCACCGCCGTCACCCAGAAGGCGGGCCCCAGCCGGATGCCGAGGACGCGCCGGCCCTGGGGCCACGCGTCGCGCAGGCGTGCCTGCATGTAGCCCCGGTAGAAGAACTCCTCGGGCAGCGCCACCACGAAGAGCTGATCCACCACCCACTCGGCGAACTGGGGCGGCAGCCGGGGGACGAAGTGCGCGGGGCCGCGGAAGGGCGCCAGCAGGCGCGCCAGCTCGGTGGGCAGCAGGGGCAGCACCTGCGTCCACAGGGCGAAGGCGGCGAAGAAGAGGGGGAAGACGACCAGACTCATGCCCAGGAAGAGGCGCACGTCCCGCCGCCAGTAGCGCAGGGTGAGGCCGTAGTCGCGGTAGTCCTCGCCGCGCCAGCGCATGGGGATGAGCGGCAGGTAGAGGAAGCCCACCGTGGCCACCAGCTTGGGGACGCCGGAGCCTCCGAAGAGGAGGAAGGCGAGGATGATGCCCAGGAAGCCCAGCGCCCACAGGCCCACCACCTCCTGCACGGCGGTGGGACGCCAGAGGGTGGCCGCCGAGGCGCTCAAGGGGTGGCCACCCGCTGCGGGGTGGCGGCGAGCTGCCGTTTGACGGCGTCCAGGGGCAGCGCCCGGCAACCCGGACCCCGGCGCTGGACGCACACCGCCACCAGTCGGCCACTCGTGTCGAAGAGGGGACTGCCCGCGGGCAGCATCAGGTCCACGTCGATGAAGGGCTCGGGGGCCTTGCGCGCCCGGGCCGACTCCGGCCTGTCCTTCTGCTTGCCTCGCCCCTGGCGGATGCCGATGAGCCACTGGCCGGCGGGGCTCTCCTCGCTCACCTTGACGGGGGCGGCGGGGTAGGTGCCGGGCGGGGCGGCCACCACGGCCACCTTGAGGTAGGCGTTGGCGAGCACCACCGTGGCCGGCAGCGTCTTGCCGCCGTACTCCACCTGCGCGGCCTCCAGGCTGACGTGGCGCACGGAGGTGAGCACCTGGCCCTCGGCGCCCACGATGATGCCCGGGCCGGCCTCGCGGGAGCCGCGCACCCGCACCCCCGAGCGCTCATACAGGGACAGCGCCTTCTGGAGATCGGCGCGCGAGGGGCGGTCCTCCGCGGCGGAGGCGCTGGTGGCGAGCAGGGCGAGGACGAGGGCGAGCAGGCGGTGCGACACGGCGCCGCGAGCCTAGCACCGGTGACGGCCCGCGTCAGGAAGCACGCCGCGTGCGGAGTGTGTCCACGAAGCCCTGGGCGGGGAGGGTGTTGAGGATGTCGCCCTTGCGCGCCCAGCCCCGGCGCGCGGTGGCCACGGCGAAGGCCAGGTTGCCCAGGTCCGCCACCTTGTGTGCGTCGCAGCTCACCACCAGTTTCACCCCGCGCTGGAGCGCCTGCCGTACGTGCTCCGTCTTGAGATCCAACCGCTCCGGCTTGCCGTTGACCTCCACCACCACGCCGCGCTCGGCCGCCTTGTCGAGCACCGCCTCCATCCGCACCGGGTAGGGCTCGCGGTTCTGGATGAGCCGCCCGGTGGGGTGCCCGAGGATCTGCAGGTGCGGGTTGTCGAAGGCCTGGAGCAGCCGGTGCGTCATCTGCTCCTCGTTCATGCTGTGCCGCACATGGATGGAGCCGATGACCACCTCGAGCCGCTCCAGAACGCCGTCCGAGTAGTCGAGCGCACCGCTCTCCAGGATGTCCACCTCGATGCCCTTGAGGAGGCGCACGCCCTTGACGGTCTCGTTGACGCGGTCGATCTCGTCCCACTGCCGGCGCAGGTCCTCCTCCTTGAGGCCCCCGGCGTAGATGGCCGCCTGGCTGTGCTCGGTGACGGTGAGGTACCGGAGGCCCAGCGCCTGGGCCGCGCGCGCCATCTCCTCCAGCGAGTTCTTCCCATCGGACCACGTGCTGTGGGCATGCACGGCGCCCTGGATGTCCTCCAGGGTGATCAGATCCTCGGGCAGCCGGCCCTGCAGCGCGGCCTCGATCTCCCCGGTGTCCTCGCGCAGCTCGGGCGGGATGTACTGCATGTCGAGCAGCCGGTAGAGCGCGGCCTCGTCGGGGACGCTCAGCTTCTGGCCGTTGGCGTCGTGGACGCCCCACTCGGAGATCTTCAGCCCCCGGTCATGGGCGAGCCCGCGCAGCCGCACGTGGTGCGCCTTGGAGCCGGTGAAGTGGTGCAGGGCGGTGGCGAAGTCCTCGTCCGGGAGGACGCGCAGGTCCACCTGGAGATCCCTCTCGTGCAGCCGCACCGAGCACTTGCTCTCGCCGCGGCCGATGATGTGGGCCACCTCGGGCGCGCGGGAGAAGGCGTCGAATACCGCGTTGGCATCCGGTGCCGAGGCGATGAGGTCCACATCCCCGATGGTCTCGGCGCGCCGACGCACGCTGCCTCCGAGACTCGCGCGGATGACCCCGGGGGCGGCCTTCACGGATTCGAGGATGCGCTCGGCCACGGGCAGTGCCTCACCCAGCAGGCGCCGGGGATTGACGGTGCGCCGGTACAGCGCGAGGCCGTCGAGCAGCTTGGCCTCGCTCTTCTCGCCGAAGCCGGGGAGCTGGCGCACGCGACCCTCGCGGCAGGCCTTCTCCAACGCGTCCACGCCGTCCACCCCGAGCTGTCGGGCGAGGGCCAGGGCCTTCTTCGGGCCGAGGTCGGGCACCCGGACGAGCTCCAGGACTCCCGGGGGGAACTCGGCCTTGAGGGCTTCGAAGTAGGCGAGCTTACCGGTGGTGATCAGCTCGGAGACCTTGTCGGCGATGGCCTGGCCGATCCCCGGGAGCTCCTGCAGGCGACCCTGCTGGACGAGGGCTCCGAGATCCTCGCCGAGGCCGCTGATGCGATCGGCGGCGACGTCGTAGGCGCGGCTGCGGAAGGCGTTCTCGCCCTTCATCTGGAGGAGGAGGGAGATGTCCCGGAGGACCTGGGCCACGGTTGCTTTGTCGGGGGGCATCACGGGGAAAAGGTAATGCCCCCGAAACGGGGGTGCAGGCGAGCGAAAACGCCGGTTTCACACGGGAGCCCTCCCCGGGGGCGGGCGGGTCGGATAGAAGGGCGCACGGTGTTGACTTCAGGGTATTGAGTCCAGAGAGACGGAGTCGATGAAGATCAAGCTCGGACCGGCGGACTTCGCCGAAAAAGAGATGCGGGGCTACGAGGTGGGCAAGGTCAGCCTGTGCGTTGCCAGGATCAACGGGCGCTACAAGGGGCTCGACGACTGGTGCAACCACGCGGGGTGCCTGC
>NZ_DASVWK010000965.1:0-9592 GCF_036389735.1 Archangium sp. | reverse complement strand
CCGCGGCCACCGCCCGGGCATCGGGGAAGCGCGCCTCGGGCTCCGGGGCCAGCAGGCGCAGGCACACCTCGCCCAGCGCCCGGGGCACGCGCGGGTTGCGCTCGTGGGGCGGCTCAGGCTCCGCGTGGAGCGCGGCCTCCGGCTCCGCCGGGTCGAAGGGCCAGCTCCCCGTCAGCAGCCAGTAGAGCAGCACGCCCAGCGCCCACAGGTCGTCCTGGGACGTCGAGCGGTAGCCCTCGCCCCGCCCGCCCTCGCGCAGGAAGCGCAGCGCCTCGGGGCTCCGGTAATGAGGAGTGCCCGGCGGCAGCCGGCGGGTGAGCGCCCCCTCGTGGCCCGCCGAGCCGAAGTCCACCAGCACCACCCCGCCCCCCGGCTCGTGCACCATGACGTTGGTGCCCTTCACATCCCGGTGCACCACCCCCGCCGCGTGCACCTCCACCAGTGCCCACGTCAGCCCCAGCACCTTCTCCGTGGCCTCGAGTGCGTGGGGATTGCGCTGCCGGGCCCAGGCCTGCAGCGTGCGCCCCGGCACATAGCGCGTCACCAGGAAGAGGAAGCGCGGCGCGGCGGCCGGCCAGTAGCCGTGCCCCAGCAGCGGGGCGATGCCCTCGGACTCCAGCCGCAACAGCGCCTCCATCTCCCGCCGACCCCACGTCCCCGCGTGCCGCACGGCGATGAGCTTCACCGCGTACAGGCGGCCGCCGCAGCACCCCCGGTACACGACGCCGAAGCCCCCGCGGCCCAGCCTCGCCTCCAGCAGGTAGCCGCCCACCACGCTGCCCGGTGGCGGCAGCCCCGCGTCGGCTCTCGCCTCCCGAGCCCCCCGCCTCCACAGCAGGCGCCTCAACGTCAGGGGCAGTCGCCCCGCCCCCAGCCCCACGTCACTCGTCCCGGTCCACATTTTCGAAGGCATCCACCGAGCGGAACGTCCCCACCGCCTCGGCCCCTCGCCACAGGGGCACCGCCTCGGCGCGCAGCCGGGCCAGCTCCCGGGCCGCCCGCCAGGGGCCGTACCACCAACTCCGGGCCCTCAGACATCGGCGCAGCTCCGCCTCCAGCTCCGCCCCCGTCGCGTGGCGCTCCGCCGGCTCGCGGCGCAGCAGCTTGCGCAGGACGACCTTCACGGGCTCCGAGAGGCCGTGCAAGGCGTACTCCACGTCCCCGGGGCCATAGCAGTCGGCGCGCAGCGCCAGTTCCTCCAGCCCCAGGGGCTCACCCTCCCACTCGCCCCACGTTCCGCGCTTCTTCACGGTGTGCACGTGCGCCACCCGCCGATCCAGGGGCTCCACGTAATAGAGGTGCTGGCCCGTCACCAGCTCCAGCAGCACCAGCCCCAGGGAGAAGAGGTCCGCGCGGGCCTCGTGCTGGAGCCGGGCCCCGCCCGCGCACAGGCGCTCCGGCGCGGCGTAGTCGGCGTCTCCCAGCGGCGCCGCCTCCTCCGTCGTCTCCTCCCGGCCCGGCAGGCGCGACCAGGCCACCCCGAAGCCGGAGAGCTTCACCCGTCCCTCGCGGCTCACCCGGAGGTTGGCCGGACACACGTCCCGGTGGACGAGGCCCAGCGGCTGGCCCCGCTCGTCCGCCAGCGTGTGGGCATAGTGCAGCGCCCCGGCCACCTCGGCGCAGACATACAGGCCGAGCTCCTCGGACAAGGGCCTGGCGAGCAGCGCCGCGTCGCACAGGGCTGTAGCGAGCGAGGTGCCCTCGACGAACTCCGACACCGTGTAGCCCGTCTCCCCCTGCTGGTAGTGGCCGAACACCCGGACGATGCCCGGGTGCGAGAGGCGCGAGGCGAGCCGTGCCTCCTCCGCGAGCCGCTCGCGCGCCTTGCGGGGCTGCCGCCGATCCAGGGCCTTCACCACCACCAACTCCGCCCTGCCCTGGGGAGGATGACGCCGCGCCAGCAGGATGGCCTCTCCGAGCGGCCCCTCGCTCACGAGCCGGATGCGCTCGAAGTGGGTGCCCTCGCTGGAGAAGAGGTGGTGCTCCGACTCGTGGCGCGCGGGCCGTCGCCGGCTGAACTGCTTGAGGCTGACCATGGGGCGCGCACCCTACCGCGAATGTCGACCCGAAGGTAACTACTCCCCAGGTCTCCCGCCCCTCGGGGGACTCAGGCCCGGGCACGGGAGATTCCCAGGGAATGAGAAGAAAGGGCACAAAGAGTCTTTACATTCCTCTCCCCGAGTGGAGTGTTCTTGTCTCAGCCACCTGTCCGGAATTCAGTCACGGCGATAACGTAGGTATTTGGAATCATTGGGCTCACCATATACTTTGAACACCAATTTTGACGCGACTCACTGGATTTGCTAGGCTCACCCTGAAAGCGAAGAAAATCAAAATTCCCACTTGCCAGGGAAAAACGGCTCGCGTACGGTTCGTTCCGCATTGACCTTCCCCGCAATGCGTACCCCCACAGGAGTCCCCATGCGCGCTGTGCGTAATGTGCTGTTCCTTGGTTCCGTGCTGTCCCTGGCCGCCTGCGGCGGTGCCGAGATGGATCAGGCCGCCGAGGCCGAGCTTGGCCAGATGGGCGCGCCCCTGCACCAGGCCGCTCCCGGCCTGCGCATCGACGGCGACTACATCGTGAAGGTCAAGGACGGTGCGGACGCGCGCGCCGTGGCCGCGGTGGCTGGCGTCTCCCCCCGCCACGAGTACTCCATCATCAACGGCTTTGCCGCCTCGCTGAACAAGGGCCAGCTGACCGCCCTGCGTCAGAACGCGGACGTCGAGTACGTGGAGGAGGACGCGATCGTTCAGGCCGACGCCACCCAGTCCGGCGCCACCTGGGGCATCGACCGCATCGACCAGCGCGCCCTGCCGCTGAGCGGCACCTACACCTACACCACCACGGCCTCCAACGTGACGGCGTACATCATCGACACGGGCCTGCAGACGAACCACACCGAGTTCAGCGGCCGCGCGGCCAACGTGTATGACGCGTTCGGCGGCACCGGCGCCGATTGCCAGGGCCACGGCACGCACGTGGGCGGCACCGTGGGCGGCGTCACCTACGGCGTGGCCAAGGGCGTGAAGCTGCGTGGCGTGCGCGTGCTGGACTGCTCGGGCTCCGGCGCCAACTCCGGCGTCATCGCCGGCATGGACTACGTGCGCGTCAACGCGGTCAAGCCCGCGGTGGCCAACATGAGCCTCGGCGGCGGCTACTCCTCCACCACGAACACCGCGGCCAACAACCTGGCCAACTCCGGCGTGTTCCTCGCCGTGGCCGCCGGCAACAACAGCGGCGCCGACGCCTGCAACTACTCGCCCGCCAGCGCCGCCTCGGCCACCACGGTCGGCTCCACGGCCAGCAACGACACGCGCTCGTCCTTCTCCAACATCGGCCCCTGCGTGGACATCTACGCCCCGGGCTCCAGCATCACCTCGGCGAAGCTGAACGGCACCTACACCGCCATGAGCGGCACCTCGATGGCCTCGCCGCACGTCGCTGGCGTGGGCGCGCTCTACAAGGGCACCTACGGCGACGCGGCCTCCTCCACCGTCGACTCGTGGCTGAAGACCAACGCCACCAGCCTCTCCATGGGCAAGTTCCTCTTCAAGGGCTCCCTGTAATCCCAGGCTGAACATCGGTTGAGCTGACGGGGGTCGTGGCTTCGTGCCGCGGCCCCCGTTTTCTTTTGGGAAAGCCCCTTCCTCGCCGTAGCAGGAGAAGCCCCATGCGCGCCGTGCGTCACGTGCTGTTCCTTGGTTCCGTGCTGTCCCTGGCCGCCTGTGGTGAGGGCGACACGAAGGACTCGTTCGTCCAGCCCGAGGAGTCCGGTCAGACGGGCGCGCCCCTGAAGATGGCCGAGCCCGGCCTGCGCATCGAGGGCGCCTACCTCGTCAAGGTGAGGGACGGGGCCGACGCTCGCGCCGTGGCCGCCGTGGCGGGAGTGTCCCCGCGCTTCGAGTACTCCCTCATCAACGGCTTCGCGGCCTCGCTCACCCCGGGCCAGCTCACCGCCCTGCGCCAGCACGCGGACGTGGAGTACGTCGAGGAGGACGCCGTCGTCCACGCCACCGCCACCCAGTCCGGCGTCAACTGTGGCCTGGACCGCATCGACCAGCGCAACCTGCCGCTGAGCGGCTCCTTCACCTACACCTCCACCGCCGCGGGCGTGACGGCGTACATCATCGACACGGGCATCCTCACCAGCCACACCCAGTTCGGCGGGCGCGCGGCCGTGGCGTATGACGCCCTGGGCGGCAACGGCCAGGACTGCAACGGCCACGGCACGCACGTGGCGGGCATCGTGGGCGGCTCCACCTTCGGCGTGGTCAAGGGCGTCAGCCTGCGTGCCGTGCGCGTGCTGGACTGCAACGGCTCCGGCACCAACTCCGGCGTCATCGCCGGCCTGGACTGGGTGCGCGTCAACCACGTCGCCAAATCCGTGGCCAGCCTGGGCCTGGGCGGCTCCTACTCCGCCACCCTGAACACCGCCGCGACCAACCTGGCCAATTCCGGCGTGTTCCTCGCCGTGGGCGCCGGCAACAGCGCCTCGGACGCCTGCAACTCCTCGCCGGGCAGCGCCCCCAGCCTCATGACCGTGGCCGCCAGCACCTGCGGCGACGTCAGCGCCCCCTACACCAACCACGGCAGCTGCGTGGATCTCTACGCTCCGGGCTCCAGCATCACCTCGGCCTGGTACTCCTCGAGCACGGCCACCAACACCTTGAGCGGCACGTCGGCGGCCGCTCCGTTCGCCACCGGCGTGGCCGCCCTCTACAAGGCCACCTACGGCGAGGCGGCCTCCTCCACCGTCAACACGTGGCTCATCAACAACGCCACCCCCAACGTCCTCACCGGCGTCCCCGCCGGCACGCCCAACCGGCTGCTCTACAAGGGCAGCCTGTAGTCCCCTTCGAGCCCGGGTTCGACGCCCCGGCTCACGGAGGCAGGGTGAAGGTGAGCGCCTCCTTGGCGCTCGTCACCGTGCTGGGCAAGGACTGGGGGTCGTCCACGAGTGACTGGAGCAGCTCGCGGGCCTCCGCCTCCTTGCCACGGCGGCGCAGGAGGTTGGACTTGTACACGAGCAGCTCGCCCCGGCTCTCGGCATCCGGCTTGAGGGACAGCGCCTTCTCGAGCCGGCGCTCCTGCTCATCGAGGTCCTTGCCGTAGACGATGAACTCGCGCCAGGCGGGGTAGAAGTTCGGAGCGGCCTTGGTCATCTCCGCCAACTGCCGCTCATACGCCTCGGGGTCCCTCAGTCGCATGAGGTCGATGAACTTGCGGAACGTCCCCTTGGGCACGCGGCCCGACTTCTCCCGGCGGAGGCACTCGAGCACCCGCTTGGTGTCGGCGAAGCCCTTGGGCTCCAGTTTGTCCACCTGCTCGTAGAAGGTGAGGGCCTTGGCGGTGTCCCCCATCAGCAGGTAGGTGAGCGCCGTGTCATAGATGGGCAGGGGCCACCCGGGGGCGAGCTCCCGCGCCTGCTGGAAGTGGTTGAGCGCCTCCTGGAGGTTGCCCGACTCGCCGCTCAGCCGGCCCTGCTGGTGGAACTGCACGGCCTTGTCGTAGGCGGTCGGCTCCTTGGGGGGCGCGGGGGCGGGCGGCACGGGCTGGGGAGGGGCCTGCCGCGGACTCACTACGACCACGGTGTCGGTCGTGGAGGCGGGCGGGGCGGGGGTTCCCTTGCAGGAACAGCCGCCGAGGAGGGAGGTGGCGAGGGACAGGGCGAAGAAGCGGCGCATGTGGGGAGGAGTTCCTCTCTGCTCGCCCCATCTTAGTGGGTTCACTGCGGGGCCTCTATACTCCCCCCCACCCTCCTCGCCCCCGTCCGCCTCCATGACGCCCGATTTCATCGAAGTGCACGACAACGTCCTGAGCCCCAAGCAGTGCCAGGACATCATCCAGCTGTTCGACAAGAGTCCCCATGTGCAGCGGGGCCGGACCGGGGGCGGCGTCGACGTGGCCAAGAAGGACAGCTACGACCTCACCATCAACCTCCATCCGGAGTACCAGGGCCTGCTGCGCAGCCTCCTGGAGGCGGCCTATCCCCCGCTCAAGCTCTACCTGCGCAAGTACCTCTACAGCCTGATCGGCGCCGTCTCGCTGGCCACCAAGCACCCGAAGACGGGCCAGATGGTGACGCTGACGCGGGAGAACTTCGCCGAGCTGGGCGAGCCCAACTTCGAGCAGCTCGTCGGCGCCCTCTACCGCTACGGCGACCTCACCATCCAGAAGTACCTCAAGGGCTCCGGCGGCTACCCGCACTGGCACTCGGAGGTGTACCCGAAGGACGCCAGCTGCGAGGCGCTGCACCGGGTGCTCGCCTTCCAGTTCTACCTCAACGACGTGCCCGGGGCCGGCGAGACCGAGTTCTTCTACCAGGAGAAGAAGGTGCAATCGAAGGCGGGCCGGATGCTCATCTTCCCCTCGGGCTTCACCCACACCCACCGGGGCAACAAGCCGGAGTCCAACGACAAGTACATCATCACCTCGTGGGTGCTCTTCCACCGCGCCGAGACGATGTACGGCGCGGGTGCCCCCGCGAAGTAACGGAAGCCAGGGACCCCGCAAAACGAAACCGCCCCGGCCCGTGAAGGCCGGAGCGGCGGGAGACAGGGCCCGGGTCGGACAGCGCCCGGGCCAGCTCGGGGGGATTACGGGTAGGTGGCCTTCAGGTAGTCCAGGGCCGCCTTGGCGCGCACGATGCCGTAGCCGTAGTAGTTGTCACGACCGGCCGTGCCGCGGTCCTCGGCCGTCTTCTCGAGGGCCGTGCGGATCTGCAGGTTGGTCCAGGTGGGCTTGTAGCTCCAGATGAGGGCCGCCACGGCCGCCACGTGCGGGGTCGCCATCGACGTCCCGTCGTAGGCCTCGTAGCCGCTGCCCGGGTCCGTGACCGAGCTCTCCTCGGTGGCCGACTGGCCGATGCCGCCCGTCGCGATGATGGCCTGGCCATCCTCCAGGCTCAGCGAGATGGCCGGGATGGTGCTGGTGACGCCCGTGCCCAGCGTGCCGGCGAAGGGGCCCGACACGTTGTTGTAGATGACCGCGCCGATGCCGCCACCCGCCTTCGCGTTGTTCACCTTGTCCACGAAGCCGATGACGCCGCGCTGGCAGAGGACGACCTTACCGCTCCAGGCTCCCACGGTGTCGCACAGGCCGCCGTCGACCAGCGCGCCCGTCACGCCCGCCGTGCGGGCCGCGCCGTCGATGTAGCCGCCCGAGTAGGTGGCGCCGGCGACGGTCAGGCTGTTGACCTGCTTGGAGCCGACCGTGGAGATGACGCCCACGCCCGGGGCCGACACGTCCACCTGGCTGTTGTACTGCGAGAAGGTGGCGATCGTCTTGGCGCTGTCCACCGCGCCCACCGAGACCACGATCGGGTAGGAGGCCGGGTAGCTCAGCTGGCTGTTGCCACCGTTGCCCGCCGCGGCGATGGAGAGCACGCCGGCCGCGTTGGCGTTGTTGAAGGCCGTCTCCTCGGTGCGGCTCTTGGCGCCACCACCCAGGGACATGCTGATGACGTTGGCGCCCGCGCTCACGCAGCGGTTGGCCGCGTCGGCCAGACCGGAGGCGTACGTCCAGGCGCAGTCATCGCCGAACACCTTGATGATGTGCAGGTCCACGCCGTTGGGCAGCACGCCCACCACGCCCGTGGTGTTGTTGAGCGCCGCGATGGTGCCCGCCACGTGCGTGCCGTGGTGGCACTTGTCGGTGTTCCAGCCGGCCGGGTAGCCCGTCACCGACTTGGTGGTGGCCGCGTGGTCCTCGTGGGCCATGTACAGACCGGAGTCGATGATGCACACCTTGCGGCCGTTGCCCGTGACGCCCGTGGGCCACACCTGGTCGGCCTGCACCATGCCGATGCCGTAGGGAGTGCTCTGCCCCATCAGGTAGCGCTTGGCATCTTCCTCGATGAACTCCACCGCGGGGTTGTTCTTCAGACCCTGCAGCGCGCGCTCCGGGAGGACGGCGGCCACGGCGCGGGTGCCCGAGATCTCGAGCTTCACCTGACCACCCATGGACTCCACGACGGCGCGGCCGTTGCCGTGACCTTCCTTGAACTGCACGATGAAGCGGCCATCGGCGGCCTGGGCCATGGCGGGCAGCAGCGCGGCGGCCAGCATCGTCGACTTGATGAAGCGCATGTGTCGTACCTCGGGGGTCCGGCTTGGGGGTGTGAAGCGGGTAAAACCTGCTTGCCGGGAAGCTCCAACCTAATGAGCAAGACGCTTGCCAACCCGGAAGCCCGGTCAGCCCCGCAGAGGCCTCGTTTGCTTAAGTTCTTGAATCCCAAGAGGTTTTCCCGCGAATGGAGAATTTCAGGCCCGCAGGAATGTAAAGGGACCTGACGTTCCTCCGACCTGTTGGAGTGTCCTTGTCTTGGACAGGCCGTCCTGCTTTCGGACGGTTTCATGCCGTGACATTGAAATTTTAGCGCTGGGTTACAAGGACACACAGGCTCACCCCCGAAAAATTCAAGGTGGAGCGGAGACAGGCGTGCCACCAAGGCCGCGGACCTGTTTTTCCAGTCAGCGAAGAAAGGGGGGACGGGTCCGCCACCACCCAGGGCGAGCCCCTCCCCGTCAAAGCACGACGCCCCCTCCCATCCGGAGAGGGGAGAGGGCGCCGAGGAAGTGCACGGCCATCAGCCCGGGAGGCCCGGGGCGGGGACTACCAGTTGCCGACGTACAGGCGGCCGAAGCCGCGCGAGCTGGTGCCCGAGGTGTTGCTCTTGACGGCGCTCATGGCCTGGGTGCCCGAGGCGGACGGGTTGTTGGCCCGGTAGAGCGCCAGCGCGCCGGCCACGTGCGGCGAGGCCATCGAGGTGCCGCTCATGGTGGTGGTGCCGCCGCTCTTCGAGGTGGAGAGGATGCTCACGCCCGGAGCCGACAGGTCGACCAGCGAGCCGAAGTTGCTCCACGAGGCGTTGACGTTGTTGGCGTCGTGCGCCGCCACGGTGAGCACGGAGGGCTCGCTCGCGGGCGACTTGGTGGAGGCATCCGCGCCGTCGTTACCGGCGGCCACCGCCACCGCCACGTTGCCGGCCACCATCCGCTTGGCGGCGTCGTTGACGGCCTGGCTGAAGCCACCGCCCAGCGACATGTTGGCGACCTTCTGGGCGGCCGAGTGGCCAGCCACGAAGTCCATGCCGGAAATGACGCCGGAGTTGGTGCCGGAGCCCTGGCAGTTGAGCACCTTCACGCCGAACACCGCCACGCCGGGGGCCACGCCCACCACGTAGTTGGCGTCGTCCCGGGCGCCCACGCTGCCCGCCACGTGCGTGCCGTGGCCATTGCAGTCGGTGTTCTGGCCACCGGCGTAGTTCACGTGGCCCACGACGTTGAGGTCCGCGTGGGCGGCGATGCCCGTGTCGATGATGAACACGGTCGGCCCGGACACGGCGCCGCTGCCGTTACCCGCCAGGGTGGAGTTGGTGGTGGCGGCCACGTTGGTGATGCCGTACGGAATCGTCTGGGCGTCGACCGTCACCACGCCGTCCTGCTCGATGTACTCCACGGCGGTATCGTGCCGCATCTTCTCCACGACGGCCTCGGGGATGCGGCCCGCGAAGCCGTTGAGCGCGTTGCGGTAGACGAAGTTGGGCGCCAGCCCGAGGCCCCGGGCGAACGCGGAGGGCTCCACGCCGTC
>NZ_DASVWK010000964.1:0-12260 GCF_036389735.1 Archangium sp. | reverse complement strand
GATGCATGTCCTTCTCCGGCAGGCCGGGCCCCCTGTCGGTGATGACGAGGATCGCCTCGGACCCCTCCCTCCCCATCGAGACCTCGACGGGGTATCCGGCCGCGTATTTGAATGCATTGGACAGCAGGTTGGTGACCACCTGCTCGATGCGGAGGCGATCCCACGTTCCCTCGATGGGCCCTGCATCCTGGACCAGGAGCGGACAGCCGGCCTGGGCCGCCGCCTCGCGGAGGCGCTCGGTGAGGTCCTTCACCGTGGCGATCAGCTCGAACCGCTCCGGGTGGAGGGTGAGCCGACCGGTGGAGATCCGAGAGACATCGAGCAGCGTCTCGACGAGGTCCCCCAGTCGCCCGGTGCTGCGAAGCGCGCGTCCAATCATGGTGGCGACCTTCGGTTCGAAGGAAGCCACGGTCGCCTTCACGCTCTGGAGCTGGAGCTGGAGCGCCGTGAGCGGCGTCTTCAACTCGTGCGCGGCGATGGCGAGGAACTCGTCGCGCAGCCGGACCGACTCCTGGATCTGGGCGAGTCGGAGGCGATCCTCCTCCGCCCGCTTCCGTTCGCTGAGGTCGCGAGTCACCTTCGAGAACCCCAGGAGCGTGCCGGTCGGGCCATACATCGCGGTGATGACCACGTTGGCCCAGAAGAGCGTGCCGTCCTTGCGCAGGCGCCATCCTTCATCCTCGAAGCGACCGTCCCGCCTGGTGACCTCGAGCTCCATGGCGGGCTTGTTGTTCGCCAGGTCCTCGGGTGGGTAGAAGCGCGAGAAGTGCTCGCCGACAATCTCCTTCGCCGAGTAGCCCTTGAGGCGGGCCGCTCCGTTGTTCCACGTCACCACGTGCCCGTCGGGGTCCAACATGAAGATGGCGTAGTCCTTGATGCTCGAGACCAGCAGCCGGAAGCGCTCCTCGCTGCGCCGGACCATCTCCTCGGTCTTGCGGCGCTCGGTGAGATCCCGCGTGATCTTGGCGAAGCCCCGCAGCTTGCCTTCCCCGTCGCGCACGGCGGTGATGTCCACGATCGCCCAGAAGAGGGAGCCGTCCTTGCGGACGCGCCAGCCCTCGGCTTCGACGTGGCCGTTCTCGGTGGCCTCGCGCAGCAGATCCCAGGGCTTGCCCTGGGCCAAATCCTCCTCCGTGTAGAAGCGGGTGAAGGGTTGCCCGATGATCTCCTCGGGCTGGTAGCCCTTGATGCGTTGGGCACCGGGGTTCCAGCTCCTCACCCGCCCTTCAGGGTCCAACATGAAGATGGCGTAGTCCTTGATGCTCGAGACCAGCAACCGGAAGCGCTCCTCGCTCTGCCGGAGCTGCTCCTCGGTCTTGCGGCGCTCGGTGAGATCCCGCGTGATCTTGGCGAACCCCACCAGCTTGCCCGTGGAGTCGCGCATGGGGGTGAGGACCACGCTGGCCCAGTAAAGCTCGCCGTTCTTGCGGACACGCCAGCCCTCCTCTTCGAAGCGGCCCTCGGACGTGGCGCACCGCAGCTCGCGCTCGCACTTGCCGGCGACGATCTCCGCGGGAGGGTAGAAGAGGGAGAAGTGCCGTCCCAGGATCTCCCCTGGGGTGTAGCCGTTGATCCGCTGCGCGCCCATGTTCCAGGTCTTCACATGCCCGGTGGGATCGAGCATGAAGATGGCGTAGTCCGCGATGTTGTCGAGGAGCATTTTGGCTCGCTCTTCTTGAAGTGCCGTGAAGTCCAGGACGGCCGAGGAGTTCTGGTCACGCATGTCGCCTCCCTCGGCTCTGCGCGGAGTCGAGGAGCACGCCGCAGCCACTGCGCTCAAGGCGCGGGTCGAAGATGTTGCCAGGCAGGGGGTGAGGTTCGTGCATGGTGAAGTTCTTGGCTCCGGAGCCGCCTGGAACAAGGGCCAATTCGGGGCGATGCCATGTGTACAACGGCTGCTTACGAGCTGGTGCGCCAATACGGGCATCCGCACGCGACGGCTACGTCGCTGCGGGAAGGGAGGGGAGAGCTATCCGTGAAGCTTTTTGATGTCCCAACAACGCCACGCGCGAGGCCCTTCTTCCGAATCGTACCTCGGCCAGGCGAGTGAGCGCCGCTGCTGTCGTCCGCCCTGTCGGTCGGCCAACCCTGCTGCCGGCACCGCGGAGTGTCGCCTACTCGTAGTGCTTCAGGCTCGGCCAGAGCGTGGCCAGTGGCACCTTCAGCCCCGAGCACAGGTAGAGCGGCAGGTTGTTCTCGTAGGGCATCACGTAGGGGTTGGACGCTACGCGGCCGGCGAGCTCGGCGTGCTGGCACAGCGGCTGGAGATCCTCGAAGTCCCCGCCCACCACGAGGAGGTGCTCGGGCTCCTCGCCGGGTCCCCAGAGGAAGTAGTGGTTGTGGCCCGAGCGCACCGGGGGCAGCCCCTGAGTGCGGCCGAGCCAGTCGAGCGCGCCGGCCTCGCCGTAATTCTGCGCGAAGAGGGCGGTGCGAGCCCGCGTCTCCGGGGGCAGGCGTTGGTACACCCCGGCCACCGCCGAGACGAGCTCCTCCCAGCCGTGCTGGTCCGCGTAGTGCTGGGGCAGGGCGCCATACGCGTGTTGCTCGTGACGGGGCGCTTCCAGGCCCAGGGCCCGCTGGTACGCGAGGAAGGTGTCCACGGGGAGCACGGGCAGCGTCAGTGGCGCGAGGGCGGCGAAGCCCGCCACGCCTGGGACGAGCACCAGGACGCGCCACACCGGGCGCGAGATGAGGCGCTCGGCGACCACCGCCCCCGCGGCGAACAGCATCGGGTAGGCGGGGGCCAGGTAGTAGTCCTTGGCGCGCAGGTACACGAGCAGGCCGAAGAGGAAGACGTAGGTGAGGCCGAGGGCGCGGTAGGGCCGGCCAGCGGGGGCCCACAGGAAGAAGCCGAGCCCGGTGAGGGACAGGGGCATGGAGAGCGGGTGCAACATGAAGAGCTGCCCGCGGACGAACGCACCGAGCTGGAAGGGCATGTTCTTGTAGAGCTGGCCGTTGCGAAGCAGCTCGAGCATGGGCCAGCCGTGGTGGTGCTGCCAGAGGAGGTTGGGCAGCACGAGCGCACAGGCGAGCAGCACGCCGAGGACGAGCCAGCGACTGGCCAGCAGCCGGCGCGTGGGCGTGAGGAGGACGCCGAGCCCGAGGCACGCGGCGAAGAAGCCCATGGAGTACTTGTTGAGCAGGCCCACGCCGACGAGCGCGCCCAGGACGAGCCACAGGCGGTGCCGCTCCGTCTGTATCAACAGGACGAGCAGGGCGGCACAGCCCGTCCAGAGGAGGGGCTCGAAGGAGTTCATCGTGAGGGTATGGCCCTCGAAGAGGAAGAGGGGAGCGAGCGCGGTGGGCAGGGCGGCGAGCCCCACGGCGAAGCCCCCGCCGCCGAGGCGTCGCACGAGGTAGCCGGTGAGAGCCACGAGGCCCGCGGCGGCGAGCGCGGGCAGCAGGCGGAAGCCAGTCAGGGAGTGGCCGAAGAGCGTCGTGGCCAGCCGGGTGGCCACGGCGATGAGGGGCGGCTGGTCCACGTAGCCCCAGTCGAGCCGCTGCCCGCAGGCGATGAAGTAGAGCTCGTCCCGGAAGTAGCCGTAGCGGTGGGCGAAGAGCAGGTGCAGCGCCGCCGTGGCGAGCGCGAGCCCGGGCAGGAGCAGGGGCGGGACACGGGCGGCGGTGGCGGCTTCCGGGCGCATGGGGTGGTCCTACCTGCCCTTGCGCCAGGCCGCGAGGTCCGCCTTCTTGCGCACGCCCACCTCGTCGAGCCGCTTCTGCCAGTCCCCGCGGTAGGGCCGGAGCGCCTCGACGAGGGTGCGTGCCACCACGAGGTTGCGGTACCACTTGGAGTCCGCGGGCACGATGGTCCACGGGGCCCGCTTCGTCGCCGTGCGCGAGAGGGCCTCCTCGTAGGCCACCGTGTAGTCGTCCCAGTGCTCCCGGTCCTCCCAGTCCCCGGCGTTGATCTTCCACGCCTTGCGCGGCTCCTGCTCGCGCTCGAGGAGGCGCTTCTCCTGCTCCTCTCGGCTGATGTGGAGGAAGAACTTGAGGACGATGGTGCCGTGCTCCACGAGCAGCTCCTCGAAGTCGCGGATGTGTCCGTAGCGCTCCTTCCAGAGGGACTCGGGGACCAGGTCGTGCACGCGCACGACGAGCACGTCCTCGTAGTGGGAGCGGTTGAAGATGGAGAGCTCGCCCTTGCGCGGCGCGCGGCGGTGGATGCGCCAGAGGAAGTCGTGCTCCCGCTCCTCCTCGCTGGGGACGCCGAAGGAGGTGACGTTGACGCCCCGGGGGTTGAGGAAGCCCGCCACGTGCTTGATGACCCCGTCCTTCCCGGCGGTGTCGCGGCCCTGGAGCACGATGAGCACGGCGTTCTGGCGTGCGCCCCACAGCAAATCCTGGAGGTCGAACAGCTCCTCGCCGAGGATCTCCAGCTCCTTCTTGGCCTCGTTCCGGTCCAGGCCCTTGGGCGGCGCTTCGGAGATGTCGCCCAGCCGGACCTGCTCGTTCGTCTTGTCGAAGGTGATGATGTCCATGGTCCCCTCCCTGAGAGCGGGCAGGTTCCCATGGGGACCCAGGCCTGACAACCCGTGCTCCCCTTGACACCTTAGGGGAGAGGGCGCGAGACTCCCCTCAACGTTTTAGGGGAGGGAGCCGCATGGCGGACAGCGCGTTGGAGTTGCTTCAGGGCACGTTGGACGTGCTGATTCTCAAGAGCCTGTCGTGGGGCCCGCTGCACGGGTACGCGGTGGCGGAGCTGGTGCTCGAGCGGAGCGGGCAGGAGCTGAAGGTGGAGGAGGGGGCGCTCTACCCGGCGCTGCACCGGCTGGAGAAGCGGGGCCTGCTGGAGGCGGAGTGGGGCGTGTCGGAGAACAACCGGCGGGCGAAGTTTTACCGGCTCACCTCGGCGGGCCGTGCGCACCTGCGGGCCGAGACGCAGGCGTGGAAGCGCTACGCGGCGGCCGTCACCCGCGTGTTGGAAGCGGCCTGAGGGCTCCCATGCGTGGCAACCCTGGTTTCAAACGCCTGTTGAGGCTCGTCATCCGTCCGCGCGCGGTGGAGCAGGACGTGGACGAGGAGCTGCGATTCCACCTGGAGATGCGTGCCGAGACGCTGGAGCGGCGGGGACTGTCGCCCGCCGAGGCGCGCGCGGCCGCCGAGCGCGAGTTCGGAGACGTGGCCGGCGTGCGCGAGGAGTGCGTCCGCATCGGTCACGAGAGGGAGCGGGAGATGAAGCGGAGCCGGTTGTGGGAAGCGCTGGTGCAGGACGTACGGTACGCGGTGCGCACGCTGTGGCACAGTCCGGGCTTCACGCTGGTGGCGGTGCTCACCCTGGCGTTGGGCATCGGCGCCACCACCTCCATCTTCAGCGTGGTGCGCGGCGTGCTGCTGCGGCCGCTGCCCTTCCACGAGCCGGAGCGGCTGGTGCGGATCTGGCAGGCGAGCCCCGCGCAGAGCGATCTGAAGGGCGCCGTGTCCTCGGTGGACTACCTGGACTGGAAGGCCCGCCAGCGCTCCTTCGACGACATGGGGGCCTGGTATTACGCGGAGGGGATGACGGGGGTGGACCTGAGTGGCGAGGGCGAGCCCGAGCGGCTGCCCACCACCTACGTCGAGGACGGTTTCTTCTCCACGCTCGGGGTGAATCCCCAGCTCGGGCGCACGCTCCAGGCCGACGAGCACCAACCCGGTCGCGACGCGGTGGTGGTGATCAGCCATGGCTTCTGGCAGCGGCGCTTCGGGGGCGAGCGCGCCATCCTCGGCCGCTCCCTCACGCTCGGTGGGGTGCCGCACACGGTGGTGGGCGTGATGCCCCCCGGCTTCACCTTTCCCTCCGAGCGCGTGGACGTGTGGCTCACCACGTCCCATATCGGTGAGAGCGGCATCCCTCGCGTGCGCCAGAATCGCTGGCAGTCCGTGGTGGCGCGGCTCAAGCCGGGAGTGACCCTGGAGGCGGCGCGCACGGAGATGAACGGGGTGGCCCGGCAGCTCGCGGAGGAGTACCCGGCCAGCAACTTCCAGTCCAACGCGGCCACGGTGCTCCCGCTGCACGAGGCCGTCACCGGTGATGTCCGGGTGGGGCTGCTGGTGCTGCTCGGCGCGGTGGGCTTCCTGCTGCTCATCGCCTGCGTCAACGTGGCCAACCTGCTGCTGGCCCGCTCCTCCGTGCGCGAGCGCGAGCTGGCGGTACGCGCGGCCCTGGGCGCGGGGCCCCTACGGCTGGTGGGCCAGTTGCTCACCGAGAGCCTCGTGCTGGCGGTGCTGGGCGGGGCGCTCGGCGTGGGGCTGGCGGTGTGGGGCACCGACGCGCTGGCGGCGCTCTCCTCGAAGCAGCTTCCGCGCCTCCAGGAGGTGCGCGTGGACGGAGCGGTGCTGGCCTTCGCGTCGGCGGCCACGCTCTTCACGGGAGTGCTCTTCGGGCTGTTGCCAGCGCTGCGCGCGGGCTCGCCCCAGCTTGCTCCGGTGCTCAAGGCCTCGGGGCGTGGGCTGACCGGCGGAGGTGGGGCGCGGCTGCGCGGCGCGCTGGTGGTGACCGAGGTGGCGCTCGCCGTGGTGCTGGCGGCCGGGGCGGGACTGGCCGTGCGCAGCCTGGCGTCGCTACTCTCGGTGGATCCGGGTTTCCGTCCCGAGGGCGCGGTGGTGGTGAGCTTCTCCGTGCCCGAGGCCCACCGTGGCCCGCTTCTTCCCCAGTACCTGCGCGAGGTGTTGGAGCGGGTGCGCGCGGTGCCCGGCGTGCAGGTGGCCGCCACGGCGAAGCACCTTCCCCTGGAAAACGTGGGCGAGTCGCAGCCCGTGGTGATCACCGGCCAGCCGCTGGCGAACCCCGCGGATGCGCCGCGCGCGAACTTCCTGCACGTGAGCACCGACTACTTCCGCGCCATGGGAATTCCCCTGCTGCAGGGCCGCGCCTTCGCCGACACGGACTCGGGCGAGGCTCCCTTCGTGCTCGTGGTGAGCCAGTCCTTCGCCCGCCGGTTCTTCCCCGGTGAGGACGCGGTGGGCAGGATGCTCCAGTACGGCAACAGGCAGGCACCCATCGTGGGCGTGGTGGGCGACGTGCGCCAGCGCAGCCTGTCCGAGCCCGCCGAGCCCATGGCCTACATCCACGTGCTCCACAACGGGCGCGGCCATGTCGACCTCATCGTGCGCGGCCAGGGCGGCGCCTCCCTGGGGCTCGCCACCTCGGTGCGTCAGGCCCTCTGGTCGGTGAACCCCTCCCAGTCCATCATCCGCATCACCACGCTCGAGGAAGTGGTGGGCGAGGCGGTGGCGCGCCCGAAGCTCATCGCGGCGCTGCTCGGCCTCTTCGCGGCCCTGTCCCTGGGGCTCGGCGCGGTGGGCATCTACGGCGTGCTCGCCTATACGGTGAGCCAGCGGCAGCGGGAGATTGGTGTCCGGCTGGCGCTCGGCGCGCGGCCCCCGGAGGTGCTGCGGATGGTGTTGCGCAGCGGCATGAAGCTCGCCGGCCTGGGCATCGCACTGGGCGTCCTCGGCGCGCTCGCCCTGGCACGGGTGATGGCGAGCCTCCTGTACGGCGTGACGGCGCATGACCCGCTCACCTTCGCCGCGGTGGTGGTGCTGCTGCTGGGCGTGGCGCTGGTGGCCTGCCTCGTGCCCGCCCGGCGTGCCATGCGCGTGGACCCGGCCATCACCCTGCGCGGAGAGTAGGCAGGCGCCGTCACGGCCTCGTCACACCCCTGGCGGTAGGACTCCTGTCGAAGGGCGACCCAGGGGGACTCCCGCGCCCACAACCAGGGGTGACGCATGACGAAGAACGTAGGAGCGACGAAGTTGCTGGAGGCGGCACGTGACCTGGCCCCGGTGATTGCCGCCCGGGCCGTGGAGATCGAGTCGGGGCGGCGGCTGCCGGCGGACCTGCTCGCCCAGCTCAAGCAGGCGGGCTTCTTCCGGATGTTCCTGCCCCGGAGTCACGGGGGCCTCGAGGTGGACCTGCGCACCGGCATCGAGGTCCTGGAGACGCTCGCCCGGGTGGACGGCTCCACCGGCTGGACGACGATGCTCGGCTCGGAGAGCCCGCACCTCTTCGCGCTCCTGTCGCGCGAGCGCTTCGATGCCATCTACTCGGGCGGGCCGGACGTCATCGTGGGAGGGGCCTTCAATGCCCAGGGGCAGGCCGTGGTGGAGCAGGGGGGCTATCGCGTCACCGGACGCTGGGGTTTCGCCACCGGCTGCGAGCACGCGGACTGGCTGTTCGGCAACTGCGTCGTCCTGAAGGACGGCCAGCCGCTCCCCGGGGTCACCGAGGGCACGCCGCGGATGCGGGGCATGCTCTTCCGGGCCAGTGACGTGCGCATCATCGACACCTGGAACGTGCTCGGCCTGAGGGGCACGGGCAGCCATGACATCACCGTGGAGGGCGCCTTCTGCCCCGAGGAGGACTCCTTCGACATCTTCCTCGGCCAGTCCAGCGTGCCGGGGGCGGGCTTCGTCGCGCCGCTGGCGCACTTCGTGCTCCACATGGCGGCGGTGGTGCTGGGCATCGCCCAGGGCGCGGTGGATGACCTGGTGAAGCTCGCCTCCACGGGCAAGCGGCGGCTGTATGCCCGCACCTCGCTGGCCGAGTCCCCCATCTTCCAGCTCAAGCTCGGCCACATCGACATGGACCTGCGGGCGGCCCGGGCGCTCCTGCGCGAGGCTTCCGACGAGCTCTGGGTCGCCTGCGTGAACGACCCCGCCACGGCGGCGAAGATCGCTCCGCGTCTCTCCTCCACCCTGGCCTGGGTGACGGAGACGGCGGCCGGCGTAGTGGGAACCTGCTACCAGGCGGGGGGGGCCCACTCGCTCCGGGACGGCTCACCGTTGCAGAGACGCTTCCGTGACATCCACACCTTCAGGCAGCATGCGGCTGCCGCTGAGGGGTGGTTTGGCCAGGCCGGGGCCTCACTCCTCGGGCAGCCGACGGGATTCTGGACCTGAGGGGGGCATGCGCGTCCCCAAGGGCCCTCGGCTGCTCCGCCGGGCGGCGTTGGGGGGATGACGTCGTGGCGGACTGGAGGTTGGAGGTGCTCGGGGGCGCGCGGCTTCTGGGGCTGGCCGAGCCCCTGGAGTTGCAGCGCCGGGTGGCGGCCGTGCTGGCCTGGCTCGCGCTGGAGGGGCCCACGCCCAAGTACAAGCTGGCGGGCCTGCTGTGGCCCGGCTCCGGCGAGGACACGGCGCGCAACAACATGCGCCAGCTTCTGCGCCGGCTCCGGGTTGCCATCGGGGCGGACCTGGTGCTCGGTGGAGACGTGGTCTCCCTGTCCGAGCGCGTGGCCACCGACGCGGTGGAGCTGGAGGCCCACGTCTTCGCCGGGCGGCACGCGCAGGCGCTCGCGCTCGCGGGCTCGCTGCTGGGCACCCTGGACTTCGACGACTGCCCGGAGTTCGAGGCGTGGCTGCTCCGGGCCCGCATGCAACTCGAGGCCCTGCGGCGCCGTGCCGCCAGCGCCGAGGCGGACGCCCACGAGCAGCGGGGGGACCTCGCCCGGGCGCTTCAGTTCGCCGAGCGGTTGCTCGGGTTGGATCCGCTCTCCGAGGAGGCCTACCGGCGGCTGATGCGGCTGCACTACCTGGCGGGGGACCGGATGGCGTCGCTGGGCCTCTTCGAGCGCTGCCGGAAGATGCTGCGGGAGGAGTACGACGCGGCACCCCACCCGGACACGCTCGCGCTGGTCCGGGACGTGGAGCGCGGGCTGGTGCGGCCCCTCGTCGCCGACAAACCCGGACGGAGCCTGCCACTGTCCGTGCTCCGCCCGCCGGTGCTGGTGGGCCGCGCGCGGGAGTGGGAGCAGATGGAGGAGGCGTGGCGGTCACGGCGCCTCATGCTGCTGCTGGCCGAGCCGGGCGTGGGCAAGACGCGGCTCGCGCTGGACTTCGCGGCCTCCAAGGGGCGCTACACCGTGTTCTCGGCGCGCCCTGGGGACACGGGGGTGCCGTACTCGCTGTTCGTGCGGAACGTGCGGCGGATGTTCGCCGAGCAGCCCGCGGTGCGCCGGGGCCTGGAGCCGTGGATCCGCCGGGAGCTGGCGCGCATCCTCCCCGAGTGCGCCGAGCCTGGGGAGGACTTCCTCCCGCTGCGTGACGAGGGGGACCGGGTCCGCTACCTGGACGCCCTCAGCGAGGTGTTCCGCCGCTGCACCGAGGGCCTGGCCTCCTTCGTCACCGATGACCTCCAGTTCGCCGACGCCGCCAGCCTGGAGGTGGGGGCCTATGCCCATGCCCGCTTCCACGAGACCGGCGACTTCCCCGTCATCATCGACTGCTGCCGCCTGGGCGAGCTCACCCCCGAGGCCTCCACCATCACGAAGCGGCTGGAGCAGGCGGGGTTGGCGACGTACATGTACCTGGAGCCGCTGCCGCCGGAGTCGGTGGGAGAGCTGCTGGGCAGCCTCGCCCTGCCGGGAGCCACGGCGCTGGCGGGGGAGCTGACGCGCTACACGGGCGGCAACCCGCTCTTCATCACCGAGACGCTCAAGCACCTGATGGAGTCGGGGAGTCTGGAGCGGGGGTGGCCGGAGCGGCTGCCCCCACCGGGGCGGGTGCGTCAGCTCATCCAGCAGCGCCTGGAGCGGCTGTCCTCGCTGGCGTTGCAACTGGCCCAGGTGGCGGCGCTGGCGTTGACGGAGTTCAACCTGGAGCTGGCCGGTGAGGTGCTGGAGGTGAGCCCCCTTTCCTTCGCCGAGCCGCTGCGCGAGCTGGAGGCGGCGCAGATTCTCCGGGGCGAGCGCTTCACGCACGACCTCGTGCTGGAGGCGGTGCGAGGCTCGATTCCCGCCGCGTTGAAAGCCCTGTTGCACCGACGCCTGGCGCAGCAGCTGGAGCGCAGACAGTCGGCTCCGGCCACCCTCGCGCAGCACTGGTTGGAGGGGGGCGAGTCCCGGCGTGCCGTGCCCTTCCTGCTGTCCGCGGCGCGGATGGACGAGGCCCACCTGCGCCGGGCCGAAGCGGCCACCAACTACGCGCGTGCCGCCTCGCTCCTGGAGACCGCTGGCGAGCGCGAGGAAGCGGCGCGGGTGCGGGCGCGGATTCCCCCGGTGGGCTGTTAAGCTCCCTCCATGTCCCGCCTCCACCTCTTCGAGCTCGAAGATCAGCCCTGGCTCCCCGCTGTCCTGCGTCGCGGTGTCACCGACTACCTCGCCTTCGTCGCCCAGATCTACGAGGCGCCCTACCGCGAGCTGGTGCGGCGCCTGAAGGGGGCCATGGAGGCCATGGGCGAGCGCCGCATCCTGGATCTGGCCTCGGGGGGCTCGGGGCCGGTGCGTCCCATCCTGCGCTTGCTCGAGGAGCGGGAGCACTACCCCGCCCAGGCGACGCTGAGCGACCTGTACCCGGACCTCGCCCACTTCGAGCACGTGAAGGCGGAGAGCGGTGGGCGCATCGACTTCCTCTCCACGCCGGTGGATGCCACCGCCGTTCCCGCGGAGCTGGAGGGCTTCCGGTTGATGTGCAACTCCTTCCACCACCTGCCCCCCGAGGTGGCGAGGAATGTCCTGGCCGATGCCGTCGCCAAACGCCGGGGCATCGCCATCTTCGAGCTGGTGGAGCGCTCCCCGGGGACGCTCCTCATCACGGCGCTGGCGCCCCTCAACGTCCTGCTCTCCACGCCGCTCATGCGGCCCTGGCGGCTCGACCGGTTCGTCTTCACCTACCTCCTGCCGCTCATCCCGTTCGTGGTCGTCTTCGATGGTCTCGTCTCGTGCCTGCGCGTGTACTCGGTGGAGGAGATGAAGGCCCTCACCGAGGGGCTCGGCGACGGCGACTATCAATGGGAGATCGACCGGGTGCGCGCGGGGCCCCTCCACATCCACCTGCTCATTGGCCGGCCGGTGGAGCCGCGAGCCCGGGGATAGGGACGTCAGGGCCCTGGCGGTCATGGAACTCGTCCTCTTCATCGGACTGCAGGGCTCGGGAAAGAGCAGCTTCTACCGGGAGCGCTTCGCGGCCACGCACGTCCACGTGAGCAAGGACTTGTGGCCCAACGCCCGCAAGCGCGAGGCGCGGCAGCGGAGGCTCATCGCCCAGGCGCTGGCCGAGGGGCGCCCGGTGGTGGTGGACAACACCAACCCGCGCGTGGAGGACCGAGAGCCGCTCATCGCCATCGGGCGGGAGCACGGGGCGCGGGTGGTGGGCTACGCCTTCGAGTCGGACCTGGAGGCGTGTCTCGCGCGCAACGCGAGGCGGGTGGGACGGGCGCGAGTGGGGGACAAGGCGCTCCACATCACGAGCAGGAACCTGCGGTGGCCCTCGTACGCCGAGGGCTTCGATGAATTGTTCCACGTGCGGCTCGACCCCGAGGGCGGTTTTCACGTGAGGAA
>NZ_DASVWK010000963.1:0-15089 GCF_036389735.1 Archangium sp. | reverse complement strand
CACCAACCGGGACCTGGAGCTGGCCGTGGAGGAGGGGCGCTTCCGAGAGGACCTCTACTACCGACTCAACGTCATCGGCCTGGAACTCCCTCCGCTGCGTGCGCGCGGCAACGACGTGCTGCTGCTGGCCCACCGCTTCCTGGAGCACTTCGCCACCCGCAGCGGCAAGCGCGTGGTGGGCCTCTCCCCCGCCGCCGCCCAGCGCCTGCTGGCGTACGCCTGGCCCGGCAACGTGCGCGAGCTCCAGAACTGCATCGAGCGGGCCGTGGCCCTCACCACCTATGAGCAGCTCACCGTGGAGGACCTGCCGGAGCGCATCCGCGACTATCGCGCTCCGAAACACCTCTCCCAGGGGAGCGACCTGTCCGAGCTGGTCTCGATGGAGGAGATGGAGCGCCGCTACATCCAGCGGGTGCTGGACGCGGTGGGGGGGAGCCGGACGCTGGCCTCGCGCATCCTCGGTGTGGATCGCAAGACGCTCTACCGCAAGCTGGGTCGTCGCAACACCGGGGCCGAGGACAAGGACGACAAGGACTGACTACTTCTCGGACGTCGGGTGGGCGTCCACCTCTTCCCGGTCGAGCGAGGCCGGGAGGAGGGCGTTGGCGAGGATGCCCACCAGGGCGGCCAGGGCCATGCCGTGCAGCTCCAGGTGGACCTCGCCGAGCGTCACCGGAATCTTCGCGCCGCCCAGGCCGAGCACGAGGATGAGACTCACCACGATGAGGTTGCGGCTGTGGGCGAAGTCGATCCGCGCCTCGGAGAGGGTGCGGATGCCCACGGAGGCGATCATCCCGAAGAGCAGGATGCTCACGCCGCCGAGCACCCCGGCCGGAAAGCTCTGGAACACGGCGGCCAGCTTGGGCGAGAGGCCGAAGAGCATGGCGAAGCCGGCGGCGATGCGCAGCACGGCGGGGTCATAGACGCGGGTGACGGCGAGGACGCCGGTGTTCTCCGCGTAGGTGGTGGCGGCGGGGCCACCAAGCACCGCCGAGGCCATGTTGGCGATGCCATCGGCGAAGAGGGTGCGCGGCAGGCCGGGGTGCTCGAGGAAGTTCTTCCCCACCACGCGGCCGTTCACGATGACGTCGCCGATGTGCTCGATGAAGGTGACGAGGGCCACCGGGGCGAGCACGAAGATGGCGGTCCACGAGAAGCTCGGGGCGTGGAACGGGGGCAGGCCCACCCAGGCGGCATCACGGATGGCGTCGAGTCTCGCGGGCTCCACCGCCCCGAGCACCAGCGCCGTCACGTAGCCGGCGATGACGGCGATGAGGATGGGGATCATCTTGAAGAGGCCGCGGGCGAAGACGCTGGTGAGGATGGCGGCCATCAGCGTGACGAAGGCGAGCCCCCAGTGGCTCTGGGCCTGATTGACGGCGACGTTGGCGAGACTCAGGCCGATGACGATGATGACGGGGCCGGTGACGATGGGCGGGAAGATCCGCTGGACGAGCTGGATGCCGACGGCCTTCACCAGGGCGGAGAAGACGAGGTACATGGCGCCGGCGGCGACGAGCCCGCCACCGACGGCGGCGAGGCCCTCGGCCTTGAGCACGGCGATGACGGGGGCGATGAAGGCGAAGCTGCTGCCCAGGAAGATGGGGACGCCGAGCCCGGTGAGCACGTGGAAGAGGAGGGTGGCGAGCCCGGCTCCGAAGAGGGCGACACTGGGGTTGAGGCCCGTGAGGAGGGGCACCAGCACGGTGGCGCCGAACATGGCGATGGTGTGCTGGAGGCCCAGCACGACCTTCTTCTGGGGCGGGAGGGGCGGCGACATGGACGTCAGCTCCAGTCGGAGTGGACGAAGCCGGCCTCGGGCTTGTCGCGGCGCTGGTAGGTGTGTGCACCGAAGGCGTCGCGCTGGGCCTGCGTGAGGTTCTGCGGCAGCTCCGCGCTGCGGTAGCTGTCGAAGTAGGCGAGGCTCGCGCTGAACACCGGCACCGGAATCCCCAGCCGCGTCGCCACCGCCAGCGTGCGCCTCCACCCCGGCGCCAGCTTCTCCAGCACCGGCGCGAGGCTGTCCGCCAGCACCAGGTTGCTCAAGTCCGGCTTCTTCTCGAAGGCCTCGCGCAGCGGTGTCAGCAGCCTCGCGCGGATGATGCAGCCCGCCCGCCAGATGCGCGCCATCTCCGCCAGCGACACGTTCCACTTGTACTCGGTGGACGCCGCCTGGATGAGTCGCATCCCCTGCGCGTACGTCACCACGCGCGCCGCGTACAGCGCGTCATGCACCCACGCCGCCAGGTTCGCCTTCTCGTCCGGGGACAGGCTCTCGCCCTTCGGGCCGTGGAGGACGCGGCTCGCCGCCACGCGCTCGTCCTTCATCGAGGACAGGTTGCGCGCGTCCAGCGCCCCGGCGATGGACGGCACCGGCACGCCCAGGTCCAGGGACACCTGCACCGTCCACTTGCCCGTGCCCTTCTGGCCCGCCTTGTCCAGCACCAAGTCCACCAGCGGCTTGCCCGTCTCCGCGTCCTTCTTGCGCAGGACCTTGATGGTGGTCTCCAGCAGGAAGGACTCGGCGATGCCCTGGTTCCACTGGGTGAACAGGTCCGCCAGCTGGTCCGCCGACAGCCCGAGCCCACGGCGTAGCAGGTCGTACGTCTCGGCCAGGAGCTGCATGTCCGCGTACTCGATGCCGTTGTGCACCATCTTCACGAAGTGGCCCGCGCCATCCGGGCCCACGTGCGTGACGCACACCCCCACCTCGCTCTTCGCGGCGATGGCCTCCAGCACCGGACGCACCAGGGCATACGCCTCGGCCGGGCCTCCCGGCATGATGGACGGGCCGTGGCGCGCTCCCTCCTCGCCGCCGGACACGCCCACGCCCAGGAAGTGCAGCCCCTTCTGCTTCCAGGCCTCCTCGCGCTTGCGCGTGTCCTGGAACCACGAGTTGCCTCCGTCCAACACCACGTCCCCCGGCTGGAGCAGCGGCTCCAGTCTCTCCAGCATCGAGTCCACCGCCGCTCCCGCCGTCACCATCAGCAGGATGCGGCGCGGGCGCTCCAGCGCGGCCACGAAGTCCTTCAGCTCGGCGTAGCCCTTCAGGCTCTCGGGCGCGCCCTTCGTGCGCAGATCCTCGAAGCGCTCGGGATGCCGGTCCCACACGGCCACCCGGAAACCGTGGTCCGCCACGTTGAGCGCGAGGCTCTGCCCCATCACGCCCATTCCCGCCACGCCGAACTGCGCGTCTCCCTGCTTCGGGCCCTGTGCTGTGGTCATTGTGTTGACTCCTGTCTCGGTGTCACCGCTGGCCGGCCGCGGCCTTGTCCATCATCCAGTGCGCCTGGGGCACCCGCGCCGCCGGGAGATCCTCGCCCGCCAGCACCCGGCGCACCATGTCCCGCTTGCCCGCTCCGCTCACCAGCCCCAGCACCTTCCGGGCCGACTGGAGCACCGGCAGTGTCAGCGTCAGCCTCCACGGCGGAGGCTTGGGGCCCACCACCGCCAACACCCGCCGCTCCTTCTCCTCCAGCGCGGCGTGGCCCGGGAAGAGCGACGCGGTGTGCCCGTCCTCGCCCATGCCCAGCGCCACCACGTCCAGCACCGGCGGCAGCAGCTTCTCGTAGTCCCGCGCGGCCTCGTCCCGGTCCGCGCGCTCGCCCTGCATCCGGAACACCTGCTTCGTCGCCACGCCCAGCGGCTTGAAGAGCGCCTCCTCCGCCAGCAGGTAGTTGCTCTCCGGGTGGTCCGGCGGCACGAAGCGCTCGTCCACGAAGTAGAAGTCCACCCGCGCCCAGGGCACCTCCCGCTTCGCCAGCTCCCGGTACACCGGGCCCGGCGTGCTCCCGCCCGACAGCGCCAGGCTCGCCCTCCGGCCCCCCGCCACCGCGTCCAGCAGCGCCCGCGCGAGCCAGTCCGCCCCCTCGCGCGCCAGTGCCTCCTTCTCCAACACGATGGGCGCGGGCCTCATCACTTCAGCTCCGTCCAGCGCCGCCCATCGCGCGCCACCAGCGCCGCCGCCGCGTCCGGCCCCGCGCTGCCCGGCTCGTAGAGGTGCATCGCGCCCCCCTTGCCCGCGTCCAGCGCCTCGATGATGGGCGTCACCCAGGCCCACGCCTGCTCCACGCTGTCCTGCCGCGCGAAGAGCGTCGTGTTGCCCCGCATGCAGTCCAGCATCAGCCGCTCGTACGCCTCGGGCACCGGCTTGTTGAAGCTCTTGGAGTAGTCGAAGTCCATCGTCACGCCCGCGATGTTGATGTCCTCGCCGGGCACCTTCGACTCGAAGCTCAGCGCGATGCCCTCGTGCGGCTGGATGCGCAGCGTGAGCACGTTGGGCTGGAGCCGCTGGCACGTGTCGCTCGTGCTGAAGAGGCAGTGCGGCACGGACTTGTAGTGGATGGACACCTCCGTCACCCGCTTGCTCAGCCCCTTGCCCGCGCGCACGTAGAAGGGCACCCCCTGCCAGCGCCACGTGTCGATGTACGTCTTCAGGGCCACGTAG
This sequence comes from Archangium sp., assembly GCF_036389735.1. Classification (GTDB taxonomy): domain Bacteria; phylum Myxococcota; class Myxococcia; order Myxococcales; family Myxococcaceae; genus Archangium. The sequence goes on along the minus strand of NZ_DASVWK010000963.1, from coordinate 10,642 downwards.
GTGGGCGTCTTGGAGTCCTTCGCCACCCCCTGTTCCTCGCGGTAGCCCCGGTACTGTCCCTGCTCCACGTATCTGGCCACCTCGCCGCCCTGGATGGGACGCAGTGCGCGGAATACCTTGTTCTTCTCGTCGCGGATGTCCTCCGCGGCGAACGAGACGGGGGGCTCCATCGCGCACAGCGCCAGCACCTGCAACAGGTGGTTCTGCACCATGTCCCGGATGACGCCCGTCTCGTCGTAGAAGCGCCCGCGCCCCTCCACGCCAATCTTCTCCGCCGCGGTGATCTCCACGTGGTCGATGTGCTGCCGGTTCCACAGCGGCTCGAAGATGGCGTTGGCGAAGCGGAAGACGAGGATGTTCTGGACCGTCTCCTTCCCCAGGTAGTGGTCGATGCGGAAGATCTGCCGCTCGTCCAGCACCGTGGACAGGGTGCGGTTGAGCTCCTTCGCGGTGGCGAAGTCCCGGCCGAAGGGTTTCTCGATGACGAGCCGCCGCCAGGGGCGCTTGAGCTCCGGGTCCTCGCGGTAGAGCAGCCCGGAGCTGGACAGGCCCTGGAGCAGCGAGGGGAAGGTGGAGGCCGGGGTGGCCAGGTAGTAGAGCTGGTTGCCCTGGGTGCCGAAGCGCTCGCCCACCCGGTCCAGGTGCTCGCGCAGGCGCAGGTAGGCCTCCGGGTCGTCGTAGGCGCCGCTCATCATCTCCAGCTTGGAGGCGAGCCGCTCCCAGGTGGCCTCGTCCAGCGGCTGCGTGCGGGCGAACTTCTGGAGTCCCGCCTTCACCTGGGCGCGGAACCGCTCCAGGTTGTGCTCCGAGCGGCTGAAGGCCACCACGGCGAAGTGGTCGGGCAGCTGGTCCTGGCGGGCCAGCTCGAAGAGGGCCGGGAAGAGCTTGCGTTGCGCCAGGTCACCCGTGGCGCCGAAGAGGACCATGATGCACGGGTCCGGTCTCCCCGCGCGCAGCAGCGGGTCGCCCTCGCGGGGGTGGGTCTCGATGTGCAGCCCCTGCTCGTCCATGTCTTCCTCCGGCACGGCGGATGCCGGGGGAACATATGCGCTCGGGGTCTCACCGACGCATCAATACGTCGCCCCGGCCCCCGTCCGCGCGGTCGAGGGAGGCGTCCAGTGCCGGATGTGGGAGGGACAATCGTTCTCCGGAGAACGCCCTGGAAAGGGCCCCGTTCGCCCCGCCGGATGGGGGGGGCGTAGGCTGGGAGTTCCCAGCATTTCCGAGACCTCTGTTCCCCCCGGAGGCCCCTCTCATGCAAGAGTCCTTACTGGCAGGGCAGGTGCTCAACGCGGTGCTCCGACGAGCCCTCTCCCATGGCGCGTCCCGTGTGCGCGTGGTGCGGGGCTGGGTCGCGGCGGCGGTGTCCCTGTCTCCCGAGCAGCTGTCCTCCCACTTCGCCACCCAGGCGCGGGGCACCACGGCGGAAGGCGCGCGGCTCCTCCTGGAACTCATCCACGTGGAGGCGCGCTGCCGCGCCTGTGGCCGCACCTATGCGCCCGAGTCCCCCCACCCGCGCTGCCCGGTGTGCGGCAGCACGGATGGGGAGCAGCTCGGTCAGACGGGGCTCTCGGTCACCGCGCTCGTGGTGGATTGAGTGACTCGGTGCCCTCGGGCACCCAGCGCCGGGCCTTGCCGCGCAACTGCTCCAACCGCCGCCAGTGCTGCTCCACCGCCCCGCGTCCCTGATCCGTCACGGCGATGCGGGCTGCAGGTAGAGGAAGGCTACAGCCCGAGCGGCTCCAGGGCGTCGCAGTGCGTCTGGTCCAGGTGGTCGCCGCGCTCGAGGGTGGTGTTGAAGACGAGGTGGGGTTCGCCCTCGCGGGTGTACGCCGGCCACTCGGTCGCGCCCGCGCCGTTGGGGTTGGCCCGGGCGGCGAAGCGGCTCCAGTAGCCCATCATCTTCGCCGACAGCTCCCGCTCCTTGTCGGAGCCCAGCGTCAGCCGGCCCTTCTCGGCCCCGAAGACGAAGGGCAACTCGGCGGCGTGGAAGGCGCCCAGGTTGTTGAGCAGGCCGAAGAAGCTCTTGGGCTCGTAGGTGAAGTGGTAGGCGTAGACGGGCTGGCCGTGCTCCGCCACCGTGCGCGCGAGCCGGCGAGCGGGGCAGATGAAGAGCGCATCGCGCAGCATGTGGTTGTAGGCCGCCTTCGGCGAGGCGAAGTCCTTCACGGGGTAGACGCGCAGCAGCGCCTCCGCGTGCTCCGGCGCGCGCACGCGCATCGCCTCCTCGTACTGCTCGGGCGTGTCCAGCTTCGCCTTCAGGGTGAACAGCGTGCCCTCGTCCTTGTTGGTGCCGAGCAGCAGCGGCACCTTCGCATACCGGCCCTCCGTGAGGAGCTGGCGCGGTGCCACGGGCAGCACGTCTCCGTCCACGATCGGCCCGAAGACCACGTGCGGCTTGAGCAGGTCGAGCGCGGCACCGCTCGCGGCGAGCAGCTCCTCGGGCGTCTTGGTGCGCAGGCACGTGGCCACCTCCTCGCCCGTGCAGCCCAGGTCCTGGGCGAAGCGGAGGCCTCGCTCCTCGGCGCTGTCCTCCCCCGGAGTACCCGGGTCATGCAACGGCGCGCCCGTCAGGTAGCAGGTGCCGCTCTGGGCGATGACGCGGTGGAAGAGGCCCCAGGACCCGGGCGACACCATCTGAAGGCAGGTGGAGATGGCGCCAGCGGACTCGCCGAAGATGGTGACATTGCCGGGGTCCCCTCCAAAGGCGGCGATGTTGTCGCGCACCCACTGGAGCGCGAGCCGCTGGTCCATCAAGCCGTAGTTGCCGGAGGCCTTGTTCGGGCTCTCGGCGGTGAGGGCGGGGTGGCCGAGGAAGCCCAGCGCGCCGAGCCGGTAGTTCATGCTCACCACCACCACGCCCGCGTGGGACAGCGCCGTGCCGTCGTACAGCTCCATGCTGGTCGAGCCCATGGTGAAGCCGCCACCATGGATGAAGACCATCACCGGGGCTCGGTTCGCGGGCTGGAGCGCGGGCGTCCACACGTTGAGGGAGAGGCAGTCCTCGCTGGTCCCCTCCATCCGCTTGCCGCTGAACATCTCCACCTGCGGGCAGACGTTGCCGAAGCGGGTGGCCTCGCGCGGCATGGTCCACGCCTCGGGGGCCTCGGGAGCGCGCCAGCGGCGGGCCCCCGTGGGCGGGGCCGCGTACGGAATGCCGAGGAAGGCGGCGCTGCCGTCCGTGTACGCCAGGCCCTGGACGGGGCCCCGGTGGGTGGTGACCACGGGGCCGGGCCCGGACGCGGGCGCCGGCCCCTTCGAGTGGGCACAGTGGGTGAGCAGGGCCAGACAGGCCAGGGCGGTGAGCAGGGGGTGTCGGAGGCGCATGGCGCGAAGCAATCACAGTGCCTCGCGCCTGCCCACACCCACGGTGGCTCAGTTGACGGTGAACTCGCGGGACGTGCCGGAGTAGGGGCGGATGAGCCCGTCCCAGCCGGACTTCCAGTCACCGAAGTGGCGGATGCGGTAGATGCCCGGCGTGGCATCCGCCGGAATCTTCCACTCGGTGGTGACGTGCGAGCACCCGTAGGTGGGGGCGCAGTCGTAGCGCGCCCAGCGGTACTTCGTCTCCCAGTCCCAGTCATTGGCCACCTGCACCCACGTGGTGCCCGACTTGCGCTGCACCTGGAGGAAGGTGTCCTGGCGGCGCAGGTTGTTCTTCGGGTGGCCGCCCCAGAATTTCACGCTCACCGTCTCGCCCCGGAGGTAGGAGGCACGCGCGTCGGTGACGAGGCTACCGAAGTTCACCGACAGCGGCTTGTCGTCGTACACCACGCCCGTCTGCACCGTCGTCTGGTCATTGCGCAGGTCGCGCGGGGTGGGGCCCGGCGCCACGGTGGTGCCGTTGCGCATCGCCACCGCCAGCTTGTCCACCTCCTGCTGCACCGCCGCGAGCTGCCACGGGCCAAAGTGCGTGGAGGCGCCCTCGTAGTCCTGCTTCGCGTACTCCTCGCGCGTGGTGAGGTAGCCCGCGTAGGCGTTGGCGAGGCCCGAGATGATGACCTGGTCCACCCCCAGCGGGGAGAGCTGCGCGAGCACCTGCTGTCGCAGCCGCCGGCCCACCATGGTGGTGGGCTCGAAGGGCACCGCCACCAGCGCGACGTTGCCCAGGCGCATCACCTGGAGCGGCAGCACCTCGGGCGTCCACGGGTAGGGCTGCTGGGTGCCCGTCTCCAGGACGATGGGCTTCTCTCCCTGGCACGGCGTGGTGGAGACGGCGCAGTTGAACACGCTCCACATGTCCTGGATCTCCTCGCAGGTGGCGCCCTCCTTGCCGTAGCCCGGGCCGTCCTCGGCACCGGCGATCATCGAGTCACCGATGGCCGCCTCGCACGTGGTGCGCCAGACGCCGTCCGTATACGCGGGGGCCACCTGCACCTCGTCGAACTTCACGTAGGCGTGCCGGTAGTCCACGCCACCCTTGAGCAGCGTCGAGGCCGAGTCGTAGAGCGACTTCGCCAGCGTGTACTGCTTGCGGCCGGAGAGCTCCACGCTCTCGAAGTCGTTGGCGCCGCCGCCGTTGGTGCCGCCGTAGATGTTGGGCGTCACGTCGCCCTCGTTGCTCTGCGCGAAGGCCGCCACGAAGGTGCGCGGCGCGGTGTAGCTCGTGCCCTTCACCTTCTCGAAGAGGTAGGAGGCGTAGCCCTTGTTGTCGCCGCTGATGAGCAGGTTGTCGTTGCCCATGGACGTGGCGTGGACGGCGAACCAGTTGATGAGGCCCACCTCGCGACCGTCATCGCCCTGGAGCCGCAGCAGCGTCATCTTCTTGTCCGTGTCGTGGCCGAACCGCGTGCGCTCGGTGGTGGGGTTGCGCAGGTACGCCTCGGGGGAGCGGTTGATGCTCGCGTCGAGCAGGTCTCCAGAGGCCACGCGGATGGTGCCGGGCGCCAGGTTGTCATGGGCGCGGACGATGGACTGGAAGATGCCATCCACGATGGCGTCGAAGTTCTGCTTGTCGTAGCCGAGGATGGTGAGGTTGTAGAGCGCGTAGTGCGAGAAGCCGCCCGGGCCCGAGTGGGTATGCGTGGCGCTCAGCATGACGTTCTCGTCCGTGTAGAGCGTGCCGTACCGCGCGCGCAGCTTCTCCACCACCTGCTGCCTCACGCCCTGGTAGATCTGCCCCAGGTCCGCGCTGACGAACACCGCGCGCTTGCCGTTGCAGGCCGAGGAGATGACGAAGGCGCGCGAGCGCAGGCGCTGGTGGATGCCCGCCGTCTTCTGGTCGATCATGGCGTAGCCCATCATCCCGAGCTCGGCCGCCGGGCCGGTGACGTCGTAGAGGCCGGCGCCCACCTGGAAGCCCTGGTTGGTCGCGCACGGGTCGGTGAGCGCGGCCCGCTGGGTCGAGAGGGTGTCCTCGTCAACGGGCTGCGTGTCGCACGCGCCCAGCGCGAGGACGAGCACCACGCTCGCCAGCAGGCGAGGGGAGGAGAAGAGACAGCGTTGCATGGAGGCTCCTGTGAGGGTGTCCGGGGATTGTCGCCATCCTGACGCCCGGGTTGCCACCCGCTTCTTCTACAGCGCGGTTTCCGTGTGGGATGGGGAGAGCGGGGGGCGCCCACGGGCAGCCCCTCGCCTCCCACGAGCCTCCGTCCCTCCTACTGGATGGTGTAGCCCACCGTGCCGCCGCAGCTGTTGCCGGAGTAGCAGCCAGCGCGAATCTGGTAGGTGCCGGCCTGGCTGGCCGTGTAGCTCAAATACGAGAGCACACCGCAGCTATCATCGTTGGAGGCCACTTGCGTGCCGGCCGGGCCATACAGCCGCAGGTATGTGTCCCCCGAGCCGGAGGAGCCGCTCACCGTGCAGGTGCCGAGCTGGATGGTCTGCCCGGCGCTGAGCAGCACGTTCTTGGTGGGGGTGTTCTGCTGCGCGCTGTTCGTGTTGCTGGCGCTGTAGCTGAACGTGCCGTTGACGGGGCCCGACGGGCAGAGGAAGCGCACCCGGTAGTCGTAGCAGACGCCATCGGGTTGATCCGCCACGCGGCAGATGCCTCCCCCGGCCGGGTCGCAGGTGTAGACCTCGCCACTCTGGGTCCAGTTCACACCCGAAGTGGTCTGGCACTCGATGCCGATGGGATTGGAGCAGGCCTGACCCGCGATGACGAACTCGCTCAGCGTCTCCCAGTCCCCCGAGCCGCTCGAGCCGTCACGGTTCAGCCAGGCGGTCCAGGTGCCGGACTGGCTCGAAGCCAGGCTGACGCTGCGCTCCCACAGCTTCAGGAAGTTCTCCGCCGACTGGTTCAGGTGGTCGACGTAGGCGGCGGGTGTTCCCACGGTCTGCAACTCGGACATCAGCTGCGGCAGCAGGCCCACGTGGGCCAGGCCCTTCTTCTGCAACTCCGTGGGCCCTCCCGCGTTGTTGATCCGCACGTAGTCCGCGTAGCAATCCTTGGAGTTGTAGCGAGGACGCAGCTGATCCGTGAAGCCGTTCAGATCCGCGCCAAACCCCACCTTCAAGCCGTTGTCGACGGCGTACATGAGCGACTGGGCGAAGGCCGTGGTGGACCCCTGGCAGCTGTTGCTGACGGAGCCATACTGGGTCGCATCCTCCGGTCCCGTGCGCAGACCCACCATGCCACCCGTGTTGGTGATCATCTGGATCTCATCCTGCTTGATGAACTTCTCGTGCCGGTCCTCGGAGCCGCTGATCGTGTTCCACATGTGGGCATGCGAGTAGAGCAGCGGGTAGCTCCCTCGCTGCTGCGCGATTTGATAGACGTTCACGAACGACTTGCGCGACAGGTGGGCGACGTCCACCAGCATCCCACGGTCCATCATCGCGCGAACCAGGGTCTGTCCCTCGGCGGAGAGGCCTCGCTCGTTGAGGAAGTTGTCGCCGTTGCACTTGCCCGCGGTGCCCCAGCTGTCTCGACAGACGATGTCGTTGATCCGCGTGGACTCGCCCATGATGAACTCGACCTTGTTGGCGCCACTCATCAGCTTGGGAATCGGGGCCGCGCCGCCGAAGCGGTTGTCCGAATGGTGCACCACCTGCACCGAGCGGACCCCCATGGCCCTCAGCTCGTCGAGCTGCGCGAGGAAATCCCCGGAGGGGAAGAGCTGCGTGACCTCGACCGCCAGGACGAGCGCGAGCTTGCCCTGCTGGATCAGCGAGCGCGCCTGCGCGGGCGTGGTGGCGATGCCCACCCAGCTGCCGTGGCGCGAGACGAAGCCCTGCGCCGCGTTGACCTGCCGCCGGACCGAGTTCATCTCATCGCAGTCGTAACGGCGATTGGCGATGGGCGTGTTGTTGCAGAGGAAGTTGGATTCCGCGACGGACACGACCATGACGCGCATCCCGCCCTGGTAGGCCTGCTGCAACCAGCCGTACCACATCTGCTGATGGGCAATGGCGTCCCACATCGGCCAATCCTCGAAGTGCGGCCGCGGGCAGGTGCCGGGCACGGGGATTCCAAAGACATAGCGGCACTGCCGCCGGTCGTACCCGCGCCGCCTGCCCAGGTGCCACCCGGTATCCCCGCCGAAGAGCCCATGCCCACTCACGAGCTCGGAGGCGATCGGGATGCGCGTCGCCGCGTGACTCCCGCCCGGGAAGTTGCCGTCGCAGCGTTGGACCGCCACATCCATGGGGCCCTCGACGGTGCCCGAGAACCAGCTGCCGCCGAAGCTGTGCTCCGCCGTCAGGTGCGAGTGCAGATCGACGAAGCCCTGGACCGCCTGCGCCCTGGCGGAGGTGCCGCCGCACAGGATGGCGATGAGCGCGAACAGGAAGAGTGTCTGTCGGGAGTTCATCGGGTCGTCTCCGTGGACGAGGGCCGCAGGTAGAGGGACTCCGAGTCCCAGGAGAGCGACACCGGGTAGGGCTCGGCCAGGGAGGGCTCCCTCGTGCTGGCGGGGCCCTGGTCGCGCGCCGTGCTGGAGGCCGGCTGCGGTTCACCGTTGTCGTAGACGAGCGGCGTCTTCTGGAGGCTGGAGAGGGACAGCTTCTGCGTCATCCGGCCTTCGATGTCGCCCATGTACAGGGCACTGCCATCCGGCGACAGCGCCAGACCGTACACCTCCTCGGGAAAGGCGAGCGTGTACAGCACGTCGCGCTGCTCGTATTCCGAGGTGTGGGAACGGGTGATCCGGATGACCTTCCCATCCACCACCCCGTAGGACGTATCGGAGCTGGAGCCCTTGACGACGATCGCGAAGAAGTCCTCGAACGAGCTGTTGAGGGTGGTGGTCTCGGCGCCGTACGCGTTGGCGGGAGCCGTCTGCACCTTCTCGTCACCGGAGCTCGTCCAGAGCACATACCCCGTCTCCGGGTCGTAGCTGGTCCCGTAGGGCCCATTGACGTCGGCGGCCAGGGTCTCGACATTGGACCCGTCGGGGTTGCTGCGCCGGATCGCCTTTCCCGCGTAGTCCGCCCAGTAGCGTTTCACGGTCGCGGGGGCGCGCACCTTCGCGCCGGCGGCGGGCCTGACGATGACCGCGCGTGGATCCTGCTGGGCCAGGGCTGTCGAGCCGAGCAGGAGCGCACCGAGGCAACACAGCGAGAGTTGCAGACGAGACCGCGGTTTCATGGGGGGGTCCTTCAGGTTCGGGACACACGTCGGGGAATAGAAGTCGGATTTCCCCCACTATTCTCCCAAGTGCGGAAGCCAAGTTGCTTGCAGTCCACATAAAGGGACATCTGCTAGGGTGGACTCTGGAGGTATTCTCCCCTGGTGCGACTTCTCCCGTGGTTACCGCTCGCCCTCCTCCTGACGGGTGCGACAGCGGCAGCACAGCAGCCTCAGCCCCCGGCTCGCGAGCGCCAGGAGCGGCAAGTCGTCGTCCCCAGTAGTCCCGGGGAGCCCGTGCCAGAGGTACGAGTGGCCGCCAAGGTCGTCACCTACCTGCGCTTCAACGCCCCTATCGATCGGGCCTCGGTGGAGGTGGAGGGACGGGAGACACGCTTTCGGGTGGTGGACTCGGGCGAGCACACTGTCACCCTCGAGATCGCTATCGAGCCGGGCCCTGGTGAGAAGCTGGGCGTGCGGGTGCGCTACAAGGACGGCGGCACCCCGGCGTATGCCACCCTCGCGCTCGTCTCCCACCCTACGCTCGTGGACAAGGAGGTGGAGGTGGTGCGCCACCCGCGCACCGTCGAGGCCTTGGAGGCGGCGCTGGCGGAGAAGGACGCGGCGCTCAAGGCCGTGAGCGGGCCTGCCAGGCTCGCGTTCGCAGGGCGGCTCGACCTGGGCGGAGTGCAGGCCCGACGCATCGAGACTGTGCTCTCGGGTATGCAGAGTGGGTTGATGGTAGCGACGGGGGAGGGGTATCGCGCCAGGTCCTGGGCGCTCGCCATCATCCGTGTGCGCAACCTTCCGGGGCAGAAACCCTGGGAGTCAGGAGAGGCGCGACTCACCCGGGCGGACGGCACCCCGGTGAAGGTGCTCTCCGTGGACATGAACAAGGCGCGGCTCGCGCCCGGCGAGGAGGGCCTCGTGGCAGTGGAGACGGAGGCTCCTTTCTGGAAAGCAGACGAAGACCTCTGCCTGGAACTGCTGGACAAGGGCGGTAGCCGGCGCCTTTCCCTCCCCAAAGTGAAGCTATAGGAGCGCCGGCCCATGAAGGAAACCCTGCACCCGGACCACCTCCAACCTGGCCACATGGTGGGGCCCTGGCACATCGTCCAGGTCCTGGGCAGTGGAGGCTCATCCCGCGTCTTCAAGGTGGAGCGGGACGGTCGTCCCTACTCCATGAAGGTGGCGCTGCGCCCCGTCTCCGACTCCCAGGAAGCGCTCCCAGAAGAAGCGTATGTGGAGGAGAAGAGTGCCTACCGGCGACTGGCGCGCGAGGCGGCGGCCCTCTTCACCTACGCCTCCCATCCCAACCTGCTGCGCGTGTACGCGGTGGACTTCTGGCCCAACCCCACCCAGGGCTACCCCTTCATCGTCACCGATTTCGTGGACGGGGACGACTGGCACCAGTGGCGCTGGCTCAAGCCTCCTCACGCCGCCGGACTGGTGGACACCTTCAGCGACGTGGTGCGTACCGTGGGCGCATTGCACGCGCGCGGCGTGTACCACCGGGACTTGAAGGCGGAGAACCTCCTCATCCGCCGAGAGGACGGCAGGCCCTTCCTCATTGATTTCGGCACCGTGCGCCTGCCGGGAGCCCTCACCAAGACGCTGGGCATTCCCGAAGGCGTCCTGCACCTGTTGCCGCCCGAGCTCCTGGCCTACATGCGCACCGGGGCGTTGAAGAGGGGAGAGCCCTTCCAGGGAGGCGCGGCCACGGATTTGTACGCGCTGGGGGTGCTGCTCTATCAGGCCCTCACGAACCTCCACCCCTTCAACCCCGAGCTTCCGGACAAGGAGCTGCTGGCCGCCATCGCCACACCGTGCCCCCAACGGCGCCCCACCTCCTCAACCCCCTGGCGCCGCGCTCCCTCAGCGACATCGCCATGAAGCTGTTGGAGAAGCAGCCCGAGGCTCGCTACCCCAGCACCGAGGCGCTACTCCAGGCGCTGGAGAAGGCCGCCGAGAGTGAGAGACAGTCCCCCGCCTGGAAGGTGCCGCTCTTTCCCGCCGAGGACGGCCCGGCAGAGCCACCGCCCCAGGAGGAAGCAGCACCGCCAGCCCCGTCGCTGGAAACGGCGCGCGGGGCCCCGGAGGAGACACTGCCTCCCGCTGACGACGCCCAGGCAGAGG
>NZ_DASVWK010000962.1:0-12438 GCF_036389735.1 Archangium sp. | reverse complement strand
TACCTCGGGATCCCCTGACCCCTCCCCTGCTCGACGCCCAGGGTAGGACGATGACGTACCTGCGCCTGTCGGTGACGGATCGGTGCAACTTCCGCTGCACCTACTGCTCGCCGGCGAGCTGGGGCGGGAAGAAGGACCTCCTGACGCCCGAGGAGTTCGAGCGCATCGTCTCCGTCTTCGCCCGCATGGGCATCCGGCGGGTGCGGCTCACCGGGGGCGAGCCCCTCATCCGCCCGGACATCGTCGAGGTGGCCCAGCGCATCGCCGCACAGCCGGGGGTGGAGCAGGTGGCCATCACCACCAATGCCAGCCACCTGGAGCGGCTGGCCAGCCCCCTGCGCGAGGCGGGCGTCACCCAGCTCAACATCAGCCTGGACACCCTGTCCGAGGCCACCTTCCGGAGCATCTCCAAGCAGGGGGACTTCGCCTCCATCCTGCGCGGCATCGACGCGGCCGTGGCGGCGGGCTTCACCCTGCTCAAGCTGAACGTCGTCGTCATGCGTGGGGTGAATGACGCCGAGGCGGCGGACCTCATCGCCTATGCCCACACCCGGGGCATGGTGCCGCGCTTCATCGAGCTGATGCCCTTCGGCCAGGGCACGCCGGTGCCCACGGTGGAGCTCGTGGAGCGGCTCCAGGGCGCGGGCCTTCCCCTGGTGCCCGATGACGAGCAGCACGGCCGATTCTCCGGCCCGGCGACCTACTGGCGGGCTCCGGGCGGACGCGTGGGCTTCATCTCGCCGCTCACCCAGAACTTCTGCGGCGGCTGCAACCGCGTGCGCGTGGCCTCCAACGGAGACCTGCGCAGCTGCCTCGGCGGGCGTGCCCAGGCTCCGCTGCACACGCTCATCCGGGGGGGGGCCACGGATGCGGACCTCGCCCTGGCCATCCGCCACGCGCTGGGCGAGAAGCCCGACGGCCATCGCTTCACCGAGGCTGGAGCCGGCGGCTCGCTGCTGTCCATGATGGGCATCGGCGGCTGAGCCCCGTGATGCCCGAGCCGTGGGGTTACTTCACCAGGCGCGGCGTCGCGGGGTAGCGGTACGTCTCACCGTTGTTGGCCTTGATGCCCGCGATGATGCTCAGCACCAGGCCGAAGAGCCCGCCGAGGACGGCGACCGGGATGCCGATGCAGGCCAGGACGAGCGTGGCCGTCAGGAACGAGCCACCCCAGACCAGCGCGGTGATCAGGATCTGGAAGTTGAGCGCTTCCTTGGCCTGCTGCTCCACCCAGGCGGACTCCTTGCCCTTGATCAACATGACCAGGAGCGGCCCGAGGAAGGGCATGTAGATGAAGGAGGTGGCGAGACCGCTCAGATGCGCGATCATGCCCCACGTCCTCTCGTCCGCCGTGGGCGCCGGCGAACCGGTGATGTAGCCAGCCCGCTGCTGGTATTCCATGTGAAGTCCCCTCCTGAATCCTGAACGGGCGCGAGCACCGCGCCCCTGTGGACCCATTTTCCCCCACTCTCCGGCCAGATGTCACGTCTCCGGCATCTGGTGGAAGGAGGAGACCTCGGAAGTCAGCCAGACCTCAGCGGTAGATCTCCGAGCCGGCCTTCTTGAACTCCTCGCTCTTCTCGGCCATGCCGGTCTCCAGCGCCTTCTGCTCCTGGAGCCCCACCTTGTCCGCGTAGTCGCGCACGTCCTGGGTGATCTTCATCGAGCAGAACTGCGGGCCGCACATGGAGCAGAAGTGGGCCACCTTGGCGCCCTCGGCGGGCAGGGTCTCGTCGTGGAAGGCGCGGGCGCGCTCGGGATCCAACGAGAGGTTGAACTGGTCCTCCCAGCGGAACTCGAAGCGGGCCTTGGACAGGGCGTTGTCGCGCAGCTGCGCGCCCGGGTGCCCCTTGGCGAGGTCCGCGGCGTGGGCGGCGATCTTGTAGGTGATGACGCCCTCCTTCACGTCATCCCGGTTGGGCAGCCCGAGGTGCTCCTTGGGGGTGACGTAGCAGAGCATCGCCGTGCCGAACCAGCCGATCATCGCCGCGCCGATGCCACTGGTGAAGTGATCGTACCCCGGCGCGATGTCCATGGTGAGGGGCCCCAGCGTGTAGAAGGGCGCCTCGTGGCACACCGCGAGCTGCTTCGTCATGTTCTCCTGGATGAGGTGCATGGGCACGTGGCCCGGGCCTTCAATCATCGTCTGTACGTCGTGCTTCCAGGCCACCTTCGTCAGCTCGCCCAGCGTCTCCAGCTCGCCGAACTGCGCCGCGTCGTTGGCGTCCGCGATGGAGCCCGGCCGCAGCCCGTCCCCGAGGCTGAAGCTGACGTCGTACGCCTTGAGGATCTCGCAGATCTCCTCGAAGTGCGTGTAGAGGAAGTTCTCCTTGTGGTGCGCCAGGCACCACTTGGCCAGGATGGAGCCGCCGCGGCTGACGATGCCCGTCATCCGCTTGGCCGTGAGCGGAATGTAGCGCAGCAGCACGCCCGCGTGGATGGTGAAGTAGTCCACCCCCTGCTCGCACTGCTCGATGAGCGTGTCGCGGTAGAGCTCCCAGGTGAGCTCCTCGGCCTTGCCGCCCACCTTCTCCAGCGCCTGGTAGATGGGGACCGTGCCGATGGGCACCGGGGCGTTGCGGAGGATCCACTCGCGCGTCTCGTGGATGTTGCGGCCGGTGGACAGGTCCATCACCGTGTCCGCGCCCCAGCGGATGGACCACACCATCTTCTCCACCTCCTCCTCGATGGAAGAGGTGACGGCCGAGTTGCCGATGTTGGCGTTGATCTTCACCAGGAAGTTGCGGCCGATGATCATCGGCTCCAGCTCCGGGTGGTTGATGTTGGCCGGGATGATGGCGCGACCCCGAGCCACCTCGTCCCGCACGAACTCGGGGGTGATCTCCCGGGGGATGGCCGCGCCCCAGGAGTGGCCCGGGTGCTGCCGGGACAGCTCGGCGGCCACGGCCTCGCGCTGGAGGTTCTCGCGCAGGGCGACGAACTCCATCTCCGGGGTGATGATGCCCTTGCGGGCGTAGTGCATCTGCGTGACGTTGGCCCCCGACTTCGCCACCAGCGGCTTGCGGCGGTGGGAGAAGCGCAGCCCATTCAGGCGCGGGTCCTCCTCGCGGGCGCGGCCGTACTCGGAGGTGATGCCGGCCAGTTCCTGCACGTCCTCCCGGCGGCGGATCCACTCGGAGCGCAGCGCGGGCAGCCCCTCGCGAAGCTCGATGGGGGCCTCGGGGTCCGTGTACGGGCCGCTCGAGTCGTAGACGAAGATGGACGGGTTGGGCGTCACCTTCGCGTCGGGACCATGGCCCTGCCGGGTGGGTGTCTGGCTGATCTCCCGCATGGGCACGCGCACGTCCGGATGCCGCACACCAGACACGTACACCTTGCGCGAGGCCGGCAACGGCCCGCGGGTGATGCCCTCCAGCACCTTGCCATCCACCTTGAGGCTCTTCGAGGCTCCGCTCACGTCACTCCTCCTCATCCAACCAGAGGGGACAGGCGAGGCATGGAGCGCCCGCCGCTTCCCTCCGCCGGTATGAACCGGTTCAGGTTCGAAGGGTTGGCCGCTTCACGGCCGTCTCAGCCCCTCCCCGGGGGCACCCCTAGCGATGGAGCGAGGGTGTAGCGCACCGGGCAGCCGGGCAGCAACCGCCCGGAGGGCCCCCTGTTGTTCAGCAAGCGGCCGGGAGGGCCCGCGCAGGATATGCGGGGGGCCTCTAAAACCACGAAACCATTGCACTTCACCCCTGGCGTGAACCAGCCGACGTAGCGGGCACCGAGGCTTCCACGCCCTGGTCTTGAACCTGCAATAGCTTCCTCGCAGGACGTAGGACTTCAAGGACCGGAGCCACGCAATGCAGACTGTCGGAGAGCTGATGACCCGCAGCAACCTGGTCACGCTCACGGAGACCCAGAACCTGGCCAAGGCGGAGGAGATGCTCCGCCTGCACCGCATTCGCCACCTGCCCGTGGTGCGCGATGGCAAGCTGGTGGGGCTCGTCACCCACCGCGACCTGCTGAAGGCCGCGGCCCAGCGCGCCCCGTCACAGACCCTGGCGGCCTCGGACGTCATGGTGCGCGACGTGCGGACGGTGCGCTCGGATACGCCCACCCGGGAAGCGGTCAAGCTGATGCTGGACAACAAGTACGGCTGCCTGCCCGTCGTGGGCGCGGACGGAGCGTTGGTCGGCATCATCACCGAGGCGGACATGGTCCGCTACGCCCAGCACCTCATCGAGGACATGGACCGCAGGAGTCTCGCGGCCGAATACGAGGCCTGACGCAGGCCAAGGGGGGGCACCATGTCGATCGTCTTCGGTACGGACTTCTCGGAACGGGCGATGGCGTCGGCGCGGGCGGCGGCGGCACTCGCCCGCAAGAGCGGCGAGGTGCTCCACCTGGTCCACATCACCGAGTACGGCAGCGTGGGCCGCACCACCTCCAGCGACGAGACCCTGCGCCGCGAGGTGACCTCCCGCCTGGAGGCCCAGGCCGCCGAGCTGCGCACCGAGGACACGCGGGTGGAGATCCACCTGCTGGAGGGGACGCCGGACGAGGTGCTCGTCGAGCACGCCACCGTCGTCCACGCCTCGCTCCTCATCGTGTCCCACCACGGGCAGCGGGCGCCGCGCTGGCGCATCGGCAACGTGGCGGAGCGGGTGGTGCAGGCGGCCCGATGCCCGGTACTCGTCATGCGCTCGGCGGGCCCGCTGGAGGCCTGGGCACGGGGAGAGCGCAGCCTGCGCATCCTCCTGGGCCTGGACTTCTCACCCCCCTCGGACGCGGCGGTGGCCTGGGTGCGCAAGCTGCGCTCGTTCGGCCCCTGCGAGGTGGTGGCAGTCCACCACTACTGGGGCGCGGACGCGCACGTGCGCTACGGCGTCCCCCTCTCTCAGGAGTCCGAGGTGACGCCCGAGGTGGAGGAGGCCCTGCGCCGCGACCTGACAGCCCGCCTGGGCGACATGCCCGGCAGCGGCGCGGTGTGGGTCCACCTGGACGCCGGTCTGGGCCGACCCTCGGAGTCGCTCGTCGCGCTGGCCCGACGGGAGGCGGCGGACCTCATCGTGGTGGGCACCCACCAGCGTACCGGGCCGAGCAAGTGGTGGTACGGCTCGGTCTCCCAGAAGGTCATCCACGAGGCCGCCGTGTCCGTGCTGTGCGTGCCCTCCAGCTCGATGGCCGCCGTCACCATCCCCGAGGTGCGCCGGGTGCTGGCCCCCACGGACCTGTCCGAGGTGGGCATCAGCGCCGTGCGGCATGCGTACTCGGTGGTGCCCACTGGAGGCACCGTCTACCTGCTGCACGTGCTGGAGTCCGTGGGCGCGCTCTCGTCCTCCAAGGTCCTCTCGCCCGAGCAGGAGCGCCTCGCCGAGCAGCTCCGGGGCCTCATCCCCCCCGAGGCCGCCGCGCGCGGCATCTCCACCCGGGTGGAGGTCGTCCACGGCCGCAAGGTGTCCGAGGCCATCACCCAGGCCGCGGAGCGACTCGGCTGCGACGTCATCTGCCTGGCCACCCACGGGCGCTCGGGGCTCAACAAGGCCCTGGCGGGCTCGGTGGCGCAGGAGGTGCTCCAGAGCAGCCCCCGGCCGGTGCTGCTCGTCCGGCCAGTGGAATGAGCGGACAGGCGGGCAGCCCCCTGCCCCGCTGCCTGTAAAGGGGCGGAACTCCTCGTCTTTCGGGACTTCCGGCACGCACCTTGAAGGTCTTTCCGGGAAGGACGACATCCCGGAGGTGGGCGGTGACCTACGTTTCCATCAGCGAGTTCGAGACGCGGCTCCAATGGCGGAGCCAAGCAGGCGCTGTCCTCTCCGGAGAGCGGGCCCCTCCCATCTCAGTGGATGGGCGCTCCCCCGACATCATCGGAGAGCAGTGGAATCCGGAGACGCTGCTGGTGGGCGCGGTGGAGGGGCGAACCCTCCTGGCCTTCCTGGAGCAAGCGCGTGCCCTGGGTGTGGAAATTCTTTTCTACCAGAGTTCCGCGATGGCCCGCCGGGTGGAAGGGCCGGACGGACAGCCGCACTACACGGATCTGATCGTCCGCCCCCATGTAGCGGTGCGCACCGAGGACGAGGCCCGACTCGCCTGGAGCATCTTCGAGACGCTGCCGGAGCGGTGTTTCCCCAGTTCCATGCTGCGGCTCACCCCGCGCATCGAGCCGCTCATCGACACCTGGGACGAGCAGCACGCGGCCGCGCTGGAGGAGGCGCGTCACCACGAGCGGCAGTGGCACTGGAGTCAGGGGAGTCGCACGGTCGGTTGGGATCCTTGACGCAACATGCGTGCGCTCCCGCGCGATTGACTGTTACGGTTTGGAGACCATGTCCGCTCAACGCATCCTGGTCGTCGACGACGAGGACAATGCCCGCCGCGCCATTGCCACCATCCTGGGTGAGGAGGGCTATGAGGTGGCCGAGGCCGCCAATGGAGAAGAGGCCCTCGCGCGCCTGGCCGACTTCTCGCCCGCCGTGGTGCTCACGGACGTGCGCATGCCGAAGATGGACGGGCTGACGTTCCTGCAAAAAGCCCGGGAGCAGGGCGCGGACACCACGTTCATCATGATGACGGCCTTCGCCAGCGTGGAGACGGCGGTGGAGGCCATGCGTGCCGGCGCGGAGAACTACCTCGTCAAGCCGCTGGACGCCAACGCCATGCTGGTGGTGCTGGGCAAGGCGCTGGAGAAGCGCGCCCTGAGGCGCGAGACGGAGAGCCTGCGCGAGCAGGTGCGCCAGCGGGCGCGCTTCCACAACATCATCGGCGACTCGTCCCAGCTCCAGGCCGTCTACGACATGGTGAAGCGGGCGGCCAGCACCAAGGCCACGCTGCTCATCCTCGGCGAGTCCGGCACGGGCAAGGAGTTGATCGCCCAAGCCGTCCACCACGAGTCGCCGCGGCGCGACAAGCCCTTCGTCAAGGTGCACTGCGCCGCGCTGTCCGAGGGCCTGCTGGAGAGCGAGCTGTTCGGCCACGAGAAGGGCGCCTTCACGGGCGCGGTGGGCCGCAAGGAGGGCCGCTTCGAGCTGGCCGACGGCGGCACCCTCTTCCTGGACGAGATCGGGGAAATCGCCCCGTCGGTGCAGGTGAAGCTGCTGCGCGTGCTCCAGCAGCGCGAGTTCGAGCGCGTGGGTGGCACGCAGACGCTGAAGGTGGACGTGCGCATCGTCGCGGCCACGCATCGCGATCTGGTGGCCGAGGTGAAGGCGGGCAGGTTCCGCGAGGACCTGTACTACCGGCTGAACGTGGTGGCGGTGACGCTGCCGCCGCTGCGCGAGCGCAAGAGCGACATCCCCGCACTGGTGAGCCACTTCCTGGAGAAGTACAGCGACTCGTACGGCAAGGACGTGCGGGGGCTGGCGCCGGGCACGCTCCAGGCGCTGCTGTCGTATGACTGGCCCGGCAACATCCGCGAGTTGGAGAACGCCATCGAGCGCGCGGTGGTGCTGGCCCCGGGCAACGAGCTCACCACGGATGATCTGCCCCCCGTGCTGCGGGGCCCGCGGCCCCTGGGCTCCTCGCCCTCGTCGCTGATTCCGGGGGCCACCCTGGCGCAGATCGAGCGCGAGGCCATCCTCCGCACCCTGGAGATGGTGGGCGGCTCCACCACGCGGGCGGCGGAGATCCTCGGCATCAGCGTGCGCAAGGTGCAGTACCGGCTGAAGGAGTACAGCGCCGCCACCAACGGCACGCCCCCGCCCACGCCGGGCCCGGAGGACGAGGCGGAGTCCGAGGCCGCCTCGGAGTAGCTCAGCGGGCCAGGGGCAGGCGGAGCAACAGCCGCGCCCCACCCTCGGGCCCGCTGCCCACCTCCAGCGAGCCACCGTGCTGCGTCACGATGGCGTGGACGATGGAGAGCCCCAGGCCCGAGCCCTGGGCCTTGGTGGTGAAGAAGGGCTCGAAGAGCCGGTCGCGGATCTCCGCTGGAATCCCCGGGCCCGTGTCGTCCACGGTGATCCACGCCATGTCGCCCTCGCGACCCGCGGAGACGCGAACGAGCCCGCCCGCGGGCGTGGCCTCCAGCGCGTTGATGGTCAGGTTGATGAGGACCTGGCGCAGCCGCTCCTCCTCGCCCCAGATGGGCGGCACCTGTCCGCCCCCGTCACCCTCCAGCTCCAGCCGCACCCGGCGCGTATCCGCCTGGCTTCCCAGCAGGTCCACCACGCGCCGCAGCAGTGTCTTCACCTCCACCGGCTCCGGGCGGAACTCGCGTGGCCGGGCGAACTGGAGGAAGTCCTCGAGGATGTGATCCAACCGGCGGATCTCATCGCGCACCAACAGCAGCGGTGACAACAGGTTGGGTTGGAGATCCTCGGAGAGCCGGCGTACCCGCCGCTCCAGCACGGAGAGCTGGAGGGCCGCGGCGTTGAGCGGGTTGCGGATCTCATGGGAGAGCCCCGCCGTCATGGTGCCCACCGCGGCGAGCTTCTCCGTCACCTGGGCGCGGCGCGCCAGCTCGCGCTTCTCGGCCTGGAGGCGCACCTGGCGCATGGCCTGCTCCAGCGTGAGGAGCAGCTCATTGGGCGCACAGGGCTTCATCAGGTAGGCGCACGCGCCCGCGCGCACCGCCGCCACGGCCGTCTCCAGCGTGGCGAAGCCGGTGAGCAGCACCACCTCGGACTCGGGCACCTTCTCCTTGAGTTCGCGGGCGAGTGCCGTCCCCTCCCCGTCCGGCAGCCGCAGGTCCACCAGCGCCACGTCGAAGCCCCCGAGGGCACGCTCACGGGCCTGGCGGCAGCTGTTGGCGCCCGCCACCGAGTAGCCGGCATCGCCGAGCAGCTCGTTGAGGTTGTCGAGAAAAGCCGCGTTGTCGTCGACGACGAGCACGCGAGGACGGTGGGACGGGGGAGCATTCATGACGCCTGCCCCTGCCGCGCGTGGACGCGCTCCAGGGTCTCCAGCAACGTGGCCGTGTCGAAGGGTTTGGAGAAGACGCCGTGGCCGGAGTCCGGCACCGCATCCGGAAAGGCCGTCATCACGAACACGGGCAGCTCCGGGAAGCGCGCGCGCAGCCGCCGCAGCGCCTCACCATCGGGGCCACCCGGCAGCCGCAGGTCCACCAGCGCGACGAAGGGCCGCACCGAGGCGAGCTGATCGGCATCCAGCACCGAGCGCGCCGTGACGCACGAGAAGCCCCGGGTGCGCAGCACCTCGGTGAGGTTGTCGCTGAGGGCCTGGTCGTCCTCGACGAGCGCCACCAGCCCGTCCCGGCGCGCCTCGGACAGCAGGGTGACGAGCGTGGGGATGGGCACGGGCTTGGGCAGCACCGCGAGCAATCCCTCGCGCCGGGCCGTCTCCAGGTCGTCCTCACCCGGGTAGGCGGTGATGACCACGGCGGCGAGCCCTGGGTCCACCTTGCGGATGTGGTGCACCGCCGCGGCCCCGCTCATGCCGGGCATCTTCATGTCCGTGAGGAGCACGTCGAAGCGATTCGAGCGCGCCAGCTCCAACGCACGCTCCCCATCCGTCACCACCGTGGCCTCGTCGCCCCCGTCCCGGAGGATCTCCGCCAGGTTCTCCGCGAAGGCCTCGTTGTCGTCGAGCAGCAGGTAGTTCCTCATGCCGTCACCTGCGGAGAAGAGGGGGGGAGGGGAAGTTTCAGGACGAAGCGAGCGCCACTGCCCTCGCGGGGCGCGTAGGCGATGGAGCCCCCGTGGCGCTCCAGGATGCGCTTGACGAGCGGCAGGCCCAGGCCGATGCCACGGGCCTTGGTCGTCATCAGCGGCTCGAACATGCGGCGGCGGATGGTGTCGCTGACGCCGGGCCCCGAGTCCTCCAGTACCAGCTCCACCGCGTCCGGGCCCGTCGAGGCCACCAGCGACACCGTGCCCTGCTCGCCCACGGCGTGCATGGCGTTCTCCATCAGGTTGACGAAGACCTGGCGCATCTGCCCGGGGTCTCCCTGGAGCGAGGGGAGTTCGCCCAGGCCCTCGACGCGCAGGGACACCCCCGCGGGCAACGGTACCGAGGTGAGCGCGTCCTTCCACACCTCCTCCAGCCGCAGTGGCTCGCGCTTGAGCGGGCGGTCTCGGATCATGTCCAGCAGATCCGTGACGATGCGGTTGGCCAGGGACACCTGCTCGCCGATGCGATCCAGGTGCTTGAGGGCGCGCTCGTCGGTGGCCAGGGGCCGGCCCTTGAGGATGAAGAGCGACGTCTCGATGACGCCCAGGGGGTTGCGCAGCTCGTGCCCGATGGAGCCCACGAGCTGCCCGAACGTGGACAGCCGCTCGCTGCGCGCCTGCTGGGCGAGCAGATCCTCCCGGTAGGTGTGCAGCATGATGGCCAGCTCGATATCCAGGATCTTCCCGAGAGCCACCCGCGTCACCCTCAGCGCCTCGGGCTGTGTGAGGTAGTGCTCGTCGATGATGCGGTTGAACTCCTGCCGCAGGTGGTTCATCGCGCCGAACATGTAATGTTGGGGCAGCGCGATGCGCACGTGCATGCGACCAATGCGGCAGCGGAGCTGGTAGTAGGACTCGTCCCAGGGGCCTTTCAGGAGCTGCTCCATCCAGCCCCGCAGCGTCACCTTGAGGTGGCCCACCTGGCTCTCCCCCGCCAGGGCCTTGCGCGCGCCTTCGTGCTCCAGGATGCGCGTATAGAAGACGTGCGCGATCTCGCTGAAGTGCGCTTGGGACAACTCGTGGAGGGAACGGAGCGCCTGCTCGTCCGCCGGTCCGAAGTCCACGTATCGTTTCAACTCTTCGAACAAGGTTTCCGCCATGCTTGCAAGAGAACGTCTTAGCGCACCCCGAGGCTTGTGACAGAGGGCTTTCAGCCCTTCCCTGCCTGGAAAGCGAGGAGCGTGTCGTCCAGGGGCAAGAAGCACGCCACCCGTGTTTCCTCGGGGAGCGGACACCCGCGAGCCGCAATCCTTGCGGCGCCTCGGGCGGGAGCGCAGCCTTTGCATGCACTTCCGAAGTCCCACCTCAGGAGACGTCCATGAAGATGAAGGCGCTGTTCATCGCCCTGTCCCTGCTCGCGGTTCCCGGTGCCGCGTCCGCGCAGAGCCCGTTCGACCAGCTCAAGAAGGGCGCGGGCGAGGCGGGCAAGGCCGCCGTGGAGAAGCGCGTCAACGCGAAGCTGATGGACGAGTCGCGCAAGAACCAGTGCAGCTTCAAGTCCGGTACCGACGTGCTCGAGGCCGGCTGCGACCAGAAGCTCAAGAACCTCACCAACGCGCTCGTCGAGGCCAAGAAGCAGCTCGATGGGGCGGGCTTGAAGAACTACAAGTTCGAGGTCTCCGGGCACACCGACTCGAGCGGTGACGCGGCCAAGAACAAGGCGCTCAGCGAGAAGCGCGCCGAGGTCATCGTCAAGGAGCTGGTCGCCCGGGGCGTGCCGCGCGGGGAGATCCTCGCCGTGGGCCGTGGTTCGGAGCAGCTCGTGGCCAAGCCGGACAACACGCCGGCCAAGAAGGCGAAGAACCGGCGCTACGAGATCCAGGTCCGGCTCTGAGTCCAGGTCTGATCTACGACCGCGGCAGCCCGAGCGCGCGCCCCAGCTCCGTGCGGGCGGTGGCCAGGTTGTACTCCGCCTGCACTCGTTGGGCGGCCGCGCTGGTGGCGTCGAGCTGCGCGTCGCCCAGCTCGATGATGTTGCCCACGCCCTCACGATAGCGGCCCTCCGCGAGCCGCAGCCGTGCCCGGGCGTTGATCAGCGCCTCCTCCGTAGCGGCCAGCCCCTCCCGGGTGGCGCGCACGGACAGCAGGGCCCGCTCCACCTCCAGCCGCACCTGCTGGCGGAGCGCATCCTGCTGCGCCTGGACACCGCGCAGGGAGGCCTCCGCCTCGCGCACCTGGGCGCGCGTCCGCCCGCTCTCGAACAACGGCCAGTTCAGACCCACCTGCCCCGTCAGGCCGAAGTCCTGGTTGACGGGGTCCGTACCCGCGCCGTTGGCGCTCACCGAGGCCGTGAGGCTGGGCCAGTACCCGCCCCGCGCCGCCGACACCTGTTGCTGCTGGGCACGCACCTGCCGCTCGCTCGCGGTGAGATCCGGCCGGCGCGCCAGGGCTGTTGCAGCAGGTCAATCTCCGCCCGAGTGCCCACCTGCACCTGGGCCTCCACCTGCCGCAGGTGCGCCACCTCGTTCTCCAGCGTCTCGCGCGCCACGTCCACCAGCGCCTGTTGCGCCAGCACGTTGAAGTAGGCGGTGCTTACCTCGGTGAGCACGTCCAGCCGCGTCTGGAACGCCGTGGCCGCCTGCGCGTCGGCGGACTCGCGAGCCGCGCGGTAGCGCCCCGTCGTCTGCCCGAAGTCCCAGAGGAGCTGGCTCGCCGTGGCGCCCACGGTGAAGCCGCTACCCCGCCGGAAGTTGGTGCTCCCATCCACCGGCGTGGTTCCGGTATCGCGCGCGGTGGAGACCTGATAGCCCGCGTTGGCGTTCACCTGGGGCAGCAGCCCGGCGCGGGACTGGTCCACGCGGGCACGCGCCGCCTCGGTGCTGGCCTGGGCCTGGCGCAGCTGCGGCTGGCGCTCCGAGGCCGTGCGGAGCGC
>NZ_DASVWK010000961.1:0-13976 GCF_036389735.1 Archangium sp. | reverse complement strand
GAAGGGCTTGAAGGACGAGCCGGGCTGGCGCCGGGCCTGGGTGGCGCGGTTGAAGGGCGACTGCTTGAAGTCATAGCCGCCCACCATGGCCACCACGTTGCGGTTCTGCGGGTTGATGACGACGAGGCCTCCCTGCACGAGCGGCACCTGATCCAGCGTGGCCTCCAGGAGCGCGGGGGAGGGTGTGACGCGCAGCACGCGCACGAGCACGATGTCCCCGGGCTTCATCACGTCCGACATCTTCGTGGGGGCGCTCTTCCCCTTCTGGCGCGCCCAGGTGACGGTGGAGAACTGGATTTCGGCGGTGCGGGCCACCAGATCCACGCGGGCCTTCTTGCCCGCGTCGTCCACCTGGGTGACGAAGCCGGCCACGCGCAGGCCCTCCGCGAGAGGCGCGAGCTGCACCTCGCTCGCGAGCTTCTCCTCGGGAGACAGCGGGGCCTCCTCCTCCTCGGTGGCGGTCACCACCACCGGCTCCTCGGCGGGCTTGGGCTGCTCCGGGGCCTGGACGAGCGTGGAGAGGTCGGCCACGTTGGCGCCCTCCTTCTGCCGCCGCCCCGCCTCCTCGATCTGCTTGCTGATGAAGGGCTTGAGACGCTCGAAGCGCGCGGGCTCCAGGGTACCCAGGGCGCCGCGGTAACCCAGGCGCCGATCCACGGCCTCCAGCCCCTTGCGCACCGCCTCGTCGGCGACGGCCTGGAGCTTGGGCACCATGGCGATGTCCACGCGCAGACCGCCGGTGAGCACGGCCGTATCCCCGTAGCGGGCGACGAGCGTGCGGCGGATCTCCTCGGCGTAGTAGGGGCCCACCTCGGGCGGCGGCCGAGGGGCGAGGACGATGGGCTTCTCCAGCTCCTTGGCCACCACCTCCTCGGGGAGGAAGCCGTGCTGCGCCAACTGCCCCAGCACGTAGCGCTGGCGCTGCTTGGCCTTGACGATGTTGCGCTCCGGGTTGATGCGGTTGGGCGACTGCACCGTGCCGGCCATCACCGCGGCCTCGCCGATGTTCAGGTCCGCCGCGTGCTTGCCGAAGTAGTAGAGCGCCGCCTCCTCGAGGCCGCTGCGGCCCTGCCCGAAGTAGGACTGATTGATGTAGAGGCTGAGGATCTGATCCTTGGTGAGGGCCTCCTCCACGCGCGGGGTGAGGATCCACTCGCGCATCTTGCGCGAGAAGCTGCGCTCGGGCGTGAGCAGCAGGTTCTTCACCACCTGCTGCGTGATGGTGGAGGCGCCGGACTTGCGGCTGCCGGGGATGAGGTTCTTCACCGCGGCGCGCGTCATGCCGAAGAAGTCGAGGCCCGGGTGCTTGTAGAAGTCGGCGTCCTCGGCGGCGAGGAAGGCGTTGCGCACGTGGGCCGGCAGCTTGTCGATGTTGACGACGGTGCGCCGCCCCTGGGGCATGAAGAACTCGGTGCACACGGTGCCGTCCGCGCACCGCACCTTGGTCACCTGGGGCAGGGAATAGGTGCGCAGGGCCTCCACCGAGGGCAGGTTCTGGCTGTAGTAGAGGTAGAGGGCACCGACGGTGAGCGCGAGCAGCACCACGCCCACACCGGCCAGGACGAGGAGCCGTTTCGTCCAGAGCCACAACTGGCTGCCGGGGCTGGGACGAGCCGGAGGCGCCGGGGGCGTCGGAGGAGGGGCGGGAGGATGGGAGTGGGGCAGGGAGCTCATCTCGCGGGCCGTGTTCATGTGGCGCGGGGAAAACGAAGGGGTGAGCGACGTTAGACCGCCTGGACCGGAACAGGAATGGCCCTGGCGGGCTTGCCGGGCGGGGGACCTCACGAGTGGCGATTCAAACGGTCCCGGTTGAGGCGGGCCTTGGCGTCGTTGGGTGAGAGGCGGGTGGCGGTGTCGAAGGCCATCCGCGCCTCCTCGAGGCGCCCGAGCCGCTCGTAGGCGAGGCCCAGGTTGTTGTGGACGTAGGCCACCTGGGGCAGCAGGTAGGAGGCCTGGGCGAGCACCTCGGCGGCCTGCTCGGCCTTCCCCGACTGGAGCAGGGCCAGTCCGAGGTTGTTGAGGGCATACCCGTGGTACGGGTCGAGGTGCACGGCCTGTTGGAACCGGAGGATGGCCTCGTCGAGCTCGCCGGCGGTGAGGTGGACGCGACCGAGCACCTGGTAGCCCTCGGGGTACTCGGGGTCGAGCTCCACGGCGGTCTCGGCGGCCCGGAAGGCACCCGTGGTGTCGCCGAGCTCCAGGAGCAGGCGGGCCTGCTGGATGAGGGGCTCGGGGCCGTCGGGGAAGATGCGGGACAGCTCCCCGTAGGCGTCCGAGGCGAGCTGCTTCTGGCCGGTGAGCCGGGCCAGGAGGATGACGGTGTCGAGCGCCTCCTCGGCGGCGTCGACGTCGTCCGCGGCATCGTGGACGGCGCGGCGGGCCTCGGTGAGGGCCCCCGAGAGATCCTCCTCCTGGCGCAGCGCGCGGGCGCGGGCGAGGTGATCCACGGGATAAAGGTGCTCCTCGTGGGGGAGCGCGAGCGCGTCCACGGGCTCGGCGAGGGAGAGATCCTCGGCCGCCACGGGGAGAGCCTTGACCGTCTCGGGCAGGCCATCGGTCATCGTGGGCAGCTCCGGCGAGGCGGGCAGGGAGACCTCGCGCTCGGACGACACCGGGTTCGCGAGGCGGGGCGAGGCGGAGGCGCGGAGCCCGGGAAACCGTCGGTTCTGGCTGGCATCGCAGGCGGCGAGGGCGAGGACGGCGAGGCAGGCGGACAGGATGGTGTTCTTCATGGTGGGGCTCCTTCTCGGGAGGAGCCCATTGCGATGCCCGTGCCAAACCCCTCTCCCTCTGGGAGAAGGCGGAGGTGAGGGTAGACGAGGACGCCTTCCCGCTCTCCGTCCGAGCCCGGTGCGGCCCGAGGGCCACACCCCGGGCGCGACAGCCCGCTACAGGACCTACAAGGTGTGCCACCCGAGGGGCGGGAAAAACCGTGGCGGGGTGGGGAGGTGACGTGCGACGTTGGGCGGGATGAAGATCGCCGCCTGGAACGTGAACTCGGTCCGAGCCCGACTGGATCGGCTGGTGGACTGGCTGAAGAGCGCCCAACCGGACGTGCTGTGCCTTCAAGAACTGAAGTGCACGGACGCCGAGTTCCCGATGGAGGCCGTGCGGGAGGCGGGCTACCACGCCGCGGTGCACGGGCAGAAGACGTACAACGGGGTGGCCATCCTGGCGAAGACGGAGCCCACGGACGTGGTGCGGGGCCTGTCGGACGGGGTGGACGACTCGCACGCGCGGCTGATCGCGGCGACGGTGAACGGGGTGCGGGTGCTGAGCGTGTACGCGCCCAACGGGCAGTCGGTGGACTCGCCGGCGTACCAGTACAAGCTGGAGTGGTACGGCCGGCTGCGGCGCTACCTGGACGCGCGGCACAAGCCGGGCGAGCCGCTGGTGCTGTGCGGGGACTGGAACGTGGCGCCCGAGGACATCGACACCTGGGATCCCGCGCTGTGGGAGGGGCAGACGCTCTTCACCGCGAAGGAGCGCGCGGCGCTCAAGGAGCTGTGCGCGTTCGGGCTGACGGACACCTTCCGCGCGTTGCACCCCAAGGAGCAGCGGTTCAGCTGGTGGGACTACCGGATGCTGGCGTTCCCGAAGAACAAGGGGCTGCGCATCGACCACATCTTCGCGACGGCGCCGCTGGCGAAGCGGGTGGTGGCGGCGGACGTGGACCGCGAGGCGCGCAAGGGCAAGCAGCCCTCGGATCACGCGCCGGTGTGGACCGAGTTCAAGGACTGAGGACGCCGTGCCCGGTAGTCCGCGCATGACCCGTCACGTCGGGTAACACGACCCTCGGGCGTGAGAGGGGGATTTCTTCGCTCCCCCCTCTTGCATCGCGAGGCCCAGGAATGTTGGGCTTATGGGCCTCGCCGCGGCGTCAAGGAGCCGGGAACTGGCATGAACAGAACCGACGAGCTTCTGCTGGTTCGCCTCGCGAAGGTGACCCACCGTACGCGTGCGGTGCTCTGCGCACTGGCCTTGCGCGGCAAGGCGCTCCGCTCGGCGTGGCCCGAGCGGGCCCGGAGCCTGCTCGCGGTCATCTCCAGCCACTCGTTCTACAGGTCCAGCCGGCTGGTGTTCGACATGGCCGAGGTGGCCGATGCCGTTCGCGACGGGCCTCCTCCCTCCCACATCGATGATGAGCTGCTGGCGCAGCTCATCCAGCCGGTGACCCGCTCCCTGGACATCTCCGAGGTGATGGCGGCCTGTTTCCTGGCCGTGGAAGGGCCCGAGGCCCAGGCGGAGTCCGTGAAGGCTCCGGTCGAGCGGGTCCGTGCGGACTGGCCACTCCAGGAGAGCGCGGACGCCCTGTTCGAGCTGATCGCCCTGGGCATCGTGGACGAGCTGATGCACCTGCCCGGGGCGGGCTCGCGACAGCCGGTGGCTTCGTCCGCCTGATCCCATGGACGCGCTCCTGCGGTTCCTCCTCACCGAAGCGCCCACCCCGCTGCCCCTGGGCTCCGTCGAGGACTGGTGGACACGCCACCTGAGGCTGTCCTCGCGCTTCCCGCTGCCCGTGGATGTGGCGTTCGCCGGGGGCTTCGCGGCGGATCGACTGGGCTACGCCTTCGCCTCGGGCTACCACTCCGCGCTGCGCTCGCTCGTCCCCGAGCTGTCGCCTGAACACCGCTACGCGCTGTGTGTCACCGAGACCGGGGGCGGACACCCCGCGGCCATGCAGACCCGGCTCACCAGCGCGAGCGAGGGCACGCTGCACCTGGAGGGCACCAAGGCCTTCGTCACCCTGGGCTCCGCGGCGGACGTGTTGCTGGTGGTGGCCACCGAGGGTCAGGACGCCCAGGGACGCAACCGGCTGCGGCTGGTGCGGCTCGACGCGCGCCGCCCGGGGGTGATGGTCACCGAACTGTCGCCGACGCCCTTCATCCCGGAGGTGCCCCACGCCGAGCTGGGCCTTCACGAGGTGGTGGTGGCTCCCGAGGAGGTACTGCCCGGCGATGGCTATGAGCGCTACGTCAAACCGTTCCGCACGGTGGAGGACTGCCACATCTTCGCGGCGCTGCTGGGCTGGCTGCTCCAGGTGGCCCGCCGCTCGGGCTGGCCGGACGAGGTGCGCGAGGAACTGCTCGCGCTGGCGGTGACGATGCGCGGACTGGCGCGAGCGGACCCGGCCTCACCAGCGGTGCAGCTCGCGCTGGCGGGAGCAATCGACCTGTGTCGGCGGCGGGTGGACGGGCTGGGGACGCTCTGGGAGCAGGTGGACGCGCCCACGCGCGCGCTCTGGGAGCGGGACCGGCTGCTGCTCAACGTGGCCGGCAAGGTGCGCGCGAAGCGACGAGAGACCGCCCGTCAGAAGCTGGCGCAAGCCTCCCGAGCAGGCGAGTAAGCGCACCCAGCGCATCACAGGTAATCTGAGAATCATCCCCTCTGGGGGGAGGACACACGATGGCTTTCGATTGCGACTGGCTCATCATCGGCTCGGGCTTTGGCGGGAGCGTGAGCGCCCATCGCCTCACGGAGAAGGGCTACCGGGTGGTGATGCTGGAGAAGGGCCGGCGCCTGGGGGCCAGGGACTTCCCCAAGACGAACTGGGACCTGAAGCGCTGGCTGTGGATGCCGCGGCTCGGGTGGCGCGGCCTGTTCAAGATGACCTTCTTCCGCCACGTCACCGTGTTGTCCGGGGTGGGCGTGGGCGGAGGTTCACTCGTCTACGCCAACACGCTGCCCATTCCGAAGGACGACTTCTTCCAGGCCCGCTCCTGGGGGCACCTGGCCGACTGGAAGGCGGAGCTGTCGCCGTACTACGACACCGCGCGCAAGATGCTCGGGGCCACGGTGAACCCGCTGCGCACGCTGCCGGATGAGATCATCCAGCAGGTGGGCAGGGAGATGGGCCGCGAGGACTTCCAGTCCACCACGGTGGCCGTCTACTTCGGCAAGCCCGGGGTGACGGTGCCGGACCCGTACTTCGGCGGCGAGGGCCCCGAGCGCACCGGCTGCAACTCGTGCGGCGCCTGCATGACGGGCTGCCGCTTCGGCGCCAAGAACTCCCTGGACAAGAACTACCTCTATTTCGCCGAGAAGCGCGGTCTCTCCATCCACGCGGACACCGAGGCCACGTGGGTGCGCCCGCTGCCCGGAGGCGGCTACGAGGTGGAGGCACTCGAGGGGGCCTCGCGCTTCTCCCGCCGCAAGCGGCGCTTCACCGCGCGCCAGGTCATCTTCTCCGGCGGCGTGTTGGGCACGGTGGACCTGCTCCTCAAGCTGAAGGCACACCCGGACGGGCTGCCCAGGCTGTCGGACCGGCTCGGCGATGGCGTGCGCACCAACTCGGAGGCCCTCATCGGTGTGGTGGCCGGCAAGCGCTTCCATGACAAGGATTTGTCCACGGGCATCGCCATCGGCTCCATCCTCCACACGGATGCGCACTCGCACCTGGAGCCGGTGCGCTACGGCGCTGGCTCGGACTTCTTCCGCACCCTCATGGCGCCCCACGTGGGCGGCGCTACCGCCTTCTCGCGGCTGGCGAAGCTGACCGGCCTCTTCCTGCGCCACCCGCTCAAGCTGCTGCGCGCCGCCTTCACGGGCGACTTCGCCCGCAGGACGATGATCCTCCTCTACATGCGCACCCTGGACGGGCACCTGCGCATGAAGCGTGGGCGCGGGCTCTTCACGGGCGGGCGCAAGGGGCTCACCACCGGGCTTCAGGAGGGCCCCGCTCCCACCGCCCACATGCCCGAGGCCACCGAGCTGGCCCACCGCGTGGCGGAGAAGCTGGACGGCGTGCCCATGAACATGGCCACCGAGACGCTCATGGGAATCCCCACCACCGCTCACATCCTCGGCGGCTGCTGCATGGGGGACTCGCCCCAGACGGGCACCATCGACGCCCAGCACCGCCTCTTCGGCTACGAGGGCCTCTATGTCGTCGACGGCTCGGCCATCTCCGCCAACCCAGGCGTCAATCCCTCGCTCACCATCACCGCGCTCGCCGAGCGTGCCATGTCCTTCATCCCCGTCCGGCAGCAGGTGGAGCGCGAGGCGGAGGTGACCGGGGCCGTCGCGCGGCCCGCCGCCCTCTCGGGATAGCGCGCCCGGCCTCCGGGGTATCAAAACCGGAGAAAACGAGATTTACGGCGTTGACCGGTTGAACCGTAAGGTTTAATTTCTCCGTTGATCTCGTTCTCTTCACCGGCAGTCCGCCACCCCCGGAGATTCCATGAAGCTGAAGCTGACGCAGACGCTGTTCACCTGCTCCCTGTTGGGCCTGGCCGCGTGCGGCGAGCCGCTGCCCGAGGAGCAGCAGCAGGTCATCGAGTCCAAGGAAGTGGGTCAGGTGGCCCAGCTCCTGCGCAAGCCGAAGTCGGTGCCGGACGAGTACATCGTCGTGCTGCGCGAGGATGTGAAGAGCGTGGCCGGGGTGCGCGCGGCGGCGATGGCGGACGAGATGGCGGTCTCTCGCGGCGGCCAGGTGCTGCACGCGTACGACCACGCCCTCAAGGGCTTCGCGGTGCGCATGCCCGAGGCGCGGGTGCGCGAGCTGCTGACGGACCCCCGCGTGGCGTACATCGAGGAGAACGGCGTGGTGTCGATGTCGGGCACCCAGACGAGCGCGACGTGGGGCATCGACCGCGTCGACCAGGCGAGCCTGCCGCTCAACCAGACCTACAACTACAACGTCGATGGCACCGGGGTGCACGCGTACATCATCGACACGGGAATGCGGCTGACGCACTCCCAGTTCACCGGGCGCGTGGGCAATGGCTATGACGCCATCACCGCCGGTGGCAACGCCAACGACTGCCAGGGCCATGGCACGCACGTGGCGGGCACGGTGGGTGGCACCACCTGGGGCGTGGCGAAGAAGGTGACGCTGCACCCGGTGCGCGTGCTCGGTTGTGACGGCAGCGGCACCGACGCCCAGGTCATCGCCGGCCTGGACTGGGTGACGGCCAACCATGTCAAGCCGGCCTCGGCCAACATGAGCCTCGGCGGTGACGCCTCGCAGGCGCTGGATGACGCGGTGGAGCGGATGATCGCCGCGGGCGTGGTGACGGCCGTCGCCGCGGGCAACGACAGCGGCAATGCCTGCAGCTACTCGCCGGCGCGCACGCCCAACGCCCTCACCGTGGGCTCCACCACCAGCAGCGACGCCCGCTCGTCCTTCTCCAACTACGGCACCTGCCTGGACATCTTCGCGCCGGGCTCGAGCATCACCTCGGCCGCATACTCCAGCGACACGGCCAGCACCTCCATGAGCGGCACGTCCATGGCCTCGCCGCACGTGGCGGGCGCGGCGGCCCTCTACCTCCAGGCCAACCCCACGGCCACCCCGGCGCAGGTGATGTCGGCGCTCACCACCAACGCGACCCCCAACAAGGTGACCAGCCCCGGCACCGGCTCGGTGAACAAGCTGCTCTACACGATGTTCATCACCGGTGGCGGCACGGGCGGCGACACCACCGCGCCCACCACCTCCATCTCCTCGCCCACGGGCGGCGCCACGGTGAGCGGCACCACCACCATCAGCGCCAGCGCCTCGGACAACGTGGGCGTGAGCAAGGTGGAGTTCTTCGCGGGCAGCACCCTGCTCGGCTCCGACACCACCTCGCCGTTCAGCTACGACTGGAACACCACGGGCGTGGCCAACGGCGGCTACTCGTTGACCACCAAGGCCTATGACGCCGCCGGCAACGTGGGCGCCTCGTCCGCGGTGTCCGTCACGGTGAGCAACACCACGGGCAGCTGCGCCACCACCGAGCAGATCCTGCTCAACCCGGGCTTCGAGAGCGGCGCCGTGAACTGGACGGCCAGCTCGGGCGTCATCAGCAGTGGCACCTCGGGTAGCGCGCCGCGCACGGGCACCTACAAGGCGTATCTGAACGGCTACGGCTCGACCACGACGAACTTCGCCTACCAGGACATCACCATCCCCTCCACCGCCTGCAGCGCCTCGCTCTCCTTCTGGTACAAGATCACCACCTCGGAGACCACCACCACCTCGGCCTACGACAAGCTGACGGTGACGGTGCGCAACACCGCCAGCACGGTGCTGGCGACGGTGGCCACCTACAGCAACCTGAACAAGTCGACGGCCTACGCGCAGAAGACGTTCGACCTGGCGGCGTACAAGGGCCAGACGATCCGCGTCTACTTCAACGGCACGGAGGACTCCTCGCTCGCGACGAGCTTCTTCGTGGATGACACCGCGCTGACCATCACCCGGTAGTCGCTCGGAGTTCGGAAGTCCCGCGGCGCGGGGGTGGCCAGCAAGGCCCCCCGCGCCGTTTCATTTTCGGGCCGCTACAGTGCCCGCCCCCATGCGTTCACTCGCTCTCGCTGCCCTCGTGCTGCTCGTGGCCTGTACGCCCAGGCCGCAACTCCCCACCGATGACACCGTATGCTCGCTCTCCTTCAGCGACGAAGGGGACGCGCGCGTCTTCGTGGTGGGGCACCGCTTCCAGCTGGAGGACGCCATCTCCTATGAGTCCTTCGAGGCCTCGTACGCGGAGGACCTGCGCGCGGTGGCGCCGTGTCTGTCGAGGACGCGGCCCAACCTCGTCGTCTTCCCGGAGGACGCGGGGCTGATCGCCTGGTTCGGCGGGCCGAGGGCACTGCTGGCGCGAGGGGCCTCGGACGTGGCGAGCGCCTTCAGCGCGATGTACGCGGGCTGGGCCCCGGCGGCGGATGCGTATCGGGAGCGCTTCCCGGGCATCTCCGCGGCGCGAGGGCTGACGCTGGCGCTCGGGGACGTGGCGTGGCGCTCGATGGACCGCACTTTCGGAGGGATCGCGAAGCGCTACGGGGTGCATGTCATCACGTCCGCGAACGTGCCGTACGTGCGCCGCGAGCACGCGCCGCTGCTGCGAGACCCGGCGGCTCCGGCGGGGGACCTGGCCTACGTGGCGACGGGCCCCGAGGTCTTCAACGCGGCCCTGTGGTACGGGCCGGACGGGAAGCTGGCGGGGCGGGTGGACAAGGTGTTCCTCACGGACCCCGAGGTGAAGGATCTGGACTTGTCCACGGGCCGGCTGGACGCGCCGCTGGTATTCGAGATGCCCTTTGGGCGGGTGGGTGCGGCCATCAGCCGGGATGCCTTCTATCCGCCCTTCGTTCAGCGGATGGAGGATCTGGGGGCGGAGTTGGTGGTGCAGCCGGAGGCGTGGACGGAAGGGTGGATGCTCGAGGATGCGCGGGGCGGCTGGCTGCCGGACGTCATCCTGGCCTCGGGGTGGAGCCACACGCAGAAGTACCGGGGCATCATCGCCAACGCGACGCCCATGCTGCACGGCAACCTGTTCGACATGCTGTTCGACGGGCAGGTGTGGCTGACGCGAAAGGGAACCCCGGACGAGGTGCCTCGGGGCTTCGTGGGCAGCCTGCCGCTGCGGGGCTGGAGGGACATCGGCCCGTGGACGATGGAGGACCCGGTGGTGCGCGAGCTGGGCCTGTCGTTGGAGGAGCGCAGGACGCGGCTGCTGGAGGAGGGGCGGGCGCTGCTGCCGGGAGGGCGGAAGGCAGGAGAGTACCGGCGGGCGCTCGTGGGCGCGGACCTGTTCTTCCACGGGGACGCGCGTGCGGCGCCGGCCATTCCGGTGACACCGGGCGCCGGGCTCGCGTCGTCGGAGGTGGCCCCGGCCGAGCGTGGCCACCAGGGCAACGCGGAGGCGGCGGTGGACGGGGAGGGGCGCGTGTACGTGGTGTTCAGCGACACGCGCACGGGGATGCCGCAGGTGATGCTCGCGGTGAGCGAGGACGGCGGAGCGCACTGGCGCGAGGCCGTGCCGGTGGCTCCTTCACTCGAACGGCAGCTTCGGCCCACGGTGGCCGCGCACGGAGCGGGTCAGGTGGTGGTGGCGTGGCAGGAGAAGACGAGGGAACACCCCGACAGGGTCCGCGTGGCTACCTCCGGGGACGGGGGAGGGAGCTTCTCCCCGGCATTGGACGTGGAGCCGACCGATGCGGCGCAGTGGGAGCCACGGCTCGCCTTCCGGCCGGACGGAGGGGAGCTGGCGCTGGTGTGGACAGACTTCCGCGAGGGGCTCGCGGCGAAGGTGCGCCTATCGCGCTCGGTGGATGGCGGGCGCATCTGGGGCGCGTCGGTGCGAGTGGACGAAGGCGGCGCCGAGGTCTCGCGCATTGAGGGAATGCAGGCACAGCCGACGCTGACGTGGACGGAGACGGTGCTGGCGGTGGCCTGGCTGGACTACCGCGAGCGGGATTGGCAGGTGTGGGCGGTGGTGGCGTCGCGGGGGGCGTCCGGGTTCCTGGCACCGGAAAAGGTGTCACCCCCATCGGAGACCGAGGTGCTGGCGGCGGACCCGGTGGTCACGGCGGGACCCGAGGGAACGCTGGTGCTTGCCTGGGAGGACCTGCGGGCACGGCGAGGACACCGGGATGTGCGGTTCGCACACTGGAGGACAGGGGAGGGGTGGACAGCGCTTCCCGGGCTGAAGGGAGGCGCGGACGAGGGGGCTTTCGTGAGTCGTTTCCGTCCCTCGGTGGCGCGGGTGGGGGAGGGCGTGCGCGCGGTGTTCCAGGACCTGACGCCGGGCAAGAACGCGCTCTACTCCGTCGCGGTGCCGCTGACGGCGGGAGCGCCAACAGTCATGCCCGAGCGCCTGGATGGCACGGGCGAGGCTGGTAACCAACTCACACGCCCGAGGCTGGTCTCCACGAGCAATGGGACACGGGTGTTCTTCGAGGATGACCGGAGCGGCTGGAGCCGCATCCACGTCAACCGTTGGCCGTGAGCTGTCGGGGGCGCGTACGCAGAGGGGGGCCCGGGCGCGCGCTCGTGTAGCTGGTCCAATGGTTGTACCAGTTCGCGCGGCGCGCGACCGGAGGGTTCAGGGTCCGAACCGATACCCCGCGCCGAGCACGAGTCCGAAGGCTCCATGTCCGGCGAGGCCCACGTAGGGCACTGCGGCGATGTCCGAGCGGTGTGTGGGGGCGTAGAGCCGGGCCTCGGCCTGGAGCGTCCATCGGTCGAGCAACACCTGGGCGCCCACTCCGGGCGCGACGTGGAAGAGCCGGTTGAGGAAGTCCAGTTGTCCGGTGGTGGTGACGTAGGGCATCCACCGTTCCCCCAGGAGCCAACTCGCGGTGAGGCTCGCGTCGGCGGACCACCAGGAGTCGGTGCGGAGGTCCGTGAGCACGTGCACCTGCCCCGAGGCCGCGAGCGCTGGCCATGCCCCCTGTTCCCTCAGCAGCAGGCCCGTGGCCCCCACGTCCCCACCGAGCGCGCCGAACATCAGCGGCGAGGGCTGCACGTGTCCGTGGACGCTGAGTCGCTCCAGCAGTCCGTACGTGGCGCCCACGCTCGTGAGGGGGAGTGGGATGGGAACGCCGCCTACCTGGACCAGGGGCCCTCCGGCGGAGGCCTCGGCCACCAGGGCGCCACGGGGCAGGGGGCGCACGTGGGTGACGGACGCGCACCCGGTGAGGAGCAGCAGGCCCACGGCCGGCAGCAGTCGCCAGGGACTGGGGACCGGGACATTCGTTGTCGGGTCTGCCTGTTCACTCTTCACGGATGGGAGTCTCCTCAGGGACCCCCATCCTGCCGCAAGATGCCGACCACCATGGAGCCACTCACCCAGGAGCAGCGACAGGCGCTGGAGGACGTCTATGGACGCATCGACGCGCGGGGGTCGTCCATTACCGGGAGCCACTCATGGTGGCCCTGCCGCAAGGGGTGTGACCACTGCTGTCGCCACCTCGCGGCGCCGCTGACCATCACCCGGCTGGAGTGGACGTACCTCTGGGAGGGCTTCCAGTCGCTCCCGTCCGAGGCCCAGGCCGAGAGCCGCGCACGCGTGGCGGAGCTGGAGGGCACGCAACGGCCCTACACCTGCCCGTTCCTCGACCGCGAGTCCGGCGGCTGCCGGGTGTATGCGCACCGGCCCATGGCCTGCCGGACCTATGGCTTCTACGTGAGCCGGGGCTCGGGCAACTGGTGCCACTTCATCCGCGGGTTGCTCGACCAGCACGGGGAGGGGGACATCATCTGGGGCAACCAGGACTCGCTCGAGGACACCCTGGAACGGATGAGCGGCGCCACCCTCTCGCTCCTCGAGTGGTTCGCCGCTCATCCTCCCGGGCCCGCGTCCGGCGGGGCTCCCCCTATCGCGGGGTGTTGAGTTCGCGGAGCACCTCTCCGGCGTGCCGCGCCTCGCCCGGCACCGTGGACAGGTCGTCCAGGCTGATGAGGCCCACCGGCTTCTTGTAGGCGTCGAGCACCACCAGGCGCCGCACCGCCTTCTCCTCCATCAGGTGCTCGGCCTCCGAGAGGGGCGCGTCCGCGTCGCAGGTGATGACGAGATGGGTCATCGCCTCACGCACCGATGTCCGGTTCGGATCCTTGCCCGCTGCCGTCGCGCGCACGGTGATGTCCCGGTCCGTCAGCATCCCCACGAGCTGCTCCCCATCCAGCACGGGCAGCGCCCCGATACCATATGAGCGCATCCGCTCGGCCGCCGCGCGCAGGGGGGCGTCCGCCTCGATGGTCTCCAGGCTCTTCGTCATCAGCTCGCCGATACGCATCCGACGTCTCCTCGGGGCGGCATGCGCCCCTGTGTGTTGCCTGCTGCTCACGTGCAATTCCCTCGCCATGTGTGGAGTCCCGCCTTCAGGTCGGAGCCGGCAGCTCCCGCACGGGCGCCGGGCCCAGCCACGCGAAATCCGGCATGAGCTCGTGCAGGTACTGCCGCATGTGCTCGATGAGCCCGGCCTCTACCTGACGCGCCCGCTCCCGGCTCACCTGGAAGTGCTCACCGATGGTCTGAAGGGTCTCGGGCTCCTCGGCCAGGAGCCGGTGCTCCAGGATGTAACGCTCGCGCTCGTCACTCAGCCCGTGGGCGAAGGCGTGGAGCTTCTTCTTGAACCAGTACGTGAGCTCCCGCCGTCCGAGCTCCTCGTCCACCGCGGGCGTACCCGAGGGCACCGCGCGCCCCGGGGTGGGGCGGCCCTGGTCGTCCTCGGGGGACACATCGAGCCGGACCTCGTCCTGCCGCAGA
>NZ_DASVWK010000960.1:0-3543 GCF_036389735.1 Archangium sp. | reverse complement strand
CTGGGCAGTCGTGTACCTCAAGGGGCTGCGCGGCCTGTCCACCCGCTTGGCTCACTGCTCGGACGGCCCCTGTCAGCGCTCCTCCTCGGCACCTGCGCTCCAGCCCTCACCCTCAACATGGCCTCTATCCCGCCTATACGCTACCAGGGGGCGGTGCGGGGCATCCTCTCGCGGAGCCGGCGCTTCATGCTCGTCTTCGCCGCCATGGTGGTGCTGATGGGGGTGCTGTTCGCGCGGCTGCCGACCTCCTTCCTGCCCTCGGAGGACCAGGGCTTCCTCTTCTCCATGGTGCAGACGCCGGTGGGCGCGACGCAGGAGCGCACCATGAAGGTCATCGAGCGGGTGGAGCGGCACTTCCTCGAGGACGAGAAGGCCACCGTTGACTCGCTGTTCACCGTGCAGGGCTTCAGCTTCGGCGGCAGCGGGCAGAACAGCGGCATCGCGTTCATCAACCTCAAGGACTGGTCCGAGCGGAAGTCCCCCGAGCTCGGCGTCAACGCGGTGGCCGGGCGGGCCATGGGGGCGCTGAGCCAGCTCAAGGACGCGCTCGCCTTCGCGTTCCCGCCCCCGGCGATGCCCGAGCTTGGCACCTCGGCGGGTTTCGTCTTCTACCTCAAGGACAACCTCGGCCTGGGCCACGAGGCGCTCACCGCGGCCCGCAACCAGTTCCTCGGCGTCGCGGCGCGGAGCCCGCTGCTCGCCAACGTGCGCCCGAACGGCCAGGACGACACGCCGCAGTTCCGCGTCGACGTGGACGTGGCGAAGGCCGGTGCGCTCGGGTTGTCCATGGCGGACATCAACGCCACCCTCTCCACGGCGTGGGGCGGCCAGTACATCGACGACTTCATCGACCGTGGCCGCGTCAAGCGCGTGTTCCTCCAGGCGGACGCGCCGTTCCGGATGGTGCCCGAGGACTTCCAGCGCTGGTCGGTGCGCAACCGGCAGGGGGAGATGGTGCCGTTCTTGAGCTTCGCGAGCACGCGGTGGGGGTTCGGCTCGCCCCGGCTCGAGCGCTACAACGGCGCGTCGGCGATGGAGATCATGGGCGAGGCGGCCCCGGGTGTGAGCTCCGGTGACGCCATGGCGGAAGTGGAGCGGCTGGTGGCGCAGCTGCCGCGGGGCGTGGGGCTCGAGTGGACGGGGCAGTCGTACCAGGAGCGCGCGGCGGGTGCCCAGACGCCGCTGCTCTACACGCTCTCGCTGCTCATCGTGTTCCTCTGCCTGGCGGCCATGTACGAGAGCTGGACCATCCCGACGGCGGTGCTGCTGGTGGCGCCGCTGGGAATCCTCGGCACGGTGCTGGCGAGCGCGCTGCGGGGGATGGAGCGCGACATCTACTTCCAGGTGGCGCTACTGACCACGGTGGGCCTGTCGAGCAAGAACGCCATCCTCATCGTCGAGTTCGCGAAGGAGAACTTCGAGAAGGGGATGGAGTTGACGGAGGCCACGCTGGCCGCGGTGCGTGCGCGCCTGCGGCCCATCCTGATGACCTCGCTGGCCTTCGGGCTCGGCGTGCTGCCGCTGGCGGTGGCCATCGGCGCGGGCTCGGGCGCGCAGCGGGCCATCGGCACGGGGGTGCTCGGCGGCATGATGGTGGGCACGCTGCTCGGCCTCTTCTTCGTGCCCCTGTTCTTCGTGGTGGTGCAGCGCGTGTTCGGCCGGCGCAGGGTCACCGAGCCGGCAGCCGCGCTTCCAAAGGGCACCAGCGCGCCGGACCTGGCGGGGTGAAGCGCTTCACGGCGAGGTGGCCTGCCCGCCATCGTCTCGCGCGCGGAGCGCCCCGTGGTCCAGGCAGTGCCGCTGGTGGGCTCCTCTCGGAACTCCTCCAGGATGGGTAGCTGCGTCGTCGCCAGCGCATCGATGTGCCCGGGAAGGTGTCCCCGGGAAGGTGTCAAAGGACTCGTTTCGACACCATCCCCGAGGAATCCGGTGACGGCGTTGTCCTGAAAATGGAAGTCTGCGCTCCATGAATTTCGAGCAGGCTCAAGCCGCATATCTCAACCGCTGCGCGCCGGGACATCGCACGCGCCGGGTCCGCTGGTCGGGTGGTACGACGCAGGTGATTGAACTGGGCGAAGGGCCACCACTGCTCCTCCTCCACGGGGGGCTGGGCGAAGCCTTCCAGTGGGGACACCTCCTCCCAGCGCTGGCTCGGAAGCACCGCGTGATGGCGGTGGATCGGCCAGGACATGGCTTGGCCGACCCGTTCGACTACCAGGGGGTGGACCTGCTGCAGCACGCGCGGCGCTTCCTCGGTGACATCTTGGATGCAGAGGGACTCCCGTCCGTGCCCATCGTGGGCAGCTCCATGGGAGGCCTCTGGGCCACTGACTTCGCGCTGACCCATCCGCAGCGAGTGCCTCGGCTGGTGCTCGTAGGTTCTCCGGCGGGAGTGACTCGCGCGCTGCCCCTCCAGATGCGCCTCGGGACGGTGCCGGGGCTGAGGACACTCGTGCGGAGGATGATGAGCAAGCCGACGCGCGACAGCACCCGTGCCTTCTGGGCGCAGCTGCTCGTGGCGCATCCGGAACGCCTGTCGGACGAATTCCTGGATCTCGCGACCGAGAGCCAGCGGCGCAACACGCCGAGCTGGTTCACGCTCATCGATCGGGCCTTTGATGTGCGGGGGATGAAGAAGAATCTGTTGCTCGCCGACCGTTGGAAGGACCTCTCGGTCCCCACGACCCTGGTCTGGGGAGAGAAGGATGCCTGGGCCACGCCCGAGCTGGGGGAGGCCGTCGCAGCCATGAACCCCCGGGTGCGCATGGTACGGATTCCCGATGCTGGCCACGGACCCTGGTTCGATGATCCGGAGCGTGTGGTCGAGGCCATCGAGGGGGCACTCGGCTGATGCGGGGTGAAGCGCTTCACAGCGAGCCTGTGAAGCGCTTCACAGCGTCCAGCGGGGGTTCCGGCTACCTTGAGGACACTTGCAGCCGGACGCAGCAGCCCGGTGCGCGAGCAACCCAGAAAGCGCGAGAGGGGTGGCCAGGCAAGATGCCCCCGCCCCGACTCTTTCCCCGAGGGAAAGGGTCCGTCACCAGTGAGGGGAGGAGGGCTCCAGTCGAGTCCTTCTCCCTTCCGGTTTTTCAGGCGAACTCAGCCCTTGAGCACGGCCAGGGGCATCAACCGCACTACCTTCCACGCAATGCCGGTGGTGGCCATCGCCGGTAACATGGGCCGCATGGGCTTGACGCACTTCCCCCGTGGGTTGGCGCTGCTGGCCGTGCTGCTGACGGCGTGTGCGACCTCGACACCCTTCGTGCAAGAGGACGACGAGGCACTCGAAGCCGTGTACTCGTGGGAGGAGGCGCGCGCGGACCCGAGCTGCGTGGTGCCCCTGTGCGACGAGGATCGCTGCGCCATCTGGCGCTGCCGGGACGTGGTGGAGGTGGAGGCGCCTCGTGGGGTGGAGGCGCCCGCCGTGGTTTTGGCCAGGGGCACCTACCCGGTGGTCCGCCCCCCGCCGCGCGCCTTGACGGACACCGGCGTGTCGACGGCGGTGCGCGAGCCCTGGGAGGATAACCCCACTCGTTGGTGGGG
>NZ_DASVWK010000959.1:0-3003 GCF_036389735.1 Archangium sp. | reverse complement strand
CCTGCTTCACGGGAGCGGGCACGGAGGCAGGCACCGCCATCGGAGGCGGGGTCGCGCGAAGCCCCGCGCCCGGTGGCCCACTCCGGCGCGCGTAGAGGCCGGCGAGCATCTCCTGGACGCCGTGGTGTGACGGGTCCAGCTCCAGGATGAGCTTGCTGGCGGCGATGGCTCGCGGGAGGAACCCCTCGCGAGCGAAGCCCTCGGCGGCGGCCTCGTAGGCGACGATGGCGCGAGCGCTGTTGCCCGCCTTCACCCACGCGTCGCCCAGCCGCACGCGCGTCTGGAAGTCCTTCGGGTCGAGCTGACAGTACTCCTCGAAAAGCTCGGCGGCCCGGGAGAAGCGGCCCTTGGTGAGGGCTTCGTTGGCTTTGTCCCTGAGCTGCCGTGGCTCCATATGTCAGCGTGTCCCTTCCGCCGCCGTGGTTGTCTTCGCCAGGGCCGTCACGGCGGCTTCCCGGACACGACGGTAGTAGTCCCCCTTGAGCGCGTCCAGTGCGTCACCCTGCGCACCCGTGCCCATCCTCGCGAGCGCCGCCGCCGCCGCCGCCCGGATCTCCGGGAGATCATGGTACAGGTCGCGCGCCACCACCTCGGCCGCCGAGCTGTCGCCCAGCTCGCCCAGCGCGGTGAGCATCTCCCGCCGGCCAACGCTCGTGGGATCCTCCAGCGCCTTGATCAGCGTGGGCACGGCCTCCTTCGCCTTCATCCGGCCGAGCATGGTGGCGGCCAGCACCGCCTCGGGACCGCCCTCGGTCACCACCTTGCGCAGCGGCTCCACCGCGGAGGCCGGCGCCCCGGTGCGGCTCAGCGCGTCGATCAGCACCAGCTTCTCGCCGGTAATCTGCGGCAGGAACTCCATCAGCGCGGCCTGTCCCGCCTCGCCCTGCTCGGCCAGCGCCTGCGCGAGGGCCTTGAGCAGATCCCGATCGGACTCGAACAGGTTGTTCTTGGCGAGGGCCACGCCCTCGGGCCCCAGCCGAGCCAGGCCCACCAGCGCGGCCGTGCGCAGCATCACACTGGAATCCCCGGCGAAGCCCTTGAGCA
The DNA here is from genome assembly GCF_036389735.1 of Archangium sp. Lineage (GTDB taxonomy): Bacteria > Myxococcota > Myxococcia > Myxococcales > Myxococcaceae > Archangium. Next base: position 1,959 of record NZ_DASVWK010000959.1, on the reverse strand, counting down.
GCTCCAGGGCTCCAGGCGCCTTGATGGATCCGAGCGCGCGCAGCAGCCCGGCCAACGGCTCCAACCGGGACGACTCCACGTCGTCGAACAGCTCGGTGGGCACGCGCTGCTGCACCTGGGGCCGGCCCAGGGTACGCGCCTTGGACGCGTTGAGGGCCTTCAGGCGCGCCATGAGGTTGCCGTGCTTCTCTCCCCGCTGTTTGTCCGTCGCGGTGGTGTCCTCCAGTTGGGAGGAGGGATCGAACCCCGGCCCGTAGCTCTCGGGCAGGGGCTTGGAGATCCAGTCCTGGCGGAGCGCCTGCACGATCGCGAGCTCCTGGTCGAACGCCTTCTGGAGCGCGGGCGCCGCGGAGACGTCGCCGATGGCCGCCACGGCGTCCACGGCGAGCGCGCGCAGCGTGGCATCCCCCTGGGAGAGGTAGGGCAGCACCTTGGGCAGCGTGTCCTTGGCCGTGGGGCCGAGGCCGATCACCGCCTGGAGTCCACTGGCGGCGGTGGCGGGCCGGGCGAGGCGCTCTACGATGGGATCGAGCGGGCAGCCCCCGCGCTCGCGCATCACCCGGGCCACGGGGATGGCCTCGATGGAGACGGCATCGAGCGCGATGACGCACAGCGCGGAATCGGTCTGGGGCTGGCGAGGCAGCTCGAGCAGGGCGTCGATGGCCAGGGGGCTCACGGAGCTCTTCTCCACCGCCACGGCCTGGAGCCGGGGAATGGCCTGCGGCTCCTGGAGCCGCATGAGGGCGGTGATGGCGGACTCGCGCAGCTCGGGGAAGCTCTCGTCCAGCAGGGGCAGGATGGCCGGGACCGCGCGCTTGTCGCCCACGTCGCCCAGGCCGCGCACCGCCGCGGCGGCGAGGATGACCTGGCTGTCGCGCACCAGCGGCACCAACCGGTTGAAGGCCTCGGGCCGGCCGCTCTTGCCCAGCTCCTCGGCGGCGCCCACGCGCTCGGGCAGCGAGCCCTCGTTGAGCGCCAGCAGGTTGCGCTCCCAGATGGCCTTGGACTCGGCGGCGACGACCTCGGCCATGGCGCCGGGCACGTTGGCCTGCTTGAGCGCCTGGACGATGACCTGACGCGTCTGCCGGCCCCGGCGGCCGTACTGGAGGGTGAGGTAGGCCTTGGCCTTGTCGTTCTTCACCTGGGCCAGGGCCATGGCCGCGTTGCCCTGAACGTCCACGTCGGAGTCCTCGAGCAGCTCGCCGAGCAGATCCACCACGCGGGGATCCTGGCTCTTGCCGAGGGCGACAGCGGCCTCGCCACGGACGATGGCGGCCATGTCCTTGGCCGCGCGGGTGAAGAGGGCGAGGTCGTCGGGACGGGCCTCCTCGGCCAGCTTCTTCACGGCGAGAGCCCTCACCTCCGGGCGAGGGTTCTGAAGATCCGCGAGAAGCTGGTCTCGACTGCCGCTGCACCCGGCGTTGACGAGGAGGGCCACGACCACGAGGAATTTACGCGCGCCGGTTCGCATCGTTCTCCGAGGAGAGAAAGCGTGAGACGCGAGCGGTTATATCAGCGGCGCGCGAGACCGCCCACGACTCAGCGGCTCTTGCGGGGCCCTCGCCCCCTCGGCGGCCCACCGGCGCCCCGAGGACCACCAGCACCCCGAGGACCACCAGCGCCCCGAGGCCCACCGGCACCCCGAGGAGGCCGCGCCTCCCACTCGGGCTTGGGTCCCTGGGCCTTCTTCGCGCGCCAGTTCACGAAGCCGCCGGTTCCCTCGCCGGCTCCCTCGCCTTCCGGGCGTGCCGCACCGCGGCGTGCCGGGCGGCCCGCGCCTTCGCCGGCGGGAGCCCACGTCTTGCGCTCGGGCCTCGCTCCGCCCGCACCACCTCGCGGACCGGGACGAGCCCCACGATCTCCGCGCTCCTCACCGCGCGGCGCCCACTCACGACGCTCGGGACGCTCACCGCGAGGCGGGCCGCGACGCTCGGCTCCACCACCGAAGCTGTAGGGCTT
>NZ_DASVWK010000958.1:0-1502 GCF_036389735.1 Archangium sp. | reverse complement strand
CGGATGGCCTCGAACAGCGGCCCCGCCGCGTCGAAACGCGTCACCGGCACCACCCGGAAGCCCGCCTCTCCGAGGGCCACCCGGGTACGCTCCAGGTCTCCCGCCCGTGGCTCCACCACCAACACCGTCAGGGGTTGGTCCGCCCTTCTGTGCTTGCGCCTCAACGCCACCGTATCCCCCGTCCGGCCAGAACCTTTTTCCCCATTGTTCCTCCGGCGTATTCCCCAGGATTACAGCCCTACCCGCCCCCCACTCCGTCCATCCCCCTGTTTTTCCTGGGGAGGGGAAGAGAGTTACTCCTCGTGGCTACTTGAATCAGCAACCGGCGTGCCATTTGTCCCCCGGAGGAGAGCGGCCTCGACCTCCGCTTCCTCCAAACGGAGCTTGAAGGTGTCGCGGCCGTCGATGATGACCACGGGGATGTCGTACCGGTAGGCAGAGAAGGTGACAGGGTCGGCACGAATGTCCTCCTCCACGAGGTCGAAGGGGATGCGCTCGCGCACCCGCTCCAGGACGGCCTTCGCCTGGTCGCAGAGGCAACAGTTCGGTTTCGAGTAGATTCGGACAATCATTCCCCAGAAGGATGTGACGCGATGCGCGGTCTGTCAGGTGACTTCTCGACGATGCCGTTGAAGGATCTCGTCGCGTACCTCGGCAGTCGCCGTGCGAGCGGGATGCTGAGGATCATGCGAGCGGGCGTGCGCAAGCTCATCGCCCTGCGCGAGGGGCAGGTGCTGAGCGCCAGCTCCAACCAGCCGCGCGAGTTCCTCGGCCAGTTCCTCATCAACATGGGGCAGCTGAGCGAGGAGCAGTTCAGCAAGGCCTACGCCACCCAGCGCGAGACGAAGGTACCGCTGGGGAAGATCCTGGTGATGACGGGGCTGTTGCCGGAGCAGACGGTGCGCGGGGCGCTCAACCTGAAGTTCCGCGAGGCGCTGCTGGACATGTTCTCCTGGGAGGAGGGCGAGTTCTCCTTCGACGCGGGGGTGGCCTCGGAGATCGACGGGGTGCAGGTGCACGTGGACCTGGCGGACGTGCACCGCGAGGGTGAGTTCCGCGAGACGGCGTGGCAGGCGATCCGGGCGGCCTTCCCCTCGGGGAACCTGTACCTGTCAGTGGACGAGAACCGGCTGCCCGAGCCGCCCAAGCCGGGGAGCCTGGATGCGCGGCTGGTGAAGCGCATCCGCGAGGGGCTGACCATCGACGAGATGGCCAAGGTGCTGCACGCCTCGGACTTCCTGGTGTACCAGCGGCTGTACGCGCTCTACCGGCTGGAGGCGGTGAAGGTGCTGAGCACGCCGCCGCCGCGCAAGCGGCCCGTGCAGGACGAGGAGGCCGAGGCGCAGGTGGTGGACGTGGACGTGATTGGTGTCGAGTCCTCCACGAGCGAGGTGGTGGAGGCGGCGCAGTCCTACCTGGAGAACGGCAACTTCCGGGACGGGGAAGCGCTGGCTCGGCGGGCGCACGAGATGTCGCCCTCGCCGGAGACGGAGGCACTGCTG
>NZ_DASVWK010000957.1:0-2870 GCF_036389735.1 Archangium sp. | reverse complement strand
CAGCTCCATGGGGCAGCGCACGCCCTTGGGCACGTAGACGAACGAGCCGTCGCTGAACACCGCCGAGTTGAGCGCCGCGAAGTAGTTGTCCGAGTGAGGCACCACCGTGCCCAGGTACTTCTTCACCAGCTCGGGGTGCTCGCGCACGGCCTCGGAGAAGGAGCAGAAGATGACGCCGGCCTTGGCCAGCTTGTCCTTGAAGGTGGTGGCCACGGAGACCGAGTCGAACACGGCATCCACCGCCACGTTCTGCATCCGCTTCTGCTCCTCCAGCGGGATGCCGAGCTTGGCGTAGGTCTTGAGGAGCTCCGGATCCACCTGGTCGAGGCTGTCCAGCTTCGGCTTCTGCTTGGGCGCCGAGTAATAGATGATGTCCTGGTAGTCGATGGGCGCGTAGTCCACCTTCTGCCAGCGCGGCTCCTGGAGGGTGAGCCAGTGCCGGTAGGCACGCAGGCGCCACTCGAGCATGAACTCCGGCTCGTTCTTCTTGGCGGAGATGATGCGGATGACGTCCTCGCTCAACCCGCGAGGGATGCTCTCCGACTCGATGTCGGTGACGAAGCCCGCGTCGTACTGGCGCTTGGTGAGCTCGTGAATGGCCTGCGTGCTCATGAGGGGACTCCTCCCACCGTGGCGGGGTTCGGGTTCGGGTTCGTCTTGAGGCTGACGAGGCGCGGTACGGGCGCGCACAGGTCCGCCAGCGTCAGCCGGCCGAGCGCGTCCTGGATGGTGCGGTTGATGACGCGCCAGTGGCCGCGTACCTGGCACACCTGCTCCAGCTCGCAGGAGCCCGCCGGAGGATGGGCGCCGTTCGCGCCGCACTCGGTGAGGGAGACCGGGCCCTCGAGCGAGGCGATGATCTCCGTGAGCGGAATCTCCCGCGCGGGCCGGGCCAGCCCGTACCCGCCGCTCGCACCCCGGTGGGACACGAGCAGGCCGGCGCCCTGGAGCCCCTTCAGCACCTTGCTCACCGAGGGTAGGGGCACACCAGTCCGTGCCGCCAATTCCCTCGCCGTGCGCGTCTCACCCTCCCCGCGCGCCAGCTCGGTCAGCAGCACGATGCCGTAGTCGGTCATCTTGCTCATCCGGAGCATTTCGGAATCTCTCCACCATCTGGACCCCCGATCTCAGAGGGACCTGCGTGAGGGCTCTTTAAACAGGACCAAGTTGGTCCGCATTAAAAATCGTGGCATCACGGGCTCGGCGCCCCGGCTGCCCTGGGACTGAGCACCAGCCTCCGCAGCGTTGGTCAGCCCTCTCCTGAAAACTTGAGTCTTGGAGACTTGAGTTTGTGCCGAGTTTGTGAGCACCCTGTACAGTGAAGGGTAGTCACAAACTCGGCACAAACTTCCGGGTAGGCACTAGAGCCATGCAGCGTATTCGAGAAGAAGTCGAGGTGGCTCTCAGCCGGGTACGGGCGGGAACGACCGCACACAAGTTGGAGTCCTCCACCCTGGACTTCAAGGAGCAAGGGCAGAATGGGCTCAAGGAGTTCATGCGTGACCTCGCAGGCGATGCCGTCTGCTTCGCGAATGCGAGTGGTGGAGCGATCATCATCGGGGTCGACGACAAGCAGGCAGGCCCATCGGCCTTCAAGGGTACTGACCTTGACTCCGAGGAAGTCCGCAAGCGCATCTACGAGCTGAGCAACCCGCACCTCCTCGTTGAGGCCGCAGAGCGTCAGTTCGCGGGTGTTCGGCTGCTCGTGCTCTTCGTGCAGCAGAGCCTTGATGTTCATGCGGACACGCAAGGACGGGCTCGACGGCGAGTGGCGACGGACTGCCTACCCATGAGCCCCGACGAGGTCGCCCTCTTGCGCGAGGAACGCCGGGACTTCGATTGGTCGAGCCAACTCAGTGAGCGCACGGTCAACGACGTGTCTCCAACTGCACTCGAGGCGGCACGCCGCAGCCTCGCTACCCTCACGGATGAAGCGCGGCGCAAGTATGCACGCCTCGGCGACCGCGACTTGTTGACAGCGTTGGGTGTCATCTCGGAGCAGGGGGTACTCCTACGTGCTGGCGAACTGCTCTTCTGCGAAATTCCTTTTTCCCCCGCTCTCCAATATCACTACCGCCAGACGCCGGGTGGTGAGCCTCGTGCCATCGAACGTATCGAGACGCCCCTCGTCCTTGCATTCGAGAAGGTGCTGGGGTTGGTGCAGGCCCGACTCAACCAGACACCTATCTCGCTTCCCAACGGCCAGCAGATTGACATCGCGGACTTCCCCCATCTGGCCATTCGCGAGGCCATTGCCAACGCCATCGTCCACCAGGACTACCGCCTGCGTCGCCCCGTCTTCATCGATCACTCCCCCGAGGTCTTCGTGGTCACCTCACCCGGACCACTTGTCTCCGGAGTGACGCCTGAAAACATCCTCACGCATCCCCCCAAGCCCCGTAATCGCACCCTGGCCCGCGCAACACGCACCCTCGGTTTCGCCGAGGAGGCTGGACGCGGGGTGGATCGCATGTACCGAGAGATGATCCGCTCCGGCCGCGACCTTCCCCGCATCGAGGCATCCTTCGAGCAGGTTCAGGTGAAACTGGTGGGAGGAGCAGCCAGAACTCAGATCGCCCGATTCGTCGCCCAACTCCCAGAGCCGGAGCGAGATGACACGGACGCACTGCTGATCCTCTTCCGCCTCTGTCGCAGCAAGGCAGTGACAGCACTGGACATGGCCCCCATGCTGCAGAAATCGGTGGATGAGACCGAGGCGAGTCTGCGGCGGCTAACGAACGATGAACTCGCGATCCTAGAGGCCACGCGACAGACCGCACGCAACGCCCATCCTGCCTACCGGTTGCGAGGCGAGGTGCTCAAGCGACTGGGCTCAGCCGTGGATTACCACCGCCGGACCACGGATGAGT
>NZ_DASVWK010000956.1:0-11357 GCF_036389735.1 Archangium sp. | reverse complement strand
CAAGTCGCCTGACGCTTCTCCCGACGCCTGCCTGCCCCTCTGCTCACCCGGGCGGCTAGCAGGCCCCACGGCCGCTTCCAGTCAAGGGAAGGCAGGGGCGTCGTGCGGCGGCGGCGAGCTTAGTTTTGAGGAAGAGCTTCGCAAGCGAGGGGAGTGCACATGCCCGCAGGGGGTGAGCGGAAGGACGAGCCGCAGTCCAAGGTCGCATTGAGCGAGGACGAGGAGCGCTTCCGGCTCCTCATCGACAGCCTGCAGGACTACTCCGTCTTCCCGCTGTCGGTGGATGGGCGGGTGAGCAACTGGAATCTCGGCGCCGAGCGCCTCAAGGGCTTCACGACGGAGGAGGCCCTCGGCCTGCACATCTCGCGCTTCTTCCCCGAGGAGGAGAACGCGGAGCGCGTGTCGGAGCGCATTCTCAAACGGGCGGAAGCCGATGGACGCGCCGAGTACGAGGGGTGGCTCGTGCGCAAGGACAAGTCGCAGTTCTGGGGCACTGTCGTGGTGAGCGCCATGCGCGACCAGACGGGGCATCTGCGTGGCTTCTCCAACGTCGCCAGGGATCTCACCGAGCGCAAGAAGGTGGAGAAGGCGCAGGCCTTCCTCGCCGAGGCGGGCGAGGTCCTCACCGGCTCACTCGAGTACGAGCGGACGCTGCAGAAGATCGCCCAGCTGGCCGTCCAGGGCATGGCCGACTGGTGCACCGTGGCCATTCAGGGCGCCCACGGACTGGCGGTGCTGTCCGTCGCGCACGCGGACCCGGCGCAGGAGCCCAAGACCCGAGAGCTCATCCGCGTGTTGCCCTCGCAAGAGCCGAAGCTGACGCGGGGCCTCGGGCACGTGGTGCGCACGGGGCAGTCCGAGCTCTGCCCTGACACGCTCGAGGCCGCCTGGGTGCGGACCGCGCTCGGGGTGGACACCCCGGAGCGCCTCATGGCGCTGGGGGCGCGCTCGTACATGTGCGTGCCGCTCAAGGCTCGCGGGGACACCTTCGGTGCCATCACCTTCGTGTCGGTGACGCCGGGCAGGAGCTACGGTCCGGGGGACCTCGTGCTCGCGGAGGAACTCGTCCGCAGGGCGGGCCTCGCGGTGGACAACTCCCGGCTGTTCCGCAAGGCGCAGGAGGCGCTCAAGGCGCGCGACGAGTTCCTCTCCATGGCGTCGCACGATCTGCGCTCCCCCCTGACCTCGCTGCGCTTGCAGCTGCAGGCCGTGCGCAGGAGCCTGCAGCCGGGCGGCGACGGGCCACGCGTCACGGAGAAGCTGGTCTCCCGGGTGGAGTCGATGGAGCGGCAGACGGACCGGATGCTCCACATGATGGACGCCCTGCTGGACATCAGCCAGATGTCGGCCGGCCGGCTCGAGCTGAAGCGCCAGAAGGTGGACCTCGTCGAGCTGGTGCGCGGAGCCGTGGCCACGCTGGAGGAGGAGCTGTGTCAGTCCGGCGTGCAGGTGCGGATCCACGCGGAAGGTCCGGTCGAAGGGTCGTGGGACCACCTGCGGCTCGAGCAGGTCGTCGACAACCTGCTCTCCAACGCCGTGAAGTACGGGAAGGGCCGGCCCGTGGACATGACGGTGTCCACGGACGGCACCCTGGCGACGCTCGTGGTCCGTGACCAGGGCGTGGGCGTCGCACCCGAAGACCAGGAGCGACTCTTCGATCGCTTCGAGCGCGTGAGGCTCGACCGGAGCGTCACCGGGTACGGGGTGGGGCTGTGGATCGTCCGGCGCGTGGTGGAGGCGCACGGGGGCAGCGTCTCCGTCGAGAGCCGTCTGGGCGATGGCGCGAGCTTCATCGTCCAGCTGCCCGTGCGCGGCCAGACCCAGGGCCAGCCCGAGCGCGAGAGGGAGACGGACCCGGAGGTGCGCCCGCCCGCCGTCCACTAGCTCGGCTCGTCGCGCTCAATGGGCCCGCTGGAGCCAGCGCGACAGTCGCGACCGACGTCCGGGAGGGAGCGGCAGCGAGGGCTCGTGCGACCTCTGGCTGATCCGCGCCAGGAGCAGGTCGTAGAGTTCCTCGTAGCTCTCGGCCCGCCGCAGCTCGTCGAAGTGGCCGCTCCACGCCAGCGACATCCGGCGCAACTCCTCCGCGAGTCGCTCCCCGAAGCGCTTCTGCACCTCGGGGGATGCCAGTTGCGTGGCGTCGAAGGGGCCCTCGGGAATGCCCTCCAGGCCGGGCTCGCCTTCGGTGTGCAGGCCGCTGTCCTCCAGCGCCCGGCGGATGGCCTCCACCAGCGCGGGCTGGGGCCAGGTCTGACTCCGGCGGTTGCGCAGGTAGGCGAGGAAGTCCACCTGGTACTCCTCCGCCAGCCGCGCGCCGATGTTGTAGAGCGCCTGTTGCGGTACGCCGATCCGGGTGGCCAGGTCCTGGAACAGGATCCGCGCACGCTGGCTCGCGTCCAGCAGATCGAAGGTCGGACCACTCCGGGAGGTGGGGGCTCCGGTCTCCCGGGAGGCATCCGCCTCGGAGGGGAGCCGCGCCTCCAGGTACGTCTCGCGCATGTCGATGGCCCCTCGCATGCCCATCTGCCGCGCCGCTCCAATCTTGTCCCGCAGGTAGTTGATGAGCAGGGCTTGATCCACCCAGTCGATGGTGCGCGAGAGCGGGTAGAGGGTGCGCAGCGTCAGCTCTCCGGGATCCACCGAGGCCAGGTGCTGGATGTCCGAGATGCCCAGCTCCTCCAGGCGCTCGGAGATCCGATCATTGATGCCATCCACGTACTCCAATGACAGGGCCTCCTGGTTGGGCACGGTGGGCTGGAAGATCGTCTGCACGCGGCGGCGGAGGGCCTGGAGCGCCCAGCTCGGGAAGGCGCCGAGGATGAAGTAGAGGAAGCCGCTCTGGTTGTCGGTGCCGAGGGCCTGGATGAGCTGCATCTGCCCGGCGACGAAGCCCATGACCAGGGTGATGAGGGCGCGCGCGGTGGTGGCCAGCAGGAACTCGGAGGAGAGCGCCGCCGCCTGGATGCGGTGGATGATGAGCAGCAGCGTGTAGACGTAGACGCCGTAACCCGCGAAGACCAGGCCGCGGATCCCCTCCTCGAAGTCACCCGTCACGACCGCCCGCAGGGACGGCTCGACGATGGTGGGGAAGAGGAACGCGGAGGAGAGCGTGGCCACCAGGAGGAAGGGGAGGGAGAGCGATACCGCACCCCCGAGCATCATGAGGATGCCGGGCCGGCTCTGCTCCAGCGCCTCCTTGCCCAGGCCGGCGGTGAAGATGCGGGCCGTCTCCAAGCGGCCCCGGGTGCTCGCGTAGTGCCGGGCGGCGACGAGGTAGCAGCGCAGCACCTCCAGCCGGGCGTCCATGTAGCGCCGGTTGCTGCGCATCCGGTGGGCGAAGGCCATGGCACTCGGCAGGACGGCGCACAGCCCGAGCCAGAAGAAGAAGAGCAGGTGCCGCCAGGCGTACGTCACCATCCAGATGAGCCCCTGGCGCACCGGGGCCACGAGCACCGCCACCGCCACCACCACGAGCCCGAGCATCCCCCACAGCGTCCGCCGGATGCGCTCGCGAGCGGCGGCGGACCGGGAAGAACGGGCGACTTTCTTTGCCTCGCCAGCCATGAGGGACCTCCAGGGCAATCGCGATAGCGAGAAGATGTGCATGAGGGCGAGCGAGCGCAGTGTGAGACGCCCTGACACGAAAGTCAGATCCCTCATGACAAGGGTGTCATGCCTTCCAGGCACTGACGCGACGTAAACCCGCGAGGACACTGGACGTTCAGCCGGCATCCAAAATGCTACGCCCCCTGCCGCTGGCCTTTCCGAATCGGAGCCACGATGAGACGCGCACTTTCCTGGATGACCGTGTCCCTGCTGCTGCTGGGGGCCGCGGGTTGTGCCTCCTCCGACGCGGAGGGAGCGAACGATACGTCCTCGGGCGGAGCCGGTGCTCCCGATGCGGGCGGGGGCAGCGGCGGAGCCCCCCCTCCGGGAGCCCCCGTCTGCACGACGGCCGCGGACTGCCCGGCCGGCTACACCTGCACCCAGTCCGCCTGCATCCCGCCAGAGAACGAGCAGAGCGCCTCGAACGAGCGCCCGCCGCTGGCCAGCAAGAGCTACGTCTACGTGCTCTCCCCGGCCGCCCACAGCCTCACGCGCATCGACCCGAGGACGCTCTCGCTCGAGGCCATCCCGGTGGGCGCCACGCCGCTGGACGTGGCGGTGGTGCCCGGCGAGGACGCGGCCGTGACGCTGTCCTCCGTGGACGCCTCGCTGTCCCTGGTGGACTCCACCACGCTGCCCTCGCAAGTGCGCCGGGTGCCGCTCGGCCGCCGATATGGGCGCCTGTCGGTCTCGGGGGATGGGGCGTACGCGCTGGCGTGGCCGGACCCGTCCGCCGCTCCCGGCTCCGGGGCCGAGGGCGTGGTCGCGCTGGTGGATCTGCGGGCCGCCCGGCGCGGTGAGTCCCCCGAGCAGACCGTCCTCGAGCGCGCCGCCGGCTTCCGCGTCACGGACGTGGTCTTCCGCCTGGAGGGTGGGGTGGCCACGCGCGCCTATGTCTTCGCCAAGAGCACGGTGACGGTGCTCGACCTGTCCAACCCGCGCCAGCAGCCGCTGCCGGTGCGCGTCTCGCTGCCCGAGGCCATGGCGCTGGACGTGGCCTCTCGCGAGGTGGTGGCCACGGCCGATGGCCAGCGCGTCCTGCTGCGCTCCACCACCGCGCCGATGCTGGCCTCCTTCGACGGCACGGCCTTCCACACCGTGCCGCTGCCCGAGGTGGCCACGGACGTGGATCTGCTCCCGGACGGCTCGGGCGCCGTGGCGGCGCTGCGCAGCGCGGGCCAGCTCGCCTTCCTGGAGCTACCGGGTGATTTCGAGGACCCATCGGGCATCCAGCTCCTCCCGGTGCCGGGGACGTCGGTGGGGCAGGTGGTGCTGCCGCCCCGGTCCGGTGGGACGAGCTACGCGCTGGTGTACACCACCGTCCTCAATGACGAGTCGGTGACGCGGGTGGACTTCCCCTCGGGCACCGTCACCCGCTATCCGCTGGAGAAGCGCGTGGAGCGCGTGGCCCTCGCGGCGGATGGCCGCACGGCGATCCTCGTCCACAAGCCCGAGCCCGGCTCCACGGCGAGCGATCCCTACGAGCGCGCCGTGGACGTGGACCGGGGCTACTCCGTGCTCGATGTCCCCTCCGGCTACCTCCAGCTGCGCCGCACCGGGAAGTTGGAGCCCTCGCAGGTCGCCTTCTCCTCCAGCGGGGGCTACGTCGGGGTGACGCTGCGGAGCGACACCGAGCGCCGCCATGCCGTGGACGCGGTGGACCTGTCGACGCTCGTGTCCCGCTCCGTCTCGCTGGCCTCGCCGCCGGCCTTCGCGGGCGGATTCGCTGGGGACTCCGAGCAGACGCGCCACCGCATCTATGTGTCGCAGCTCCACCCGGCCGGCCGCATCAGCTTCGTCAACCTCGACGACAGCCAGATCCGGACCGTGACCGGCTTCACCCTCAACTCGCGGATCGAGTGAACCCATGAGAATCGTTCGACGGTTGTTGCCCGCGATGTTGCTGCTCGCGGCCGGGTGTGGTGATCGCGCGGAGTTCCTCGGTCAGGGCCTCAAGCCCCTGCCGCTGCTCCCCACGGGGGACGCGCTCGTGTCGGTGGTGCCCCAGACGCGCCGGGTGGTGCGGGTGCGCAAGGGCGAGACGCCCCAGGCCATCCCCATCGCGGAGGGGGCTCGCAAGGCGGCGCGCCTCCAGGGCGACGTGGTGGCCGTGCTGGCGGGAGACATCCGCCGCCCGCTGTTGCAGCTCGTGTCGGTGGACGGCGCCGAGGTGCGGACGGTGGAGCTGCCGGGCGCCTACGACACCCTGGAGTTCAGCGCCGACAACCGCTACGGCGTCCTCACCTACAGCACCGCGGGCCTGGGTCCGGACGTGGTGGCGCGCAACCTCAACGAGGTGGCGGTGGTGGACGTGCGGGAACGGGCGGTGACGCGCTTCACGCTGGGCACCGAGAGCCTCGCGCCGCGCTCGGTCGTCTTCGCCCCGCCGCGCGAGGACCGGCAGTTCGTGGCCATCACCCTGGACCGGGGCGTGGTCGTCTTCGATGCGAAGGATCCGCGGCGCGCGCTGCGGCGCATCCCCACGCGCCTGTCCGAGACGCAGCCCGAGGTCGCCGTGCAGGAGGCGCTCTTCTCGCCGGCCGGGGACGTGCTCTTCCTGCGGCTGTCCGGCATGGATGATGTCTTCGCGGTGGAGCTGAGCAGGGAAGGGGACGAGCTGCTGGCGTCCGTGAACTTCCTCGCTGGAGGCACGGGGCTCAGTGACATCACGCTCGCGCCGGCGGCGGCTCCCGGGACGGAGCGCTCGGTGGTGGCCGTCTACGCCGGCAGCCAGGAGGCGATGGTGCTCGACGCGAGCGGGACGCAGGACGTGCGCCGGCTGCCGCTGGGGGCGCCGCTGACGAGCGCCCACGTGCTCGCGGACGGGCGCGTGCTCTTCTACGAGGGCAAGCTGCGCACGGTGACGGCCTGGGACGTGGTGACGGGCAAGAGCGGCACGGTGCTGCTCACCGCCGGCTTCGACGCGGTGCGCTTCAGCGACGCGTTGGGCGCGGCCGTCTTCCGGCACCCCGGTACGGGCAGCGGCGGCGCGGCGCTCTCGGTGGTGACGGTGCGCGAGGAGGACACCCGCCTGCGCGTGCGCATCAGCCCCATCCCCGTGTCTCGCACCGTGCAGGCCGATGTGATGGACGAGACCCGGGGCCGGTTCTACTTCGCGCCCCAGGGGCTGCCCGCCGTGGCCCGCCTGGACGTGGAGACGCTCGGCATCGAGCAGCTCACCCTGGATGCCCCCGTTACCGCGCTCTACTACCTGCCGGGCCAGGACGTGGTGGCCGCCCAGCACGCCGAGCCGGCCCGGGGAGACGTCACCCTGATCTCCGCGGACCGACTCGAGCGCGGCGCCGCGGAGCGTGTGCGCTACTTCACCCTCGCGGACGAGCTCGACCGCGCCTCGGAGGGCCCGTGACCATGAGACACCTTCCCGTCGTCTGTGCCGCCTTCCTGCTGGCCGCCGCGCTCTGTCCCTCGCAGGCCTCGGCCCGCCCGCCGCTGTCGCTGCGCCTGGGCTACGCCGCCCAGGTCAGCACCGCGCGCGCGTATGACCTGGTGGACGAGAACGATCACCTCCCCCTGTTCCGCGTGGGCGCCGCCTACGCCTTCCCCATGCCGGAGGCCCGGTGGGAGGTGGAGGGGGGCTTCCTCTCCGGGGGCTCCTCCGCGTCGCTCCACCAACTGGAAATGGCGAAGCTGGGGCTGGTGGGCGTGGAGGTGGGCGGCGCGTACCGCGTGCGGCTGGGCTCCTACGTCGAGCCCTACGCCCAGGTGCTGATCGGCTACGACTGGTTGAAGCTGGGGATGGGCGAGCTGGGGCAGCGTGTCGGGCAGGTGTCGGCGACGGGCCTGCTGGGCGTGTCGGTCGTCTTCCCCGTCCAGGCGTACAAGGCGAAGGGCCCGTCCTTCCTCTTCGACCTCGGGGTGGGCTACGGTTTCCGCCCCGACGCCCGCTTCGACGCGCTCGCGCCCGAGCCGCCGGACGAGGACGTGAAGGAGCCCGTCCCCTCGCAACCTCTCCGAGTAGGCGACCTTCCCTTGAGAGGGGTGGCGTACCGGCTCCAGGTCGGCCTGCGCCTCTGAGTCGTGCCGCCGGGGGGGTGGGAGCGGTGCTCACCCCTCCCAGGAATTCTAGGAGCGCCAGCACCTGTGCTAAATCAGGCACACTCGCTGACCTCCTATGCTGGAATCCCTTTCTATTCCGAAGAGACGCGTGGCGGCCCAGTTCGTCCTACCGGGTGGTGCCTCGCGTGCCGTGGCCGTGTTCCTCGCCGAAGCCGCCGCCGGACGCTCCGGTGGCGAGCGGCTGTCGGACCTGCTCAACAACAGTGGCTCGCAGTTCATCCCCGCGGTGGATGCGGCGACGGACGCCATGATGTTCGTCCAGGGCGCGAATCTCGCCCTGGCGCGCGTGTCCGCCGAACTCGAGCCCAACGTCGTCGACCAGTTCACCATCCCCACCGAGCATGAGGTGGAGGTGATTCTGGTGGATGGGCAGCAGCTGCGCGGGCTCATCACCTACGTGCTGCCCGAGGCGCACTCGCGCCTGACGGACTACCTCAACAGCGCGCCCCCGTTCATCCCCCTGATGGAGGGAGAGCAGGTCGCGCTCATCAACAAACGCCACGTCGCGTACGTGGAAACCCTTCGCCGCTGAGAAGCCATGGCCCGGTTCGACGCCTTCATCGAGAAGCTCTACAAGGAATCTGGTGTCGCGATCATGCTGGAGACTGGCTCCGGCATCACCCTGCGGACCGCCTCGGGCAATGTGCCCATGGTGAAAGCGGGGCTGAGCACCCAGCAGATCATCGGCGCGCTCTCCGAGATCGTCCCCGCGGATTTGCGGGCTGCGTTCCCCACCGAGGGGGTCTCCTCCTTCCCGTACGCCGCCCCCGCGGGCGCCGTGCAGGTGAAGGTGCAGAACGTGGGAGGCCACCTCAAGGTGGCGCTGATGCCCTACAAGCCCAGCCAGCCCGCGGTGAACACCGTGGTGGCGCCCCCCGCGGCCCAAGCCGGGCTGGATCTGCCTCCCGCCTCCGAGGATGACAAGCTGGAGCTGGCCTCGCCCGCCGACATGATGGAGCTGGCGGCCCGTGGCGCGGGGGGGGCCGCCTTCGCGCCCCCGGCCGCCGCCAAGGCCCCCGCCGCGGCTCCGGCCGCCGCCAAGGCCCCCGCCGCGGCTCCCGCTGCCGAGCCCGCCGCCACGCCGAACATCCAGGTGCTGCCGCCCCAGGATGACCCGGACGCGGCCGCCGCCCTGCTCGGGCTGCTCAACCGCATGCTCGACAAGAAGGCCTCCGACCTTCACATGTCGAGCACCGTGGTGCCCATGCTGCGCATCGACGGCGACATGGTGCCGCAGGAGGACTACCGGCCCCTGGCGCCCGAGCGCCTCAAGGCCATGCTCTGGAGCATCGCGCCGGAGAAGAACAAGAAGCAGTGGGAGGAGACGCGCGACACGGACTTCGCCCACGAGACCGACCGCGCCCGCTTCCGCGTCAACGTCTTCGAGGATCGCAAGGGCATCGGCTCGGTGATGCGGCAGATCCCCACGAAGATCATGACCGCCGAGGACATGGGGCTGTCCAAGCACATCCTCGACCTGTGCTACCTCAGCAAGGGCCTGGTGCTCGTCACCGGTCCCACCGGCTCGGGTAAGTCCACGACGCTGGCCGCGATGATTGACTACATCAATCGTAATCGCGAGGACCACATCATCACGATCGAGGACCCGATCGAGTTCGTTCACCCGAACAAGAAGTGCCTGGTCAACCAGCGCGAGGTGCACGTCCACACGCACGGCTTCAAGAACGCCCTGCGCGCCGCCCTCCGCGAGGACCCGGACATCGTGCTCGTGGGCGAAATGCGAGACCTCGAGACGATCGCCATCGCGATCGAAACGGCCGAAACGGGCCACCTCGTGTTCGGAACGCTGCACACCAACACGGCGCCCTCGACGGTGGACCGCATCATCGACCAGTTCCCCACGGACCGGCAGGAGCAGATCCGCATGATGCTCTCCGAGTCCCTCAAGGGCGTCATCTCGCAGATGCTGGTCAAGAAGATCGGCGGAGGCCGCGTGCCGGCGCAGGAGGTGCTCCTGTGCACCAGCTCGGTGGCCAACCTCATCCGCGAGGGCAAGACGTTCCAGATTCCCTCCATCATGCAGACCTCGCGCGGCATCGGCATGCAGACGCTCAACGATGCCCTGCTGGATCTGGTGAAGAGGAAGCTCTGCGAGCCCAACGACGCCTACATCAAGGCCGTCGCCAAGGGGGAGTTCAAGCAGATGCTGGAGCGCTCGGGCTTCAAGGTCGACCTCCCCACCTCCTGAACCAGGAATGAAAGACTCCGGGAAGCCTCCTTCCTTCACCTACCTGTCGGACCGACGTCCGACGCCCAAGGGGCTTCCCGTCTTCGCCCTCACCGAGAGGGAGGCGCGAGGAGTGTCGCCGTGTGTCCGGACGCACGGTTGCGCGCATGCCCTGCACTCCGTCCTGTGCCTTCTTGGGGAGCCCAGTACAATGGCGCGGAGGGCAACCGAATGGTGAAGAGCATCACCCCGCCGGCTCCGCAGCGAATCTTGGTGGTCGACGACGACCCGGCCATCCTCCGGGTCTGGCGTCGAGTGCTGGAGCCCAAGGCGCGCCAACCCTCCTTGGACAACCTCGAGAAGAAGCTCTTTGGTGCGACCCCGCCCGCCGCCTCCCTCGAAGCGGGGTACTCCATCGACACCGCCATGCAGGGGGCCGAGGGCTTCCAGAAGGTCGTCAGCGCCCTGGCCGAGGGGCGTCCCTACACCTTCGCCCTCGTCGACATGAGGATGCCGCCTGGCTGGGACGGGTTGGAGACCATCCTGCGCATGCTGGAGAAGGACCCTCACCTGGAGGTGGGCATCTGCAGCGCCTTCTCGGACATTTCCCGGGAGGAGGTGGCCCAGCGCGTTGGCCGGTCCGACCTCCTGTGGATCCGAAAGCCCTTCGACCTCGAGACCGCGCGGGACATGACCCGGAAGTTGGGCGAGCAGGGCGTCCACCGACGCCATGGCCGCTGAACAGCTGGTTCAGCCCTGCTTGCCCATCTCGGCGTAGCGCTTCGCCTTGCCGAGCGCCGCCTTCATTCCATCGGCGTCGAGGTCGACGTTGTAGGCCGGCAGGTCGCGCTGGAAGCGCCAGCCCTCCGCGAGCGGGCCGACATCCACCACGTCGAAGCCGATCGCGTCGATGAAGCCGGCCACGACCTTCTTGGCCCCGGCATCGTCACCCGCGATGGCCAGGGCCCGGCGATTCTTCGCCCCCGCGGGCTTGCCCTGCGCCTTGAGGTGCTCGAAATAGATGTGGTTGAAGGCCTTGACCACCTTCGAGCGGGGCAGGTGTGCCTGGAGCAGCTCGCTGGTGGTGGTCTTCTCCGAGTCGAGCTCGGGGATCCGGCCGTCACGCCCGGGGTAGTAGTTGTTGGTGTCGATGACGATCTTGCCCACGAGGGGCTCGACCGGAACCGACTGGTAGCTCTTCATCGGAATGGTGACGACGACGAGGTCACCCGCCGCGGCGGCCTCCTGGACCGTTGCCGCCCGGGCCTTCGGGCCGAGTTTCGCGACGAGGTCCGCGAGGGTCTCCGGGCCTCGGGAATTGCTCAGCACCACGTCGTAGCCCGCGTCGATCGCGAGCTTGGCCAACGCGCTTCCAATATGTCCCGCACCAATGATTCCGAGAGTCTTCATGAGAGGCTCCTGCTCCCGGGCCAGTCCGGGAGGACGCCTCTTCTAATGAGGTGGGACCGCGCCCGCCAGCATCCCT
>NZ_DASVWK010000955.1:0-9151 GCF_036389735.1 Archangium sp. | reverse complement strand
CCCTCCAGGTCCCCTTCGAGGAATCCGTCCTACGCTTCGCACTCGGACGGAGAGTCGAGGAACGTTCCCAATTCCTCGACTTCGAGCACTCCCCGAAGGGTCATCTTCCCGCGAAGGAGCTTTCTTCCCGGAAAGCTCAAGGTGAAGGAGCGCCCTTTGAGGGTGTACGAGCCCGTCACCTCCTCGGTACGGCTCGGGTTGGCGTCGTCCTCGATGACGCGCCGCCACAGCACCACGCGCTTCCCGTCGGGAAAGGTGAGCCTGCGGGTGGAGCCGTAGACGCCCTCACCGGGGGAGAACCAGGAGACGCGGCGGAGGAGCTCCGGAACGTGGGCCTGTTTCTCCGGGGACAGGCCCAGCAGCTTCTGCCAGCCGAGGGTGTCCCGGATGGGGTCCAGGTCCGCGTCCTCCCTGGCGCGGGCGAGCCGGCGCGAGTCCAACCGGACGGCGGTGTTCAGCCGCTCCAGGATGGTGGCCCGGTGGGCCGAGTACGGGCAGATCTGCCCTTTCTTGCGCAGCACGCCCAGGGTGGCGGCCACGTTGTAGTGGGCGAGGGCGAACTTCGGGTCGGCCTGGGCGGAGGCCTCGAATTTCTCCAAGGCTTCGGGGTACTTGCCGGCCTGGTAGAGGCGGAACCCCTCCGAGTTGAGGGCGCGGGCGGACTGGGCGGGCGCGGGGGCGGCCAGGGTGAGGGCGAGCAGCAACAGGAGTCGGTGCATGTCGGGGGCATTCTACGCACCGCGTAACCGGTTGCGCGTTGAAAGCCCGGAAGGCAGGTGATAGGGCTCCCGCGCCATGGCGAACGGCATCAACTATCCACTCGATTTCGAGCGACCGCTCATCGAGCTGGAGAAGAAGATCGACGAGCTCAAGGCCCTCTCGGCGAGCGGCTCGGTGGATTTCACCTCGGAAATCTCCAAGCTGGAGAAGAAGGCCAAGAAGCTTCAGACGGAGATCTTCAGCGATCTCACCCGTTGGCAGGTGGTGCAGCTGTCGCGCCACAGCTCGCGACCGTACCTGATGGACTATGTCCAGCACCTCTTCACGGACTTCTTCGAGCTGGCGGGAGACCGCAGCTTCGGGGATGACACGTCGATCGTCGGCGGCTTCGCGCGCTTCGATGGCCGGGTGGTGATGGTGCTCGGCCACCAGAAGGGGCGCAACACCAAGGAGAACATGGCGCGCAACTTCGGCATGCCGCGCCCCGAGGGCTACCGCAAGGCGCTGCGGCTGATGGAGCTGGCCGAGCGCTTCGAGAAGCCCATCTTCACCTTCGTGGACACGCCGGGCGCCTACCCGGGCATCGGCGCCGAGGAGCGCGGTCAGGCGGAGGCCATCGCGAAGAACCTGGAGGTGATGAGCCGGCTGAAGGTGCCCATCGTCTCCACGGTCATCGGTGAGGGCGGCTCGGGCGGCGCGCTGGCGATCGGCGTGGGCAACCGCGTGCTGATGCTGGAGAACAGCGTCTACTCGGTCATCTCCCCTGAGGGCTGTGCCTCCATCCTCTTCCGCGATCCCACCAAGGCGGACAAGGCGGCGGACGCGCTGAAGCTGACGGCCAAGGACCTCAAGACGATGAACATCATCGACGACATCGTCCCCGAGCCCGCCGGCGGCGCACACCGCGATTACCCCAAGGCGGCGGAGAACCTGGGCAAGGCCCTCCGCAAGCACCTCGGGGAGCTGAGCGAGCTGTCGGTCGACGACCTGATCCAGGACCGGTACCAGAAGTTCCGCGCGCTCGGCGTGTTCTCGGGTCGTTAGCCGTTCATCCAGGAAGCCAGAAATCCCATGAGACCGCTCGTCCCCCCGTACATCGAGACGCTCAAGCCCTACGTCCCGGGTAAACCCATCGAGGAGACGGAGCGCGAGTACGGCCTCACGGGTGTCATCAAGCTGGCCTCCAACGAGAACCCGCTGGGGCCTTCGCCCAAGGCGATCGAGGCCATGCGGGCCGCGTCGCAGAAGGTGCACCTCTACCCGGACGCCAGCAGCTACGCGCTGGTGCGCCGGCTGGCCGCGCACGTGGGGGTGAAGCCGGAGGAGGTGGTGCTGGGCTGCGGCTCGAACGAGCTCATCGAGCTGCTCATCCGTACCTTCACCACGCCGGACGAGGAAGTGTTGTTGAGCAAGGGCTCGTTCCCGGCCTACCGCATCTCCACGCAGGCGCACGGCCGACCCTTCGCCGAGGTGCCCATGCGCGAGGGGCACCGGTATGACCTGGAGGGCATGGCGAAGGCGATCACCCCGCGCACGCGGATGATCTTCATCGCCAACCCGGACAACCCGACGGGGACGACCTTCGGCCGCGAGGAGTGGGAGGCCTTCCTGGCGAAGGTGCCCGAGCACGTGCTGGTGGTCCACGACGAGGCCTATTTCGAGTTCGTGGACTGGCCGGAGTACTTCAGCGCGGTGGAGTACATCCACCAGCGCCCGAACGTGGTGGCGCTGCGCACGTTCAGCAAGATCTACGGGCTGGCGGGAATCCGGCTGGGCTATGGGGTGATGGACGCGAAGCTGGTGAACTACCTCCAGCGCACGCGGATGCCCTTCAACCTGACGATCCCCGCGCAGATGGGCGGGCTGGCGGCCCTGGACGACGGGGAGCACGTGCGGCGCACGCGCGAGCTGAACGCCGAGGGGCTGCGCTTCTACGAGACGGAGCTGCCGAAGCTGGGCGCGAAGCTGACGAAGAGCCACGCCAACTTCGTGATGGCGGACTTCGGCCAGCCGGCGGTGGAGCTGTACGAGAAGCTGCTGCGCAAGGGCGTCATCGTGCGGCCCATGGCGGGCAACGGCTACCCGACGTCGCTGCGCATCTCGGTGGGGACGCGCGAGGAGAACGCGCGCTGCGTGGCGGCGCTGAAGGAGGTCCTGGCCTCATGAGCACGCGTCCCTTCATCGTGGCCATCGACGGTCCGGCGGGAGCGGGTAAGTCGACCGTCTCCAAGGTGCTGGCGCGACGGCTGGGCTTCGCGCTGGTGGACACCGGAGCCATCTACCGCTGCGTGGCGCTGAAGGCGCGGCGGGAGAGCATCGCCTTCGACGACGACACGAAGCTGGGCGAGCTGCTGGGCCGGCTGTACATCACCTTCCAGGTGGTGGGCGAGGACAACCACGTGTTCCTGGACGGGGAGGACGTGTCGGGGGAGATCCGGACGCCGGAGAACTCGATGGCGGCCTCTCAGGTGTCGAGTCGGCCGGTGGTGCGCGCGGGGCTGCTGTCGCTTCAGCGACGGCTGGCGCTGGAGACGCCCAAGGGCGCCATCCTGGAGGGCCGGGACATCGGGACGGTGGTGTTCCCGGACGCGGACGCGAAGTTCTTCCTGGAGGCGGATCCGGACACCCGGGCGAGGCGCCGCTACGAGGAACTCTTCCAGAAGGGCGTGGAGCGCCCGCTGGGGGACGTGCTGGCGGATCAGATCAAGCGGGACCAGGACGACGCATCGCGAGCGGTGGCGCCGCTGAAGCCGGCGGACGACGCGATGCGGATCGACTCGACGAGCATGCCGCTGTCCGAGGTGGTGCAATCGCTGGAACTGGAGATCCTCGCGAGGCTCTCCAAGCGGTAGCCCCCCATCCCGGCGTGACACCTACCGCCGCCGGGAGAACCACCCCATCAACTCCTCGAGCGCGCGGCGATCCACGTCGTCGAAGGTGGCCTTGTGCTCGGAGTCGATGTCGAGCACGGCGATGAGCTCGCGGTTCGGCCCGAACACGGGGACGACGATCTCCGAGGCCGAGCGCCCGTCACAGGTGATGTGACCGGGGAACGCGTGCACGTCCTCGACGACGACCGTCTCGGCCTTGGCGGCGGAGGTGCCGCAGACGCCCTTGCCGAAGCGGATCTCCAGGCACCCGAGGGTCCCCTGGTAGGGGCCGACGCGCAGGAGCTTGCCGGGCTCGACGACGCGGTAGAAGCCGGTCCACAGGTGACCGAAGGCGTTGTGCAGGAGGCAGCTCATGGTGGCCATGCCGGCCACGTCGTCGTTGATGCCTTCCAGGACGGCCTCGGCGTGCTTCTTGAGCTCGGCATAGGCCTCGGCCTTGGGCATGCCACGCAGATCCAGGGTGACTTCAGCCATGGTGTGATCCTCGAAACAGCGGCCGGCGAGAGGTCGCGTCGGCGCGAGGCACATGTTTAACCTGAACCCGATTGGGCCGCGATATCGGGAGGGTGCATGGAAACGCTGCGCATCGATAAGGAAACCCGCCTGCTCGTCCTGACGGGGGCGGGGGTGTCCGCGGAGAGTGGCATCCCCACTTTCCGTGGAGGGAATGGACTCTGGGAGAACCACCCCGTCGAGAAGGTGGCCTCGCCGGAGGGCTTCCGGGAGGATCCGTCGTTGGTGTGGCGCTTCTACTCGCAGCGAAGGGCGGGGGCGGCGCCCTGCAAGCCAAACCCGGGACACCTGGCGATGGCCGAGTGGGAGCGGAAGCTGGGGGATCGCTTCCTGCTGGCGACGCAGAACGTGGACGGGCTGCACCGGGTGGCCGGGAGCCAGCGGCTGGTGGAGCTGCACGGCAACCTCTTCACCACGCGCTGCTCACGGTGCGAGCGGGAGCCCTTCGAGGACCGGCTGGCCTACCCGGAGGGGACGGTGCCGCTGTGCGGGCAGTGCGGAGGCAAGCTGCGCCCACACATCGTGTGGTTCGGCGAGGCGCTGGATGAGCGGGACCTGCTCCGGGTGGGGTACTTCCTGGATCGGAAGGACACGCGGCTGGTCTTCATGGCGGTGGGCACGTCGGGGGCGGTGTGGCCGGCGGCGGGCTTCGTGGACGGGGCGCGGGAGCTGGGAGGGGAGACGTGGCTGGTGAACGCGGACCCGGCGGACAACGCGCACCGGTTCCACCACTTCGTCCAGGGCCGCAGCGGCGAGGTGCTGCCGGCCCTGGTCACCATCGACTGAGCGGCTACGTCTGTACGGACGGACCGGCCTGCTGCTCCCGAGGCATGAAGGGCTGGAGGAGCAGGCTCAAGACGACGACCAGCGCACAGCCGATCACGTTGTACCAGAGGTAGCCAATCTTCGTGGTGGCGTAGAGGGCAATCACGGTGCCCTGGGAGAGCACAGCGGCCAGGAAGACGGCATGGCTCCGGACGTGCTTGAGGAAGAACGCCACGAGGAAGAGGCCCAGCACGGTGCCGTAGAAGATGGACCCGAGGATGTTGACCGCCTGGATGAGGTTGTCGAGCAGCGACGCGAAGCTCGCGAAGGCGACGGCGACGAGGCCCCAGAAGACGGTGAGCAGCTTCGAGGCGATGAGCATGTGGCGATCGGAGGCCTCGCGGCGGATGAGCCGCCGGTAGAAGTCCACCGTGGTCGTCGCGCCCAGGGCGTTGAGCTCGCTGGCGATCGAACTCATGGCGGCCGCCAGGATGACGCAGATGAGCAGCCCGACCAGACCGCTGGGCATCCAGTCCTTCACGAACGAGATGAAGATGTAGTCCGAGTCCTTGGTCTCGGCGCCGGGGAGGGCGCGAGAGACCACGGCCTTGGCCTCCTTGCGAAGCCCCTCCGCCGTCCGAGAGGTGGCCTGGAGGCGCTCGCGGGCGCTCGCCACGGCGGCGCTGTCACCGGACTCCCGTGCCGCCAGGTAACGGTCGGCCTCGGCGCGCTTGTCGGCCTGCGCCTGGGCCCACCGGGTCTCGACGGCGGCGAGCTCGTCCGCGTGCGCGGTCGCCTGGACGCGTGCGCGCAGGGTGTTGTTGAAGAGCAGCGGCGGCGCGGTGAACTGGTAGAAGACGAAGACGAGGATCCCGACGAAGAGGATGAGGAACTGCATCGGGATCTTCAGCACGCCGTTGAACAGCAGCCCGAGCCGGCTCTCGGTGATGGAGCGGCCCGTCAGGTAGCGGCCCACCTGGGACTGGTCGGTCCCGAAGTACGACAGCGACAGGAAGAGGCCGCCAGTGATGCCGGACCAGAAGTTGTAACGGTCCTGGAAGTCGAAGTCGAAGCTGACCACGTTCATGCGGCCGAGCGCTCCCGCGACGTCCACGGCCTGCCCGAAGGACACGTGCTCGGGCAACCGCCACACGATGACGAGGGCGGCCACGACCATGCCCCCGAGCATCACCACCATCTGTTGCTTCTGCGTCTGGCTGACGGCCTTGGAGCCGCCCGTCACCGTGTAGAGGATGACGAGCCCCCCCATGAGCACGATGGTCGGCTCGAGCGGCCAGCCGAAGATGGCCGAGAGGATGATGGAGGGCGCGTAGATGGTGATGCCGGAGGCCAGCCCGCGCTGGATGAGGAAGAGGAGCGCGCCGAGCAGGCGGGTCTTCAGATCGAAGCGCGACTCCAGGTACTCGTAGGCCGTGAGGACGTTCAGCCGGTAGTAGATGGGGACGAAGACGGCGCTGATGATCACCATCGCGATCGGCAGGCCGAAGTAGAACTGCACGAAGCGCATCCCGTCCTCGTAGGCCTGGCCCGGGACGGAGAGGAAGGTGATGGCGCTCGCCTGCGTGGCCATGACCGACAGACCGATGGTGGGCCAGCGCAGATCATGCCCACCGCGCAGGTATTCCTCGGTGGTGTTGCTCTCGCCGCGCGTGCGCCACAGGCCCCATCCCACGATGAAGGCCGTCGTCCCGATGAGAACCAACCAGTCGAGCAGGGTCACGCGTAGGCCCGGGTGATCGCCCAGAAGAGGGCGACGAGCAGGGCAAGGGTGCCCAGCACGAGGGTGTAGATGTTGCGCCAGGAGCCCAGCAAGGGAGGCGCGTCGTCGAGCTCGGGCCGAGGCTTGGGGGCCCCGGCGCGTTCAGGAGGCTTCGTACCAGTGGTCATCGTTCGAGGAGGTTGGCGAGCAGGCGGTAGGCGCCGGGCACGCCCGAGGGAAGCTGACGGAAGAAGGCGAGGCCCGTGTAGATGAAGGTGCCCTTCCCATGGCGGGCGACGAGCAGCCCACCGCGCAGGGGCTCCTCGCCGGGGTCGTTCATGGCGAAGACGGGACGGTAGCGCTCGTCCCACTTCGAGGCGAAGTAGAGGCCCCGCTCCTGGACCCAGCCCTCGAAGTCGGCGGCCGTGAGGCGGTTGGGGCCGCTCAGCAGCGGCTCCTTGGGGTTCACGGGCGTCATCGCCGCGGTCTCGTCCGTCACGCGGTCGCGGCCGAGCTCCAACGGGTAGGGCCCCAGGGACGCGTTGAGCGGGCCCACGCGGCTGTTGGTGTTGTACTGCACGAGCAGCCGTCCTCCCCGCTCCACGTACTGCATGAGCCGATCATGGTGGAGGGCGAGGCGCGGGTTGGCGTTGAACGCGCGCACTCCGACCAGGATGGCCTCGAAGCGCTCGAGCTTCTCGGAGGCCAGGCGCTCCTCCGGGAGCAGCGTCACCTCGTACCCGACGGCGGCGAGGCTCTCGGCCACCCGGTCGCCCGGCCCGGGGATGTACCCGAGCCGCCGCACCTTCGTGGCCAGCGCGAAGGGGACCAGGGTCGCCTCGGAGGGCTGGCGCACCATCTGCGGCGGGATGTGCTCATGGTTCACGGTGCGCAGGCGCCACGACTCGGAACGGCCGCCACTGTCGACGACAACGCGCAGGCGGGCCCGCTCGGTCGCGCCCTTGGGCGGAGTGAGCTGGAAGCGGACCGTGCGCTCGTCGCCGCGTGCGGCGAGCTGGAACGGCGCCTCGGCCGGTTCGGCGCGCCAGCCCGCCGGCACCTCGAGCCGCACCTTTCCGGCGGCCTCGGCCCGGCCCGCGCTCAGCACCACCGAGACGGCCTGGGTCGCCCCGTTGGGGAACATGAGGACCTCCCGCTCGAGCGTCGCCGTCACGGCCGGGGCGATCTCGAAGGCCCGGTAGAGCTCCCCACGCACCGGATCCGTCCACGCGTAGACCACCGGACGGACCACGGAGAAGCGTTTGCCGCCCACCTCGTAGGCGAAGGTCACCGCCAGGGCGGGCTCTCCCTCGGGTCGGCCGACGAGGGCGCGATCCGGCTCGTCCAGCGCGTAGAGGCCCCCCGCGACGGGCTTGCGGAGCCAGTAGGGCGTGGAGATCCGAGCGTCCGCCGGGAGCGTCACCGGCTTGGAGAGCTTGAAGGGCTTGTCCCCGGTCAGGTCGGCGCCGGCCGACACGGACTCGCCGCCCGGGAATGTCACGCTCACCAGCCGGAGCGCGGCGGGCGAGCGGTTCAGCGCCATCACGTTCAACGCCACCTGGCTGCCCGGAACGGCGGAGGCCTCCGCCGCGCGTACCTCGAGGAACAGGCCCGCGCATGCGGCCACGAGGGCCTCCGTCTCGCGCAGCTTGATGGCCTTCCACGGATTGGCGTCGGGCAGGGCCGAGAGCGCCTCGTGGACGCGCAGGAGCGCCGGGATGCTGAGGTGCGGCGAGCGAGGGTTGAAGCCGTTCGAGGCCTCGTCGATGGCCTGGACGACCTTGTCCGTGCCGCTCCACCGCCGCCACGTGAGGTCGAGCCCCTCGAAGAGGTCGGACTTCGGGCGCGTCCCGGAGAGGGGATTGAAGTACTCCAGCAGGGGCCCGCGCTCGGCCGCCACACCGAAGCCCTGGCTCTTGTGCTGGCTGCGGCTCTCCGCCGCGATCTCCCCCCAGGAGCGCCCGAGGAGCGGATCAAACCCACCCACATCCACCTTCAGGTAGGCGGACATGTCGGCGTTGGGCCCCAGGTTCCAGGTCGAGACGTTGTTCAGCAACCGGTCGGCCTTCCAGGGCTGGAGCTGTCCGAGCTGCTCGGGGAAGCGCGCCGGGTCGGCCGCGGCGGCGAAGGCCTCCTCGGCGAGGAGGGCCGAGGCGGTGTGGTGCCCATGGTTCGGCGGCTTCGTGGTGAAGCGCGTCACGATGATCTCCGGCTGGAAGCGGCGGATGGCGAGCACGACGTCCGCCAGCACCTCGTCACGCCCCCAGATGCGCAGCGTCTCGTCGGCGCTCTTCGAGTAGCCAAAGTCCCGGGCCCTCGTGAACATCTGCTCGGCGCCATCGATGCGGCGCGCCGCGAGCAGCTCGTGCGTGCGGATGAGTCCGAGCAGCTCATCCTGCTCGGTCCCGATGAGGTTCTGCCCGCCGTCGCCGCGAGTCATCGAGAGATAACCCGCGCGCAGGCCGCGCCCGCCAGCGAGCCACGCCAGCAGCCGGGTGTTCTCGTCGTCGGGGTGGGCCGCGACGTACAGCACGCTGCCCGT
>NZ_DASVWK010000954.1:0-1809 GCF_036389735.1 Archangium sp. | reverse complement strand
ACGCTGGTCGACATCTTTCAGAACAGCACGCGCAGCTTTGGTCCCAGGCCGCTCTTCGGCGAGAAGAAGAACGGTCAATGGACGTGGATGACGTACGCGAAGTTCGGTCAGCTGGTGGATGACCTGCGCGGTGGTCTGGCCCAGCTGGGAGTGACGCACGGTGACCGCGTGGCCGTCATCGCCAACAACCGCCACGAGTGGGCGGTGGGCGCCTACGCCTGTTACACGCTGGGGGCCGCCTATGTCCCCATGTACGAGGCGCAGCTCGACAAGGAGTGGCAGTACATCCTCAACGACTGTGGCGCCAAGGTGGTGTTCGGTGCCACCGACGCCATCGCCAACAAGCTCAAGGCGCTCAAGCCGGAGCTGCCCAAGCTCGAGCACATCATCCGCTTCACCGGCACCGAGCACGAGACGGACAGCATCGCGTGCCTGCTGCGCCGCGGCGCCGAGACGCCCTGCCCCGTCACCCAGCCCAAGCCCTCGGACCTGGCC
Organism: Archangium sp.; assembly: GCF_036389735.1. Classification (GTDB taxonomy): domain Bacteria; phylum Myxococcota; class Myxococcia; order Myxococcales; family Myxococcaceae; genus Archangium. The sequence goes on along the minus strand of NZ_DASVWK010000954.1, from coordinate 1,314 downwards.
GGCCTCATCTACACCTCGGGCACCACCGGCAATCCCAAGGGCGTGATGCTCACGCACTCGAACCTGGCGCGCAACGTGGTCGCCATCCACGAGATCTTCCCCATGAACCAGGAGGACCGCTCGCTGTCCTTCCTGCCGTGGGCGCACTCCTTCGGGCAGAACGTCGAACTCAACGGCCTCTTCTCCATGGGCGCCTCCATGGGCATCGCCGAGGGCGTGGAGAAGATCGTCGACAACCTCTCCGAGGTGCAGCCCACGCTGCTCTTCTCGGTGCCGCGCATCTTCAACCGCATCTATGACGGGCTCCAGAAGCGCATGGCCTCCGAGTCCCCCGTCAAGCGCATGCTCTTCGCGCGTGGCCTGGAAGTGGCCAAACAGCGTCGGGAGCTGGCCGACAAGAAGCAGAGCAGCGCGCTGCTGGACCTCCAGCACGCCTTCTTCGACAAGGTCGTCTTCTCCAAGGTGCGCGCCCGCTTCGGCGGCCGGCTGAAGTACGCCTTCAGCGGCGCCGCGGCCATCTCGCGCGAGGTGGCGGAGTTCATCGACAACCTCGGCATCACCGTCTACGAGGGCTACGGCCTCACCGAGACGTCCCCCATCGCCACCGCCAACTTCCCCGGCAACCGGAAGATCGGCTCGGTGGGCAAGGCCATCCCCGACACGCGCGTGACGATCGACCGCTCCGAGACGGGCGATCCCAAGCAGGGGGAGATCGTCGTCTACGGCCACAACGTGATGGCGGGCTACTACAACCTGCCCGACGAGAACGCGAAGGTCTTCACCGCCGACGGCGGCTTCAAGACCGGCGACATGGGCGTGGTGGATGACGACGGGTACGTGTGGATCACCGGCCGCATCAAGGAGCAGTACAAGCTGGAGAACGGCAAGTACGTGGTGCCGGTGCCCATCGAGCAGGCCATCCAGCTCTCGCCCTTCGTCGCCAACGTGATGCTGCACGGGCAGAACAAGCCCTTCAACGTGGCCATCATCGTCCCGGACATGGACTCGCTGAAGAAGTGGGCGGCCGAGAAGGGCCTGGACACCAGCTCCATCCCCGAGCTGCTCAAGCGCGAGGAGGTGCAGCAGCTCTACCGCGAGCAGATCAACGAGTTCTGCAAGGACGCGGCGAAGGGCTACGAGAAGCCCCAGCGCTTCCTGCTCATCAGCGAGGACTTCTCCACCGCCAACGACATGCTGACGGCGTCGCTGAAGCTCAAGCGCCGCAGCGTGCTCAAGAAGTACAACGAGGCGGTGGAGGAGCTCTACCGCGAGGCCGAGAAGAGCGGCGAGACGCGCGCCGCCTGAGCCTCGTGA
>NZ_DASVWK010000953.1:0-9980 GCF_036389735.1 Archangium sp. | reverse complement strand
GATCCACTCCTGGAGCACCTGTTGCCCTTGCAGCGAGCGGCTGATGCGCTCCGGCAGGCCCCAGGACATCTCCACCGCCGCCTCCGGCATGGACTCGAGCACCTTCTTCTGCTTGAGCGCCTCCTGGAAGCGCGCATGGAACTTGGCGATCCGCGGCGCTGGATCCTGCTCCAGCAGGTGCCGGTCCACCTCCGCCAGGAAGTCCTCCCGCGTCTTGCTCCTCGGCGGGAGCACCAGCACCACCGGCGCCCCCGGCGGCGCCCCCTCGATCTCCAGGTACACCCACGGCTGCGTGCGCGGCGAGTACAGCACGCGCTCGGCCATCACCCAGGCGGTGGGGAACTCCACCTTCAGGATGCGTACCTTGGTCCCCGCCGGCAGCAGCGTCTGCACCGGACCGGGGTTGATGGGGTTGCCCTTGGTGTCGTTGAGCAGCCGCACCTCCTCTGGCGGATAGGGCGTCAGCAGCCGCTTCGAGGCGTCTCCGAAGAAGGGCGTGAGGTAGCTGGAGACCTTCAGGTAGCGCACCGACGTCGGGCCGGTGCTCAAATCCTTCTCGAGCTTCTGCCGATCCTCCGGGCTGAGCAGGGACTGGCTCGCGCAGCCGGTGGCCAGCGCGAGCGCGATGAGGACGAGGAGTCGTTTCACGGGTGGACCTCGGGTCAGAAGGAGAGGGCGAAGGCGCGGGTGGTGATGGGCGGGGTGTCGCGTCCGCCCGACATGTCCGCCACCTGGACCGCGCGCTGGCGCGTGGCCTCCACGAGGCGGGGGCCGCCCGCCTTGCCCAGGGCGTCGATGCCCTGGATGACGTGCGAGATGAGCAGGGCGGCGCCTCCCAGCCCCCAGAACCAGCCTCCCACGGCGAGCTTGAAGACGCTGCTCACCACGATGATGGCCAGGTCCACGATGAGGAACAGGAGGAAGCCGTCCTTGTCCCTGGCGATCAGGTGGCCCGTGCCGAAGCCGATGAAGAGTCCCAGAATCAGCGCGAGCGCCTGGCGCACCTCGGCGTCCACGCCGCCGCCGGTGTCCAGGGGGAGGGGAGCGCCCATGAGGCCGAAGCGCATCGAGTCCGTGATGCGCAGCGCGGGCGTGATGGAGGGTTTGAAGGTCGCTGCCAGCTCCAGCCCGTCCAGCAGCCGCGCGTGGCGGCCTTCCATGGACCGGGCGAGGGAGATCGTCGGATCGGCGTGAGAGGCCGGCTCGGCGGGGGTGACGGAGAGCAACGACGCGAGCAACAGGGCTACGACCATCGGGCGCACCTCGGCGTTGAAACGCGTGAGGGGCCCTTGCTTAGCCTAGCGGGGGCTCGGCGTCAGCGACGCAGTGTCACCAGCGCGCTGGCGTTGTGCACCACAGCCCTTCACCGGGGGGCAGATGGGGCCGCGGCCATCGGGATCCGGAACCAGCAGGAAGCGGCCGTGACCGCGCGCGTCGGTCAACTCCGGATGGCCACAGAGGACACAACGACGGGGTGGGCGCTTGGAGGGAGGAAAGGGCACGTGGCCAGTCTCCCTCCCCTCCAGCACCCACGCGAATTTTCCGCCGCTCAGCTCTTGGTGCCGGCCGCCGCCGCCGCCGGGGCGCTCGCGGTGCTGGTACTGCTCGCGGAGCTGGTGCTGCTCGACCCCGAGTCAGACGAGCTGGCGGGCGTGCTGGACGAGGAGGCGCTGCTGCTGCTCGCACCGCCGCTGGAGCTCCCGTCCTTCTTGGTGGAGCTGTACAGGTCCGAGTACCAGCCGCCGCCCTTGAGGACGAAGCTGGAGCGGCTGACGACCTTGCTCAGCGTGCCCTGCGCGCCGCACGCGGTGCAGGACTCGGGAGTCGGGTCGCTCACCTTCTGGAGGACGTCGATCATCTTTCCACAGGACTGACAGGCGTATTCGTAGATGGGCATGACTCAGGCCTCTTCTTCTTCTTCTTCTCAGGTCGTGGAGTGGGGGGCTCTGGACGAGGTCCGCTTGCGCAGATCCTCGGCCAGTCCCAGACGCTCGAGGGCACGGAGCACGAGCTCGGACGGGGCGCCATGCTTGCGGCCCACCGCATCGGCGAGCGCGGGGACGCCCGTCGCCGCCGGCACCTCGTCGCGCACCAGCATTTCGAGCTCCCGGCGCAGCATGTCCGTGAACCGCTTCTTGATTCCCAGGTCCGCCAGGTACTTGTCTCGCCCGAGCAGATCCAACCGCTGGGTGAGGTGGCGCGAGGTGAGCGCCTCGCGGCGGAAGCGCTCGCGCACCTCCTCCACCTCCTGGGAGATGCCAGCCTTGCTCTCGAGCTGCTTCAGCTCGGAGGGGCTCAAGCCCAGCGCCCAGCCGACACGGCCGGCGGCACCCCGGTGCTCGGAGTAGGAGGAGAGGACGGCCTGGCGTTCACGGGAAATCACGGCATCCATCAACCCGTGATCCCCCAGCAATGCTTCCAGGTCCGTCAGCGCCAGGTCTCCCCGGGGGCCGTTGTACTGGCTGGCCAGCGAACCCAGCAGCGCGAAGCGGTGCTCGTGGGACTCCATCGCCGCTTCGAGGATCTCCCTGCCCGTGGTGCGCGTCAGCTCCTGGAAGCTCGTCTTGGGAGCGTCCAGGCGGGTGAAGCGCCCGCGCGGCTTGGGCAGATCCCTCTTGAGGAAGCTCGGCCCCTCGTCCTCGTAGCCCTCGTCGGACGGGGCCTCCTCGGGGATGGTGCGCTTGCGGGGGGCGATCCGCGACTGGATCGTCTCGCCCTTCGTCTTCGCGGAGCGCTCGGCCTTGGCGGGCACCGGCGCCGGGATGGCGGCCTTGGGGGCGGCCGGCGTGGCGAAGGAAGGCACCTCCGGGGCGGGAGGGGGCGCGGGCGGATGCTTCTCCTCGTGCACGCGGGCCAGCTCCTGCACCACCCCGTAGAAACCGACCTCCTGACGCTTCGCGGCGAGTTCCGGGGCCGTGCCCTTGAGCACGTCCACCACCGCGAAGGGCCCGAGCGGCCGGGCCTGGGGCTCGGTGTCGGTCAAGGTGCGCACACGGAAGTCGTCGGCCTCGGACAGCAGGGCGAGCGCTTCGCGCACCTCGGTGGGGGTTGCAGGCGACTTCGCGCGCCGGCAGTAGTCGGAGACGGCCACCGCCACGGGGGTGGGGACGTCATCGGGTTGCCGCTGTCTCTGCCAGGGAGTGTTCATAAAGTTGCGGAAAAATGCTCGTTTACGAGGCCGGGTGCCTCTATCTTTGCTGGCAGACGGGTGTCAATGAATCCGACGGGCCCCAATCTAAACAGCCAGGGACGGGTGCAAGTCGCGGTCGCGTCCGGGCAGGGGTTCGTGCGGCCGGGAAGTTCGACCGGTAGACACTCGGCGCACCGAGGGGCTCAAGGGCCTGCTCGGAAGGCAGGCGGGCCGTGAACCACGAGAAGGACGAAGTCCTCCAGCGCTACATGGCGCAGCACGGGCTGAAGAGCACGCGCCAGCGCAGCCTCATCATCGACACCTTCTTTTCCGTGGGCGGCCACCTGTCGGTCGAGGAACTGTGGAACAAGGTACGCCAGCAGGACACCAAGGTGTCGGTGGCCACGGTGTACCGGACGATGAAGCTGCTCAACGAGTGTGGTCTGGCCCACGCGCGCAACTTCGGCGACGGGCAGACGCGCTACGAGGCGGCCGCCGGGCGCGAGCACCATGATCACCTCATCTGTACCCACTGCGGCACCATCGTCGAGTTCGAGGACGACCGCATCGAGCAGATGCAGGACGCGGTGGCGCGCAAGCACGGCTTCAGGGTGACGTCGCACAAGATGGAGCTGTACGGGCTGTGCCGGAACTGTCAGCGCGGCCCGGTGGTCAAGAGCGAGGCATGAGGCGCGCGGCGCTCGTCCTGGGGTGCGCGCTGGTGCTGGCCGTGGGCGGGTGCCGCCGGGTCCCCGAGGCCCCCCAGGGGCCGTCTCCCTATCTGCGCTCGCTGCTGCTGCCCTCGGTGGGGCCCACGCGCTACGACTGGCGGGGGCTGAACGGGCGGGTGGTGCTGGTGTCCTTCTTCGCCACCTGGTGCTTCCCGTGCCTGGCGGAGCTGCCTACGCTGGAGGCGCTCCAGAAGGAGCATGGCCCCCAGGGCTTCCAGGTGGTTCTGGTGGGGTTGGATCTGGAGGGCGAGCGGGTGCTGGCCCCCTTCGCCGAGCAGTACGCCCTCAACTTCCCGGTGCTCGTATCGGACGAGCCCATGCAGCAGGGGCGGAGCGCCTTCGGGCTCATTCCGGCGCTGCCCGCCACCTTCCTATTGGACAAGGAGGGCAGGGTGGCCGGCGCGTGGCAGGGCATGGCCGGCCACGAGGATGTGTCCAAGGCCGTGACGACGCTGCTGCGGCGCTGAGGAGCGCTACAGGGCTGGAGCGGATTTCTTGCCGGGGGTGTCGCCGCTGGTACCTTCCGCGCACTCATGACGGTGCGGCGAAAGCTCCTGGGTGTAGCGGCGTGCGTGGCCGCGATCCTCACGCTGGTCTCGGTGGTGGACGCGAAGGGCTTCCGCCGCTACTTGCGCCTGCGCCACGACGTGGAAGTCATCCAGGAGCGCAACCGCGTGCTCTCCGAGCAGAACGACGCCCTCCTGCGAGAAATCAACGCGCTTCGCAATGACCCTGTCGCCCTCGAGCGCGCCGCGCGCGAGGAGCTCGGCTACATCAAGCCGGGCGAGCTCGTCTTCCATCTGGAGTAAACATGTCCGTGCTCTCGGCCGTTCCTCCAGTCTCCAAGCTGCTGCGCCCCGTGGTGCGGACCGTGCCCCCGGCCGCCGTGCTGGCCGCCTTCGCCCATCTGGCACGCGGCGGCTTCCGCGGCCTGCACACCCTTGGGTGGACGGAGGCTTGTCTCGTTCTCTTCCTGCTCGCGGGGCTCGGCGTGGTGGCCTGGCGGCGCTTCACCCGCGGCGCCGTGGGCGCCCCCCTCTACTTCCGCGATGACCTGGAGTTGGGCGGGGTGCTGATCGCCGCGTCCTTCATCGTGGTGGCCATCGCCGGTGGCGCGGTGTTCCCGCTCATCTACCTGCTCATGGCCTTCCTGGTGGCCTTCCTGCCGCGCAACACGGGCCTGGCCCTGCTCGGCGTGGCGCTGGCCTTCGACGCGCCCGTCACCCTCCAGGGCCAGGATCGCAGCATCACCTCCTTCCTCACCCACTCGCTCTTCCTCGCCCTCTTCGCTGGCCTGTACCAGTTGGTGCTCTCGGCCCGCATCGCCGCGGCCCGCCACGCGGAGAGCTCCGCGGTGGAGAAGCGCATCAAGGAGGTCGAGGAGCGCGCCCGCACCTTCCGCCTCGTCAGCTCCGGCTCCCACGACACCCCTCCCGACGTGAAGGACGAGGAGAAATGGCTGCTCGCCTCGGTGAAGGAGATCGAGGGCGCGGTGGGCGCCGGGCTGGAGATCGCCGAGACGGCCCTGCGCACCCACACCTGCGCGGCCTTCCTGCTCTCCTCGGATGACAAGGGGCTCAAGCTGTACGACTGCCGCAGCATGTCCGATCGCGTGCAGCGCGAGAGCTTCGCCGCGGGCGAGGGCATGCTGGGCGGGGTGCTGAAGCGCCGGGCCCCGGTGCGGATGCACTCGGCCCACGGGCTCAAGGGGATCACCTGGTACGACGGGGGCGCTCCGGCGGTGGGGGCCGTGCTGGCCGTGCCCATCATCGAGGGCGGCAGCGGGCTGGTGCGCGGGGTGCTGTTGGCGGATCGCCTCACGCACAACCCCTTCTCGGACGACGACGAGAAGCTCCTCACCACGATCGCCGCCGAGGTGCTGCGCTCCATCGAGGTGGAGCGGGTGATGACGTACATCCGCAAGACGCGCGACGAGAAGGACCGGTTCTTCCGCGCCATCGAGGAGCTCAACCGCGCCGGCAGCCCGGATCAGGTGTTCCTGGCGGTGCTGGAGAGCGCGCGGCAGCTCGCTGGGCTGGACTTCAGCGCGGTGACGATCGTCAACGAGGTGGACGGCAAGCGCGTCCACAAGGTGGCGCGGATGCTGGGCGTGGCGGCGCAGGGCAGCAAGGCGCTCGAGGGCCGCTCCTTCCCGGACAACAACGGGCTGGTGGCCAACGTGGTGCGCTACGGAGCGCCGCTGCCCGGGCGCGACCTGAAGGCGATGGATCGGCAGGTCATCTTCGACGAGGAGACGCAGATCCGTGGTCTGGGGGCGCTGAAGATCTTCCCACTCACGGCGGGGGACCGGATCCTCGGGACGCTGGTGGCGGGCTCGCGCCGCAAGGCCGCGCTGGATCATGACGTGCTGCGGATGTTGGAGGTCATCGCCATCCAGGCGGCGCAGGCGGTGCTGCGCGCCCAGCTCTACGAGCAGATGGAGCGGATGGCGACGACGGACGGCATGACGGGCCTGTACAACAACCGCACCTTCCAGTCGAAGGCGGACGAGATGCTGGCGCACTCGCGGCGGTACGGGCGCAAGTGCTCGCTGATGCTCACGGACGTGGACCACTTCAAGAGCGTGAACGACACCTATGGCCACCTGACGGGAGACCAGGTGCTCAAGGGGGTGGCGCGCATCCTGAAGGAGCATGCGCGGGACACGGACATCGTGGCGCGCTACGGCGGAGAGGAGTTCGCCATCCTCCTGCCCGAGACGGATGCCAAGGGGGCGAAGGTGATCGCCGAGCGGATCCGCGAGGCGATCAAGGCCGAGGTGTTCCAGACGGAGATGGGCCCGCTGAAGATAACGCTGTCGCTGGGAATCGCGACGGCGCCGGACCACGGCACGGACAAGCTGGTGCTGGTGGAGCAGGCGGACCAGTGCCTGTACTACGCGAAGCGGCACGGCCGGAACCAGTCGGTAACGGTGGCCGAGGCGCAGGGCGGAAGGAAGCTCCAGGCCGTCGAGGGCTGAGTTGAACGTGCGGAGCCGAGTTCCCCTCGCGGTGACGACGAGCGGCAAGCCGGAGGAAACACTGGTGACCCGGGCCCGCGAGGCCGCGCGCCAGTGGAACCTCCCATTCATCCCGCGCCGGAAGAAGGAACCCATCGGCCCCATGCTGGAGTCGGTGGCGGACGCCTTCATCGTCTTCGAGCGGGAGGGCGTCTCGCTGTGGGACCAGGAGGGCACGTTCAGCTTCAACCCGGGGATGGCGCACCTGCGGCGGCTGCGCATCCAGTCGGGGCAGCGGGATGACGCCTTCATCCGGGTGGCGGAGCTTCGCACGGGAGACCACGTGCTCGACTGCACGCTGGGGCTCGGGCAGGACGCGCTGGTGGCCTCGCTGGTGGTGGGGTCGGAGGGGAGGGTGGTGGCGTTGGAGAAGAGCCTCGCGCTGTACGCCGTCGTGTCCGAGGGCCTGAAGGCCTACGAGTACGGCCCGGACTCCCGCCACGTGGAGGCCCTGCACGCGGACGCGCACGAGTACCTGCGCTCCCTGCCCTCGGGTGCGTTCGACATCGTCTTCTTCGATCCGATGTTCGAGAAGCCCAAGAAATCCCAGCCGGGCTTCGAGATGCTGCGCCGGTTCGCCGAGCACGCGCCGCTCACCGCCGAGACGCTGGAGGAGGCCCGGCGCGTGGCAAAACGGTGGGTGGTGGTGAAGGGGGCGAAGTACTCGGAGGACTTGAAGAAGCTGGGACTCGAGGCCGAGCCGGGCTCGCGTTACACCTCGATGGTCTGGGGCCGCGTGCCAGCGACTTCGTCCGGGTAGTCGGCCACCGGGGCCGTGATGCGCACGCGCAGCGCCTGGAAGTCGTGCTGTCGCTGAACTCGAGCGGCGCACAAGGCGGTAATCTTGCGTCAAATGTCGCAGAACCGCTTTTCAAGGAAAAAATGATACTTCCATTTTCCTGGGAAAAGCTATCTATGGCTTCTTCAGAACCGCCCTGACTCCTGGGCTCCTCGACCTGTATCGCGTGAAAAGGGCTGTTCGACGCAGAGGTTTTCGCCGCGGTCCCCCCCCGACGTGAGGTGTGTATGAGCAAGCAGAGCGTGAGCGGTCATCCCTTGAAGTGGTTGGCTGTACTGGCCTTCGTGGCCGTGGGCTGCGGTGGCGGCCAGACGGCGGTGGAGAGTGTGGAGCTGAAGGGGGTGGACGAGGAGATCGGCGCCAGCGCGAACGCGCTGACTACGTGCGTCACCGCCAAGTCCCTCCTGACGACGACTGGGGATCTGAACCTGCGCACGGGCCCGGCGACGACCTACGGCGTCATCGTCACCATGCCGGCCAGCAGCGAGGTCATCGAGTGGGGCGGCGGCTGCCCCACCAACGGCTGGTACAAGGTGTACTACGGCGGCGTCACTGGCTGGGCCTCCGGCAGCTACCTCAACCTGGTGAAAAGCACCTCCACGGCGCGCGATGAGTCCATCGTCCGCGCTGAGGGCGTGGTGGGCTTCTCCTACTGGTGGGGCCACGGAGCCTGGAAGCCGGGCGCCGCCCCGGGCTCGTGCTCGGGTAGCTGCGGGAGCTGCACGCACTCCGGCTCGTACGGCGCTGACTGCTCCGGCTTCATCGCCAAGGCGTGGGTGGTGCCCAGCACCAACAACAACGTGGCGGTGGACTCACATCCCTACAGCACCGTCAGCTTCAACTCCGACAGCAGCCAGTGGTTCACCGTCTCCCGCGGCAGCGTGCTGAAGGCCGACGCGATGGTCTACAACGAAAACGGCGCTGGCCACATCTTCCTCTACGAGTCGGGTGATGGCTGGGGCTACATGAACGCCTACGAGTGCAAGGGCTGCTCGTACGGCTGCGTGTTCAACAACCGCAACGCCGGCACCGCCTACCACGCCATCCGTCACTACTAGTCCCTCCGCGGTTCGAGAGGGGCGGCCGGGTGGGTTCTGCCCGGCCGCGGTTGTCTTGGAGCGTCTGTCTTTCGAGGTTCTGATGAGAGTGCGATCGGCCCTGCTGGCCCTGCTGGTTCTGTTGATCAATCCCCTGGTTGCTGGCGCGGCGCCCCGGAAGGCGGTGCTCCTCTTCACCGGAGACAACGGAGGGGAGATCGCCCATTGTGGTTGCAGGCAGAGCCCGGCGGGCGGACTGGCCAGACGCAAGACGCTCTTCGCGCAGGAGCGCGCGAAGGGGAGTCCGGTGCTGGTGCTGGACGCGGGCAACGCGCTCTTCAAGTTCCCCCAGTCCGGAGGTGATCCGAACGCCCAGACGCGCGCGGAGCTGCTGCTCGAGCAGATGGATGCGATGGGTACCGCGGCCATGGCCGTGGGGGCTCGCGACCTGGTGCTCGGCACGGACTTCCTGAAGAAGGCCACCCGGAAGGCGAAGATGCGGTTGCTGTCGGCCAACCTGGTGGATGCGAAGGGCCAGCTGCTCTTCGCGGCCTCCTCGATGGTGACGGTGGAGGGGAGGAAGTTCGGCGTGGTGGGGCTGTCTCCCGAGGGCGAGGTGGCGTCGGGCGTGGTGGGGCGGCCCCCCGTGCCCGCGGCGCTCGCCGAGGCCCGCCGCCTGCGTGAGAAGGAGAAGGTGGAGGTGGTGGTGGTGCTGGCCGCGCTGCCGCTGGCGGAGGCCCAGGCGCTGGCGCGGGACGTGGGCGGCGCGGTGGACATCATCGTGCAGTCGCACGAGGGCCGCATTCCCGGGGTGGCGCAGCGCCACGGTTCCGTGACGCTCCTGCCCTCTGGCGAGCGCGGCAGGCAGGTGGGCCGCCTGGAGCTGTCCCTCGACGGCAAGGGGCCCTTCGTGGACCTCTCCGAGGCGGACCGGGCCCGGGAGGGCCTGAAGCTCCTGGACGAGAACATCCAGCGGGCCCGCGAGCGTCTGGCCGCGGCGAAGGACAAGGCCACCCGGAGTGCGCTCGAGGAGTCCCTCGCCGGCTTTCAGTCCCGGCGGCAGCAGCTCGTGGCCCAGGCCGAGGCGCGCCCGGAGGCGGCTGCCCGGACCCTGCTTCTGTCATTCGTCCAGCTTGGACCGGACGTGGCGGATGACCCGGAGTTGCAGAAGCGGGTGGAGCAGGTCGAGCCCCCGGGCTCCGTGCCTCATTGAGGCCGGTCCCATCCCGTGTTTCGCTGTATCAGCTGATATCCGCTGGAAGGG
>NZ_DASVWK010000952.1:0-4135 GCF_036389735.1 Archangium sp. | reverse complement strand
CACATGCACACGCTGGGCACGCGCGCGCGGCTGGACATCCAGCGCCGCTCGGGTGCCCGCGAGTGCCTGCTCGACATCCCCGAGTGGGACTTCCACTGGCAGGGGGGCTACGCGCTCTCCCAGCCCAGGGTGGTCAACCCGGGGGACAGCATCCGCCTCGAGTGCCACTGGAACAACAGCGCCCCGGGCGCGGTGGACGCCAACTGGGGCGAGGGCACCGGGGACGAGATGTGCCTGGGCCTCTACTACATGACGCAGTAGAGGCCTTGCCCACCTGGCGGGGTGGGGCTACAGCCAGCAGGCGTCGGGGCTGTCTCCGGTGCGCGCGGTGAGGCCCCGGGCGAGCTTCTGGAACTCGTGCCAGGGCTCCCACTTGGAGGGGTAGTGCGTGGAGCCGTTCCACCAGTTGCGCAGGCCGAAGTTGCCCGAGCCGTCCGTGTGGTTGCGGTACGTGTACCAGAGCGCGTAGTCCACCACGCCCGAGTCACCGAAGGACTCGGCGGAGATGCGCATGGCCTCGGCCAGCTCGGCCTCGTTGCGCACGGCGTTGTCGGGCGCGGTCACCGAGCCGCGATCCTGGAAGCCGAACTCCGTCACGAAGAGGCGGTTGTTGGTGACGCCCGTGGCGGTGTTCAGCTTGCTCTGCACCGTCTGCAGGCCGGTGCGCAGCGTGTACTTGTACCCGGAGCTGTAGTTGCCGAAGCACGCCGAGCCGCCCCCGTTGTTGAGGCAGGCCCAGTCATAGCTCCACGGGTTGTAGGGATGGATGCCGAAGTAGTCCCAGGGCGGGTTGCCCTTGTAGGCGGTGAGCGCGGCCGAGTTGAACAGGCCCGGCCAGAACTGCTCGGTGGTGTACGTATTGAGGACGCCGCCGGAGATGATGGACTCCGTGCGCGCGTTGGCCACCTTCCACTCCTTCACCCGGCGCACCGTCCAGGCGAAGGTGTTGGGCTCCACCCGGAAGCGCGTCGAGCCGTCCGGGCACACGCCGGTGAGGTTCGGCTCGTTCATCACCTCGATGGCGTCCGCCTTGGCGGTGCCATAGAAGACGTTGGCCGACCACGACTTCACCTTGTTGAGGTAGTCGTTGATGTACGTGTCGCGCGCCACGCCGCTGTTCGGGTCCCCGCAGAACTGCGGGTGCGTGTAGAGGACGATGACCTTGATGCCGTTGGCGTGCGCGTCCGCGACGATCTGCTGGTAGGTGAGGTTGGACACGCCCGGCCAGCCCGCCTCGATGCGCAGCCACTTCGCGTTGAGCTGCCGCATCTCGCAGAAGAACTTGTTGCGCGAGGTGGTGTCGCTCAGCGGCTGGGCACCCGCGTTGTAGATGCCGCCCGTCACCACGCCATAGCGGCCGGCGCCGAGGACGAGGGAGGACTGCTCGGTGCCCGTCTCGGGGGCGGGGGTGGGCTCGGACTCGAGGCCGCCACCACAGGCGGCGAGCAACGGCAGCAGGACCAGGGCGCGCGCGCCGAGGCGCTTCGTCGGGAACAGGGGGGCCATGTCTTCCTTCGGGAGGGGGATGGCCCGTTATGGTCCCGATTCCCCGCCGACGTCAACAACCAGGAAATCCGGTTCAGCCTGGAAGTGTGAAGTGCTTCTCGTAGAGGGCCTCGAGGGACTGGAAGTAGCCGCGCTCCTCCCAGAGGGCGGCGGCGAGGCGCTCGGCGAGCGAGGCCACCTCCTGGTCCTCGCCCTGCTTGGGCGTGCGGGGCGTGCCCGTCCACTGCTCGAGGGCCTTGGCCAGCTCGGTGAGGAGCAACTGGCTGCCGGTGAAGAGGCGGCGCAGCACCTGGTTGACGGGGCGCGCGTCCAGCTCCTTGCAGGCGGCGTCGATGGCGGTGTGCACGCGGCGCGCCTTGTCCTCGTTGGCGAGCGAGAGCGCGTCGAGGTCTCCCCGGGTGAGGGCGTGCTGGAGGAGGTAGCCGTGGTGCAGGGAGAGCGAGGCCATGTCCACGCAGTCCTTCACCCACAGGGCCGTGGCCAGCCGCCTGTAGGCCTTGCGCCAGGCGAGCCGGAAGGAGAAGAGGGCCAGCTTGCTGACGAGCTGCTGGAGGCGGCTGCCCTCGCGGGGGTGGAGGCCGGCGAGCACCGTCACCGTGCGATCCGGAGCGGACAGGGCGCGCTCGCGCAGGATGGTGCGCACCATCTGCTCGCGCACGCGGCGCAGGGCGTACTCATCCAGGAAGGGCACGGGGATGAGCGGCGTGAGGCCGGAGGCCACCGCGTGCAGGGCCACGCGCTGCACCGCCACGGGCACGGAAGAGGGGGACGGGGTGGAGGGCTGGGGCTCGGAGCCGGATGTCTGGGAGGACATGGTGGGGCGGGGGAGTTAGCACGGACGGCTGAGGCTTTGGGATAGGGCGCGGTACTGCCGGTGCAACTCCAGCGAGAGCGGATCCAGGACGAGGGCACGCTCGAGGGCCTCGCGCGCCTGGGCGAGCATCCCCCCCTCCACGTGGGCCCGGGCGGTGGCGAGGTGGACGCGCAGGTGCTGCTCCGTGTGCGGGCGGCGGGCGAGGAAGTCGCGCCGCAGCTCCTCCAACTGGGAGACGGTGAGGCCCGCGGCGAGGCAGCGCGCCACGCCGAGGAAGTTGCCCCGCTCGGCGTCATGGGCGGCGCGGCGCGGAGGCTGGCCGAGCGTGTCGCCCGCCTTGCGCACGCGCTCGAGCACGGCGTCCACCTTGGCGCGCAGGGTGGGGGAGACGGGGCTCTCGCGCAGCCGCTCCAGCGCGTGCTGGGCGCGGCGGGCCCGCAGCCGCACCTCCTCGCAGCCCACGTCCGGCGGCAGCGCGAGGAAGGCATAGAGGTCCTCGATGTCGCGCGTGTCGTAGGGGGCGAGCACCTGCTCGGCCTCGGCATCGGCGGCCGGGTCCCTCGGCGGGCGCAGGGTGTGGAGCGGCTGGCCCAGCAGCAGGTGCGCCACCGCGGCCTTGAAGGCGAGCGAAGGCTCCACGAACTGCACGCCGAAGCCGGGGGCCATGCCCCAGGGGCGCGCCTCCTCGCTCTTCACGTGCCGCACCACCTCGCCCGCGCAGGTGAGGAGGCCCTCGGTGGGGTGCTCCAGCGCCAGCTCCAACCGGGACAGCAGCGGGGGCAGGTCCTTGGAGGTGCACAGGAACATGCCGCCGCGAGACAGGTCCGCGCACGTGAGGCGCAGGGGCTCGGCGCCGGGGGTGGACCTCACGAGGACGGGGAGGGCCAGACACGAGCGGTGGAGGGCGGTGGGGGCCAGGGGCGGAGGCGTGCGCGCGGGCCCCGTGGCGAGGGCCTTGTCGAGGGCCACCTGGAGGGCACCGCGCATCGTCGAGGCGCTCTGGAAGCGCTGCTCGGGGTCCTTGGCGAGGGCCTGGAGGATGACGCCGCAGAGGCCGGCGGGGACGTCGGGGCGGAGGGTGGAGGGCGCGACGGGCTGCTTGGACTGGTGGGCGAGCAGCAGGGCGGTGAGGGACTTCTCCTCGAAGGGCCGCCGGCCGGTGACGAGCTGGTAGGCGATGACGCCGAGGGCGTAGAGGTCGGCGCGGCCGTCCACGGGGTCGCCGCGGGACTGCTCCGGGGCCATGTAGTCCACCGAGCCGAGGACGGCGCCCTCGCCGGTGTCCTCCTCGCGCGGCTCGTCATCGAGCAGCTTGGCGATGCCGAAGTCGAGCACCTTGACGAAGGCGGGGCCGTGGCCGCGCTGCAGCAGGAAGAGGTTCTCGGGCTTGAGGTCGCGGTGGACGATGCCGCGCGCGTGCGTGGCCTGCAGCGCGTCACACACCTGGGCGAGCAGGGCCACGGCGATCTCCGCGGGCACGGGGCCGCGGGCCAGCAGCGTGGAGAGTGGCTCGCCCTCGAGGTACTCCATGACGAGGTAGGGCCGGGGCGGCGCGGGGTTGATGTCGATGATGTTGACGATGTTCTCGTGGCCGATGAGGTTGACGGCGCGCGCCTCCATGTGGAAGCGGCGCAGCACCTGGGGCGAGCCGGCCAGCCGTCCGTGCAGCACCTTGATGGCCACGCGGCTGCCGATGTCCACGTGCTCGCCGAGGTACACCGTGCCCATGCCGCCATGGCCCAGCTTCCGGGTGAGCCGGAAGCTGCCGATGCTCGTCCCCAGCAGCGAGTCCGCTCCCGCCTCGCGGCGTTGCAC
>NZ_DASVWK010000951.1:0-5092 GCF_036389735.1 Archangium sp. | reverse complement strand
TGTTCATGATCGCCCCTCTTCCGGAGGAGTTGAACTCGCCGGAATGGCAGGGCGATCCCGAGGACGACTCCGAGTAGGTACTCCAGAAGCCGTTGAGCCGCCCCGAGTGCTCAAGGAAACGTCACCCCGCCGAGGGTGACTGTCCGGGTGCCGCTCGCGTCCCACAGCTTGAGCGTGAAGCGGCCCCGGGCCTCCGCTTCCGTCAGCTCCGTTTCCACCATCACCTCCCGAAAGCCCGGCTTGCTGGCGGGCGACTGCCACACCGTCACATTGCGCCCCCTGCCGCCTCGGGACGCCAGGTGCGCTCCCTCGGCCTTCCAGTCCTGGGCGCCCGGGCCCCGGAGGGTCAACAGCACGGCCACCCGCGCGCGGCGCTCCTCCGGTTGCTGACCCGGAGCGGCGGAGCGGAAGGCGGTGGCGTCCCACAAGGCAAGGGCATTCGCGGGACCTACGGTGAGCGTCTCGACTGGGAGGACCTTGGTGCGCACGCCCGCCCTGTCCAACAGCCCGTCGGAGCGCAGGCCAATGAGGCTCGCTCGCCCCGGCCCTGTCACTTCCGCCCGGGTCCGTTCCAACTCCAGCAAGCACCGTCGGGCCTTCTCCCGCTCGGCGTCGGCCTGCTCGCAGCACACCTCGGCGGAGCGAGGCTGGCGGTACACCTGCACGTGGGTCTCCGCCCGGGCCGGGTGCGCCACCAGGTGGAAGGCCACGCTCGCCGGCACCGCTCCATCCGCGAAGTGGACCGTCAACCGCAAGGGCCTGTCGGGCACCTCCCCCGGGGCCAACACCAGGGTGAGGACGCGGCCCTCCTCGTCCAGGCTCACGAGCCGGAAGCGCGCCCGCTCCTCCAACTCCACGCCGCCCTGGCGGAGGGAGCGGAGCGGGGTGTCGAACACCACCGTGAGGGCGAGCCCCGGGCTGATGCGCAGCTCGGGCCGCTCCCCGGCGGCACGGGGGAGGAGCTCGAGGTGACGGACTCCCGGCTCCCAGGGCTCGGGAGGTGGCTGGGCCAGGGTGGGGACGCCGACGTGAAGCGAGAGCAGGAGCGGGATGGTGGTGCGAAGGGCGGGCACGGAACCTCCGGGGTGGGGAGCCTAACAGAGCCTCCGAGGTTGGCTCCCCACCTTCCGGAGACTCGTGCTCCTTGGGCCGCCCTACTTCCGCACGGCCTCCGCGGTGAAGTTGCGGTTGATGAGGGCGGTGTCCGGGGAGGGACGGCCCCGGATTGGGAGCCCCAACATGCCGTCGAGGTCCAGGAGCTGCACGCAGACGGGGAACCTGTCTCCGCCAGGGGTCCGAGCCTCGGTGAGGCGACCGTAGACGCGCTCCTTCCCGAAGAGGAGTTCCCCGATCAGTTCGGTCCCCTGCTCCGCGGCGCCCCAGCCCCCCGTTTGGCCGATAATGACGGACGCGCCAGGGCCCTGGTGCACGGTGGAGCGCCCCTGGTGTGCCTGTTCGAAACCGACGCTGCCCACTTGCCCCGAGATGCCCCACTTCTTCATGGCCTCCTGGGCGCCCGGAGGGCAGTCGTCGGGGGTGAGGGGGCGCACCTGGGCGCCGGGGCAGGCGGACGCGAGGGCGCAGACGAGCAGGGCCGTGCTGACCTTCGCGGCGGGGGGGCCTGTCTGCGTCTCCGGCGGGGGCTGGGAGGCGAGCGGGGCTCGTGGAGTCTTCACGCGCATGTCCTGGGGGCGTGTCGCGCTGGCGACAGGCACAGGGGTGGCCGCCTCGACGGGCGCTGTGCCCCCTCCACCTTCTGGCCACTCCCAGGGCGGCGCTACTTCCTGGCCGGGCGTCCCGCTCGCCTGGGGAGTCGGCTCGCGCGTGGCGAGCAGGAGGGCCAGCACGACCTGCGCCACCGAGACGCCCGCCAGGGCCCCCCATCCCCAGCGGAGGAGGGGCCCGCGTGCGTGCCGTGTCGCCGTGGGGGCCGGAGGCTGTACCGGGAGGGCCTCGCCCGTCGTGGACGGCGCGGCCAGGGTGGAGGGTTGCGGCGTGGGCGCCTCCTCGGGGGCGTCCTCCGGCACGCGCTCGTCATGCAGCGGCACGTCCCAGGTCCCCTCCGCTCCGGCCAGCGCCTCCAGCAGGGCCCCCTCCAGGGCCCCGGCGGTGGGGAAGCGCGCCTCGGGGGCCTTGTCCAGCAGGCGCAGGCACAGCTCGCCCAGCGCCCGGGGGACGCGGGCGTTGCGCACGTGGGGCGGCTCGGGGTGGTGCGTGAGGACGGCGTCCTGCTGGGAGGGCTCGTCCCGCTCGTCGAAAGGGTAGGCGCCCGTCAGCAGCCGATAGAGGACGATGCCCAGGGCCCACAAGTCATCCAGGGGAGGGGACGTGTAGCGCTCTCCCGGCTGGCGCTCGCGCAGGAAGCGCCACACCTCCGGGCTCCGGTACGGCCAGCTCCCCGGCGGCAGGGCTCCGGTCACCCGGGAGGCCGAGGGCCAGCTGCTCACGCCGAAGTCCACCAGCACCGGCTGGCCGTCCGGACGGACGAGCACGTTGGGGCCCTTCACGTCCCGGTGCACCACCACCTCGGCGTGGATCGCTGCCAACTGGCGCGCCAGCTCCAGGAGGACGGTGGCCACCTGCCGCGCCGTGGGGTGGTGTCTCCTCGCCCAGGAGTACAGGGCGAGTCCCGGCACGTACTCCATGGCGATGAAGAGGAACAGGGGGCAGAGGTCCGGCCACTTGCCGTGGCCCTCCAGCTTCACCACGCCCACCCGCTCCAGGCGCGGCAACACCTCCAGCTCCCGGCGCGCCCACTTCCCGGCCACCGGGAGGTAGATGAACTTGACGGCATACAACTGCCCGCCCCGCCGGGCCCGGTACACGGTGCCCTGGCCGCCCCTGCCCAGCTTCGCCTCCAGGTGGTAGCCGCCCACCGTGGTTCCCACCGGGGGCAGCAAGGCCGCCTGCGTCTCCTCCTTCCACAGTTGCCGCTGCCACCACCACCGCCGCCGGACCCTGGCGCTCCCCGCCGCCTGTTCCTCGGGAACCTGATTCATGAGCGTGACCTCCGCGGTGGGGCAGCCTAACACGACGTGGGCACGCTCGAACCCCGCCCGCACGGTAGGCCCTCCCCGGCCCGTCATGGACAACCCATGAAATCCTGTCTCACGCTCCCAACCCAACGGACGCGAGGAGGAGCCCATGCGTGGCACCTGGACCGGTGACGAAGGGAGTGGCGGCGGTGCTGACGTTGTACCTGGTGGTGTACCTGGGGTTGGGGCCGATGCGGGAGATGGTGCGGGCAGGGAGGGGGCTGCTGGAGCAGTCCGAGCGGGCAACGACCACCGGGGAGTTGAGGGCGGCGGGCCAGCGCTTTGGCCGGGTGCTGGGGGATAACGGCATGCGCGTGTTGCTGCTGCTGGCGACGGCGGCGCTGTCGGGTCGGTCGAACGTGGTGGGCAGGGGGCCGGGGTTGCCCGGCTTCGGTCGGGCGGCGCTGCTCTCCCCGGTGCGCATGGGGGTGAGGCTGGAGGCGGCGGGGCAGGTGGGGACGGTGGTTCTGGGTGCCGAGGAACTGGTGGTGGGGCTGGCGCCCACCGCGGTGGCGGCCAGTGCCCTGGGGCCCGGAGGTGGATTACCCACCGAAGGCTTGCTTGAGTCGCAAGCCAGGCACATCACCAAAATCGACAACATCCTCCGTGATCACGCGAAGCCAGGTGATTTCGAGGGGGTTGCCAAGGAGCTTGCTGGCCAACACATCCCGAAGCCGGGTGGCGGCTACTGGGATCATCGGCGCGAGATGATGCAGTCCGTCAGGGATCTCAAGAGACATGTCCGGGCGCTTGAGGGCAGCCTGGAGAACCCGGCACACTCGCCTGCCGTTCGTTCGTACGTCCAGGAGGCGATGGACAAGGCCAGGGCCATGATCTCTCGGATGGAGGAAGCCCTTTCTGGAGGAGGGTAGTGTGGACAATGCAGAGCGAGTGCTGCGCCTGACCTCCAAGAAGGTGGAGGAGGTACTGGGTGCCCTTCGAGAGCTCAAGCTGGACAAGGACACACCGCCATCCGATGAGGTCGTGGATGCAGGGCTGGAGTTGATGCGGAGCCCTGATGTCGAGGTGCGGTACGAAGCTGTCTGGGCCCTGTGCCTTCATTGGGCACACATGCGCACCCTCCCCATGCTCCGGGCCATGCTGGAGGGGCGAGAGACGGATGTCGAGGTGCTGGTCATCGCTGCTCGTTCCCTCGGCTCGATGCTCGAGCGGTGTGGCCAGCCGGATGAAGAGGGCTTCAGGGTGCTTGCGCGCGTCGCGTTGGACGAGAGCGCGAATGCTGAACTCAGAGGGGTCGCGTATGTCAGTCTTCGTGCCGCTGCCGGGTTGCTGCCAGCCCAGGAGCAAGCGCTTCTCTCGGAAGACATCCGTCGACTCGAGGTGGATGATGAGTGGCTGCGTGCAATGGCAGGTGTGAGCACGCCTCCGGCCCCGGCCCCGCTCACTCGGGGCGGGCGATGAGGAGCGTCTGGAGCGGCACGTTGCGCATGGGCTGGGCGCTCTCGATGCGGAAGCCCGCGTCACCCAGGAAGCCCTCCACCTCGGCCGGCGTGTAGGCCGCCGCCTTCGAGGTGAGGAAGTAGTGCAGGCCGATGAGGGGCGCGGCGCTCGGCGGCTTCTCCACGTCCTCGCGCAGGTACTCCAGCACCGCCAGGGTCCCCTTGTGCATGAGCGCGGTGCGCACCCGGCGCAGCAGCGCCACGTTCTGCGCGGGCGTCAGGTGGTGCACCACCTGGAAGAGGAGCACCGCGTCGTACGGGCCCCCCAGCTCCGAGGTGAGGATGTCCCCCTCGCGGTGCGTCACCACGTGCGACAGCCCGGCCCGGGCGATGATCTCCCGCCCCACCCGCACGCTGCCCTCCAGGTCCAGCACCGTGGCCTTCAGCCCCCGGTGCTGACGGCACAGCTCCGCGGCGAACCAGCCATGGGCGCCGCCCAGATCCAACAGCTGCTTCGCGCCTCGGGGCAGCGGAATGGCCGAGGCCACCTCCGGCGCCGCCAGCCGCGCCAGCTGGTGCATGGCGTGGATGTAGTCCCGCCAGCGCTGGTCCTCCGGCTCGAACTGGTGGATGTCCACCGCCTGGCCGGAGCGCACC
>NZ_DASVWK010000950.1:0-3901 GCF_036389735.1 Archangium sp. | reverse complement strand
GTCCGGCACCACGAGGTACGGGTATTGGGAGACAGCCCAGCCCACCACGATGAGCCCCACCTGTGCCGCCGCCGCCACGCGCGCCGGCCAGAAGCGCCGGGCGAGCAGCAGCCCGAAGGCCAACACCGCGGCCACCGCCGTCGCCGCGTGCAGCACCAGCGCGAAGGACGAGCCCGTCAGCCCCGCCCAGACCCTCGGTGCCCCCTCGCGCGTCAGCACCAGCACGCCGAAGGCCGCCAGGAACACCGCCACGCCCGCGCCCAGGGCCCGCCGCCGGAAGTCCTCCTGGAGCGCGTGCTGGCGCGTCTCCGCCGTGAGGTACACCGCCGCCAGAAAGGCGAAGAGACACAGGGCCAGCGCCCCCACCGCCAGCGCGAAGGGCGACAGCCACGGGGCGAAGAAACCGCTCACCACCACCCTTCCCCGCATCTGGATGTCGCCGCTCACCACCGCACCCACGCACAGGCCCAGCAGCACCGGCGCCACCACGCTCGCCCCGCTGAAGACGAGCCCCCAGCGCCGCTGCACCCGGTCCCCTCGCATGTCATAGGTGCGGAAGGTGAAGGCCGTGCCCCGGAAGACGATGCCCAGCAGCAGCAGCGTCAGCGGCACGTGCAGCGCCACCGACAGCGCCGCGAAGGCTGGCGGAAAGGCCGAGAAGAGGATGACCACGCCGATGATGAGCCAGACGTGGTTCACCTCCCACACGGGCCCGAGCGCCTGGGCGATGAGCGCCCGTTGCTCCGCCTTGCGAGGCCCCGAGGCGAGCAGGTCCCACACTCCGCCACCGAAGTCCGCGCCCCCGAAGAGCGCGTAGAGGACGAAGGCGGCCACCAGCACGCCCCCCAGCCACAGCTCAGTGGGCATGGGACACCTCGTCCGACTCGTGACCCGGCAACGTGCCCGCCACCTGCCTCACCAGGAGGAAGGTCACCATCATCCCCAGGAAGAGGTACACGAGCGAGAACGTCCAGAAGGGCACCGCCAGGTTCGGTACCGGCGTCACCGCGTCCGCCGTGCGCATCAGCCCGCGGACGATCCACGGCTGGCGTCCCCACTCGGTGACGAGCCACCCCGCCTCCATCGCCACCACCCCGAGTGGCCCGCACAGCAGCCAGCCCCACAGCACCCGCCGGTCCTCGGGCCACGCCTTCCGCCGCCAGCGCAGGAAGAGCGTCACCCCGGCCAGCAGCGCCATCAGGCTGCCCGTGCCCACCATGAACTGGAAGGCCACGTGCACCTTGGCCACTGGCGGCCACTCGTCGCGGGGGAACTCGTTGAGCCCCTTCACCTCGGCGTCGGGGTCCGCGAACGCCAGGATGGACAACGCCTTCGGAATCTCCAGCGCGTACGGCGTGGTGCCCGTCTCCACATCCGGCAACCCGCCCACGCTCAGCGACGCGCCCCGCTGCGTCTCGAACAGGCCCTCCATGGCCGCCAGCTTCACCGGCTGCTGGTGCGCCACGTTCTTCGCCGACAGGTCCCCCACCAGGGGCTGAAGGAGCGCGGTGGCACACGCCAGCGGCAGCGCCACCGAGAGCGCCTTGCGGTGGAAGGCCGCCCCCGGGTGCCGCAGCAGCACGAAGGCGTGGATGCCCGCCATGGCGAAGGCGCTGGCCTGGTAGCACGCGAGCAGCGTGTGCGCCGTCTGGTGCATCCAGCCCGGGCTGAACATCGCCGCCACCGGGTCCACGTCCACCGGCCCGCCCGGGCCAGGCGTGAAGCCCGTCGGGTGGTTCATGAAGGCATTCACCAGCGTGACGAAGAAAGCGCTCGCCGCGCCGCTCAGCGCCACCATCAGCCCCGAGAAGAGGTGCAGCCCCGCCGGTATCCGCTCCCGCCCGTAGAGGTAGATGCCGAGGAAGACCGCCTCGGTGAAGAAGGCCGTGCCCTCCAGCGCGAAGGGCAGCCCGATGACTTCACCGTACGTCCCCATGAAGTCGGGCCACAGCAGCCCCAGCTCGAAGGACAGCACCGTGCCGCTCACCGCGCCCACCGCGAAGAGGATGGCCGTGCCCTTCGCCAGCTTGCGGCTGAGCACCGCGTAGTCCGCGTCCCCCGTCCTCCGGGCCTTCACGTCGCTGAGCACCATCAGCAGCGGCAGGGCGATGCCCGCCGCCGCGAAGATGATGTGGAAGGCGAGGGACATCCCCATCTGGGCGCGCGCGTAGAGCAGATCCATGGCGTGGATGAATCTGCTTTATGCGCCCATTCCACGCAATCAAAACTACTTATAAACCCTAAGCGTGGGCCTGGGTCTGGTTGATGCGCAGCCCGAGGCGCTTCTTGCCCCCCGAGGCCCGCTCGTCCTCGGTGGGGGGGACCAGCGACTTCACGGCGCGCTTCGCCATGGCCGAGGCCAGCGTGGTGGCGAAGATGAGGACGAGCTTCCGGCCGAGCTCGCAGGGGACGGGCCGCTCCTCGGCATGGGAGGCCACCCGATCCGGGTGCTCCCAGGCGCGCCGCACCGCCCGCGCGCGGTGCTTCCACAGCAGTTCCTCGCGGTGGCGGGCCCGCCACCAGGAGACGCCCACGCTCACCACCAGCAGCGCGCCCGCGGCGGCACCCACCTTGACCAGCAGGTCCTGGTTCTTCTCGAGCACATGCTGCACCTGATAGCGCATGTCGAAGGCCCGCTCGCGGCGCCGCTCCAGTTCCTCCAGCGTGAGGAGCAGCTCGTCGCGCAGGCGATCCGCCGTCTTCTCCACCTGCTCCCGGTCACTCAGCCTGGCGGTGATGGGCCCGCCGCCCTTTCCTTCCTGCTCGCTCATTGCAGTGTCTCCCGGGTGCGGGTGATGTCCGTCTTCAACCGTTCCTGGGTGTGCGGCAGGGGCTGCTTCGGCAATCGCTTGACGCCGACGAACGCCAGGCTCCCCGCCAGCACCAGCAGGAAGACGCCCACCAGCAGCACTCCGAGCCACGGTGCCAGCGGCAGCGCCAGCCCCACCGTCACGAAGAGCGCCGTCAGGGCCACCAGCCCCAGTACGCCCCCCGCGCCCAGCAGGATGCCCGCCGTGCGCGCCGCCTTCAGCTCGTCCTTCAGTTCCTTCTTCGCGTGGAGCACTTCGGCCCGGGCCAGCAGCCGCGCCTCTTCGATGGCGTGACGGATGAGTTCCGGTGTGGACAGCGACTCCAGTTGCCTGCGCTCCAGACGCTCCGATTCGAGTTCCACGTCTCCGCCTCCGGGGCATCCGGCGGGCCCACCCGGGCAATGGCCCAGGCTCGTCCCGCTCTCCTCGGCGGAAGGTGGGAGTGAAATGATTCCAGGGGAAGTCAGGCAGCGGGAGCGGGGGCTCGCTCGGCCGGCCGCCTCTCAGCGGCGGCGCTTCTGCTGGGCCAGGGCGGTGGCGACCGTCTCGCGCACCTGCCGCGCCTGGAAGAGCCGGCTCGCCGCGTCCACCACCGTGTCCGCGTACAGCACGTTCTTGCGCAGCCGCGCCGGGAGGGCCGCCGTGCCCAGGTGAGCGCCCAGCAGGGCCCCCGTGCAGGCCGCCGCCACGTCGGCCTCGCCCCCGCAGCGCAGCGTCATCTCCACCGCCTGTCGGAAGTCGTGCGGCGCCTTCAGCGTGGCGTACAGCGAGGTGAGCAGCACCGGCACCACGTGCGGCGGCAGGCCGTCCACGCCCCGGAGCTGGCTGGGCGGCACGCTCACCTTGCGCAGCTGCGCCAGGGCGCGCGTCGGATCCCACGTCAGCAGCCGGGGCAGGTGCCGCAGCTCCTCGGCCAGCTCCTTGTCATGGGCCGCCGCCGCCTGCGCCAGCTCCTCGCAGAAGGCGGCCGGCGTCAGCGGCTCCTTCGTCGTCAGCCCCAGCGCCACCGCCTGCGCGAAGGCCGCCGCGGCCGCCGCGCACGTTGGATCCTTGTGCGTGAGCACCGTCAGCACGCCCGCGTCGTGGCGGAT
>NZ_DASVWK010000949.1:0-7788 GCF_036389735.1 Archangium sp. | reverse complement strand
CCGAGTGACGTGACTCCAGCCTGCTCCAGGCGTCCTTCCGTGCCTCACGAGCGCATTCCTGGTCGGCTGCTTCGAGATCGCTCGCCGAGCCTCCATCCACGTTTTCCCCAATGAGTCCGGCAGCCTAAGATGCCGGCCCGTATGGCTTCCTCTCGCCGCCCCTCCCGCAGGCCCGCCGAACCGTCCGAAGAGTCCGGAGCGGATAGCACCCGCATCAAGTCCGCCGCCGAGCTCCGTCGGAATGCCCCCCGCCAGGAGGCGGAGGCCTACCCCGAGCAGTTGCCGTTCTCCGAGGAGGAGGGGGACTACGACGGCGGCACGGGCGAGGAGGACATTCCCGCGCTGGAGGACGACGACGACAACCCGGACGCCACGCGCGCCGGCCCGCCCCTGTCGCTGGAGATCATCGAAGGCCCGGACGAGGGCAAGCGCAAGCGCTTCAAGACCGTGCGCATGGTCATCGGCCGGGGGCTCGACTGCGAGCTGGTGCTCAACGACCAGTCCGTGTCGCGCCGCCACGTGGAGCTGGTGTTCGGCGGCGAGAGCGGCGTGCTGCTGCGCGACCTGGGCAGTGGCAACGGCACCAAGGTGAACGACGAGCGCGTGGACGAGCGCAACCTCGTCCACGACGACGTCATCGCCATTGGCCGCACGAGCCTGCGCTTCGTGGACGAGCGGGAGCGCGTCAAGCGCATGCGCGCCGAGGCCGAGGAGGCGGAGCGCAAGGAGAAGGAGGAGGCCGAGCGCCAGGCCCGCGAGAAGGAGGAGGCCGAGAAGAAGGCCGCCGAGGCCGCGGCCGCGGGGGCCCCGTCGGCCGAGGGCGGTGAGTCGGCGGCCAATGGCCAGGAGGAAAAGAAGACGGAGGTCCGCCACATCAACGACATCCCGCGCCGCGACCCGCCCAAGCAGAACCGGATGGGGCTCATGGCGGCGGCCGTGTTGGTGGTGCTGATCGCCCTCATCGGCGGAGGCGTCCTCTTCATCAAGCGGGGCCCGCCGCCCCCGCCGCCGCCCAACCCCAAACAGGAGATGGCCCGGACGCTCCTTCAGGAGGCACGCAAGGCCTTCCGGAGCGGGGACCATGCCGAGGCGGTGCGGCTGGCGGAGGAGGCCGAGGCGAGCTTCCCGGGCGTGGACCCGGAGGGCTTCCTGAACGAGGCCCGCAGGGAGCTGTCCATCGTCCAGGCGTTCGCGCGGGTGCGCCAGCTCCTGGAGGAGCACCACTTCGACGAGGCGCGCGAGCTGCTGGAGAAGACGCCGAATGGCGTCGCGCAGGGCACGGAGGACCAGCGCAAGAAGCTCGAGGCCGAGGTGGAGACGCGGGCGGTCGAGTACCTGGTGAAGCAGGTGGAGTCGGCGCTGGAGGCCCGGGACGTGGAGAGCGCGCGGGCGCTCATCCAGCGGCTGCCCCTGGAGCGCCAGCCGCGCTACCTGGGCAAGCTGGGGGAGCTGCAGTCGTTGCTCGCCGCGGAGGCCGCGGACTCGGCGGCTCAAGACAGGGCCCAGCGGGCCGCCGCCGCCCGGCGCTCCAAGGAGCAGCGCGAGGCGTTCATCGTCGCCACCTTCAGCTCGGTGGAGTCGCGCTTCACCGCGGGCGACTACTCGCGCGCCGCGCTCGAGTGCGATCGGGTCATCGACGCCAACCGCTCCGACAAGGAGATCCGCGAGCGGGCCAGGCAGCTCAAGACGCTCATCCCCCAGTTCGCGCGCGTCTATCAGGACGCCCAGCGCAAGCTTCAGTCGAACGCGCTGGAGTCCGCGGCTCGCCCGCTGCGCACCTCGGCGGAGCTGTACCGGCGGATCGGCTTCCAGGGCCCCCTCGGGGACACCCTCGATGGCCAGCTCGCGGTGTCGGCCGTCGTGGCGGGCAAGGCGGCGCTGGTGCGCAACGACATCGCCACCGCGGCCAGCTTCCTCAACGAGGCCCTGCGTCTGCGTCCGGACGACGCCAAGGCCCGCGCGGCGATGGACACCATCCAGGGCAAGCTGGAGGACCTGTTCAAGCAGGCCTACGTCCAGCGCGACAGGGATCCCGAGGGCTCCGCGCAGAAGTTCCGCCTGATTACCCAGCTTGCCGCCGAGGGCTCCGAGGTGAAGAGCCTGGCCGAGGAGCAACTCCTGGCCCTCGAACAGCCGTGAGTGGGTTAGGGTGGGGCATGGTGCGAGGAGGAGAGGGATGAACGAGTCATCGTTACGGGAACTGGGGATGGACCTCCTGGAGGACCGCCAGTTCGAGCGGGCGCTCGCCGTGTTCGCCGAGGCGGTGCGTCGGATGCCCGCGGATCATCGCTCGCGGCTGCTGTCGGCACGGTGTCTGGCGGAGCTGGGGGAGCGCGAGCGGGCGGTGACGGTGTACCACGCCTGCGCCGAGGGGCTGCTGCGGCGCGACTACCTGCTGTCCGCGATGGCGGCGTGCAAGCTGGGGTTGGAGCTGGCGCCCCAGGAGCGGCGGCTGCGGGACACGCTCATCCGGCTGCACGCGCGCGCGGCGCGCAACGTGGCGGGACGGGCCTCGGTACCTCCGCCGCTGCCGCCCGAGACGCTCTTCGACGGCAAGGTGGAGACGGACCTGATGGGGCTGGCCGGCGAGGAGCTGAGCGACCGGGCCATCGAGGTGCTTGCCGCGCCGGACCCGGGCGGTTCCGCCAACCCGAACGACCGGCCGCCCCTGCCGCTCTTCGCGGACCTGGAGCGCGATGCCTTCATCGACCTGGTGGCCCGCATGGGCTACCGGAGCTTCAAGCCCGAGGGCGTGGTGAGCGCCGAGGGCGACAACACGGATCGGCTGCACGTCATCGTCGCGGGCAAGGCGGAGGTGACGCGGCGGGCGGAAGGTGAGGAGCGGACGCTGGGCTTCCTCGGGGGCGGCTCCATCTTCGGAGAGCTGACGCTGCTGACGGGCGCGCCGCCCTCGGCCACCGTCACGGCCGTCTCGGACATGGAGGTGTTCGAGATCCGCCGCGAGCACCTCAACGCGGTGGCCAAGAGCTTCCCGTCGGTGCCGCAGGTGCTGGCCGCCTTCGCGCAGAAGCGAATGGAGCGCAACCTGACGGCCAACTCGCCGCTGTTCCAGCCCATGCCCGAGTCCGAGCGGGCCGCGCTGCTCCAGCGCTTCTCCTTCCGGGCGCTGCAGCCCGGGGAGAAGGTGCTGGTGGAGGGCGAGCACTCGCCGGGCCTCTTCCTGGTGCTCGCGGGGGAGCTGGTGGTGCAGAAGGAGGATCCGGCGGGCGGCACCGTGCGCCTGGGCGTGCTGCGCGAGGGCGAGGTGGCGGGGGAGATCTCCCTGCTCACCGGCCTGCGCGCCACGGCGACGGTGGTGTCGCTGCGCAAGACGGCCACGTCCTTCCTGGAGCGCGGGGCCTTCAACGAGCTGGTGAAGACGTACCCCCACATCAAGAAGTACCTGGAGCAGCTCTCGGATCGCCGGCTGAAGCAGATTGGCGAGGCGCTACGACCCGCGGAGATCCTCGACGCGGACGAACTGCTGCTGGAAGGCGAAGGGACCGGGACGGCGTGAAGTGGGAGAGCGCATGGTGACGTTGTCGAGAGGGCACGTGCTGGGGTTGGCGCTGGCGCTGCTGGCCGCGGGCGCGGTGCTGGCTTTCTGGCCCCGGGAGGAGCCCGGGGTGAAGGAGGCCATCACGCGCAAGGTGATTCAGATGACCGAGTCCGCCGAGCGCAAGGACATGGCGGAGCTGATGGAGGGGGTCTCCGACAACTTCCAGACGGGCGAGGGGTGGAACAAGCAGCAGGTGAAGGGCGTGCTGCTCGGTCAGGTGCTGCGAGGCAGCTGGGTCCGCATCTTCGTGAAGGATCTGAACGTCACGGAGGTGAATCCGAGCCGGGGCGACGTGCAGATGAAGATCATCTTCGGTCGCTCCGAGGCGGAGCAGCTCGAGACGCTCGCGCAGGACAGCGTGCTGAGCGCCTACATGATCGAGGGCACGTTCGAGAAGCAGGACGACGGGGAGTGGCGCATCGTCCAGGCGCGCCACCGCTCCTTGAGCCCGACCGAGCTGTTCTAGTTACCGCAGCAGCGTGTCCGCCTCGGTCTTCCAGGCCTTGGCCATGGAGGACTGTCCCGCGGCCACCAGCCGCTTCTCCACGTCCGAGGCCTTGGCCTTCAACGTCTCCGGGGCCGTTCCCAGCAGCCGCTCGCGGCTCAGCCCGAAGAAGTAGTGCTGGCACCCGGTGGCGTACTCGCCCTTGGCGAAGAGCAGCTCGCCCATGGCCGCGTAGGCCTCGGGCATGGCGCCCTGGCCGCTCTCCGGGGCCACCTCCACCAGCAGCGGGCGCGCCCCGTCGTAGTCCTTGCGCGCCATCAGCAGCGCGGCCTTCGCGTACTGCGCACGCGCCAGGCCCACGCCCTTCACCGCCAGGGCCCGGTCATAGGCCCCCATGGCGTCCTCCGCGCGGCCCAGGCCCTCCAGCACGTTGCCCCGCGCCAGCCAGTAGCGCTCATCCCGCTCCAGCGCGCTCGCCGTCTTGCCCTCGGCGACGGACACCTGGACGTCCCGGAAGACGGTCTCGTAGGCGTCCAGCAGCCCGAGCGCGCCCTCGCCATCCCCCGCCTGTTGGAGCGCCCGCGCGCCGTCGAGGTAGAGCAGGGGAGCCGTGCGCCGCTTCGCCACCGCCTCCTGGAAGCCCGCGCGCGCTCCCGGGTCCTTCTTCAAGGCCAGCGCCCGTGCGCGCACGAAGAGGGCATGGTGCTCGTCCGGGGTGATGGTGAGCGCCTCCTCGGCGGCCGTCCGGGCCTCGTCCGCGTTGCCCTGCGTCAGCGCGAGCGCCGCCCGCACCACCCGCGCGCGGGCCTTCAGCGACGGGCTGAGCTCCGCCTCCCGCGCCAGCACCTCGGAGATCGTCCGGGTCGCCTCGTCCTGCCCCATCCCCTGGTACAGCTGGGCGAGCACCAGCGAGAGGCGCGCGCGCAGGTGGTCCGGGTTGGCGGCCGTGGCCCGCTTCAGCGCCTCGGCGGCCTGGACGTACATGCCCTCGTCGAGCAGGGCCTCGCCATGGGCCACGGCGTAGCGCGGCTCCCTCCAGCCCGCCTCGCTCGCCCGAGCGAAGGCCTGCCGTGCCTCCGAGAGCCGTCCGCGCGCCAGCAGCGCCTCGGCCTCGGCCAGCGCCAGCTTGGGGCTCTTGGCCCCCTGCGTCTTCAACCCTTCGAGGTACTGCTCCGCCTCGGTGGCCTTGCCCTCGGCCAGCAGCACCAGCGCCTTGGCCCCGTGGCGCTCACCGGAGCGCGAGTCCAACGCCTCGGCGCGGGCCAGGTGCTCGCGGGCGCGGGCCTCCGCCTCGGGCTGGCGGTACTCCAGCCACAGCCGCGCGTTCACGTCCGCGGCCAGGGCCTGGGCGTCTCGTGCGTCCGCGTCGAGCTGGAAGAGGGCGTCCAGCTCCGTCAGCGCCTTGCGCAGGTCCGCCGGGTTGTCGCGCTGGGCCGCGATGCGCGCCGCCTTCATCCGCGCTTCCACCTTCTGCTTCACCGTGCCGCGGTGCACCAGGAACGTCACCGCTCCGGCCAGCACCACCGCCACCACCCCCACCTGCACGAGCGCGCTCGTCAGGCTCTCCCGCCGCCGCCCGCCCGGGTGTCCGCCGTTGGTTCCATCCTTCGCGGCCATGGAGACTCCTTCCCGAAACGAGAATTTGAATGCTTTCAGACGTTTATGTAATGAGACGATGGGCCCGCTCGTAGATAGGACCGGTACCCCGGGGTGTCAACGCGGGGCGGCCGGCGCGGGGCGGCGAATGTTCCCCGGAAGGACATCATCATCATGGCGCTCTACACCACGCTCGATGCGGACACCTTCGCCCGGCTCTCGGAGGCCTACGGCCTGGGGCCCGTGCGCGAGTCCACCGGCATCCCCCAGGGCTCCATCAACTCCAACTACCGGCTGGTGACGACCTCGGGGCGCTACTTCGTGCGGCACACCACGGTGCGCTCGGCGGCGGATCTGCGCTTCGAGGCGGATCTGCTGGCGCTGCTCAACGAGTCCCACTGCCCCGCGCCGCGGCTCGTCTCCACGCGCGAGGGCCAGCCCTTCCTGGAGCTCCAGGGGGGGCGGGTGAGCGTCTTCGCGTGGCTGCCGGGCGAGGAGCTCACCCGCGCGCAGCTCACCCCCGAGCACCTGGAGGGGCTGGGCATGGAGCTGGGCAAGCTGCACCGCGTCACCCTGTCCTTCGCGGGCTCGCGCACCAACCCCTACGGCCCCGAGGTGGTTCGCGGCTGGCTGGAGGGGCTGCGCCAGCACCCGGACGTGGAGCTGTCCGCCATCGCCGCCGAGCTGGAGGTCTATCTGGCGCGGGCCCAGGAGGAGCGCGGGGGGTTGGAGCCGCGCGGCGTCATCCACGCGGACCTCTTCATGGACAACGTGAAGTGGTTGGGGGACCGGGTGAGCGCCCTCTTCGACTTCGAGATGGCCTGCCGGGACGCGTACGGGCTGGACGTGGCCATCACCCTCAACGCGTGGTGCTTCGAGGACGGGGAGTACCAGCCGGAGCTGTGCCGGGGGCTGCTGCGCGGCTACCAGGTGCAGCGCACGCTGGTGCCGGCGGAGCTGGAGTCCCTCTTCGGCCACGCCCTCTTCGGTGCGGTGCGTTACACCGCCAGCCGCATCCGCGACTTCCACCTCTCCGGGCTGCCGCCTGACAAATTGGCACCGAAGGACTTCCGCACCTACCTCGCCCGGGCCCGGGCCCTGGCGCAGATGGGGGCCGGGGGCCTGCGCGCGCTCGCCGGGGTGTGAGCGCGCGCCGCCAGCGTCAGCGACTCAGAAGCCGGAGACGATCCTCCACTGGTTGTCCTCCTTCTGGAGGTGCATCTGCTCCAGCTCGGACTCGCGCTGGGGCCTGTCGAGCAGCCCCGGCACCCGCCAGCTCGCGTTCCAGTAGTAGATGACGGTGGCCACCCCGTTCTTCTTCAGGTCGACCTGGCGGATGTCCAGGTCCACCCGGGGCGACTCGAGCCGGGAGAGGAGGGCGGGGAGCGCCTGGGGCAGGTTGTCGTAGGTGAGATCGTCCTCGGGGTCCTCGGTACCGGCGTTGTCGCGGAAGGACTTCGAGACGAGCTGCTGGATGGCCCTGGCATCGCGCGCCTCGATGGCGACGCGGTACTGCTCCATCACCTTGAGGATGGCGCGGGAGTCATCGGTGTCGGGGATCTGCGTGCCCGGGATGTTGCGGGGAGCGCAGGCCGCGGCGAGCAGCAGGACGGCACTGGCGAGGAGCAGGCGGACGTTCATGGTCGTGAGTCTCCGTGAGGGACAACCGGGCAGGGGGAGGTGCATTCCCCATGCCGGAAGGGTGAGGCCGGTGCGTCTAGCGGAAGGTGTCGCGGGGCACCAGGGGGCCGCGGAAGTGGCTGTCGTCGAAGTCGCAGCGCTCCACCCACTCGGTGGCCACGGTGCGGAAGGCGGGGCCGAAGTCGGGCAGGGCGCCGGCCTCGTGGCGCACGGCCCCACAGTCCCCGGCCAGGTAGGCCGTTTCCACCCGGAGGCGGAGGGCCTCGCGGCGGATGGCCTCGGGCAGCTCGCCCTCCAGGGACCGGGAGAGGTGGTGCAGGGCCTGGGCGGGGGCGTCCACCTGGCGCAGCCGTCGGCCGAGGAGGTAGTGCAGGTAGGGGTCCTTCGGCGTGGCCTCCAGGGCGGTGGCCAGCCGTAGCAGGCGCAGCTCCTCGTGCGTCTCCCGGAAGTAGGCCTGGACGGGGCCGGCGCGGGCCTCGGACTCCAGCGCGGCGAGCTTCACCTGGGCGGTGCGCGTCACCTCCGGGCTGGGGGCGAGCGCGAGCAC
>NZ_DASVWK010000948.1:0-5903 GCF_036389735.1 Archangium sp. | reverse complement strand
AGATGCCGTCGCCGTGCCACGAGTCGGGGCACACCTCGCTCCACGTGGGGTAGTAGGAGGCGTTGATGTACGGGTTCCAGCTCGCGGTGCTCGGAATGCGGTAGCTGCTGGAGTAGCCGTAGGAGATGAGGCAGTCGGGCTCGGGGGTGCCGTTGTTGAGCTGGGTGGAGGAGCAGCCGTACTTCCACACCGTGTGGTCCGTCATGTAGTCCAGCGCATAGCCCGAGTAGTAGTTGTTGCAGGCGAGCGCGGCGGCGGCCACGTTCGTCTCGGGAGCCCACGTCTGCTGCGAGGGCGCGGGGATGGGGGCGTTGGCCACCTTCTGCTTGATGATGTTGCCGCTGTTGTGGCAGCTGCGGCGCGACTGGTGGTGGTTGAGCCGGCCGTCGTCGATGATGATGTTGCCGAAGTAGCCCGAGCTGTCGTTGCCGATGAAGCCGTCGGTGCCCGCGCTGAAGCTGCCCCAGCCGAGCAGCGCCGCCGCCTTGAGGCCCACCGCGTACATGTAGCCGCCGCAGTGCGCGTCGCTCGAGAAGAGGTTGGCGTAGACGCGGTTGCCGCGCACCACGGAGATGGGCTTGCCGCCCACCGACGTCGCGCCCAGCGTGCCGGCGAAGGTGCCGTTCGAGTTGTACGTGCGCATGTTGTCCGTGCGCTGCTGCACCACGGCCGGGTTGTTGTAGCTACCCCCGCCGAAGAACTCGACGACGCTGTTGGCGATGCTGAGGAACGAGCCGCTCGTCGTCACCTTGTCCGCCAGCGGCGTGCCCGTCAGGTCCGGCGCCGAGAAGATGACCTGCGAAATCTTGCTCGTGACCAGGTTGACGGCATGGCCCTTGGCGCTCACCGCGCCGGTGTGGCCGAGCATGTAGCGCAGCGGGCTGGAGCCGTTGGAGTGGGTGATGACGGTGTAGCTGGTGATGCCGTTGGCGTTCTGCCAGGGGACGATCTGATCGACGATGGCGCCCCAGCTGCACTGGCTGAAGCCGGCACAGGACGCGCCGGGATAGCCGACGATGAGATAGGGACGGCCGTTGCGCATCGTGTCGATGGAGCTCTGCGTCCAGTAGCCGCTCGTCGCCGAGCTGGCGGACTGGTCACCGGTGCCGTGGACGAAAACCACGCCGGCGGTGGCGTGGGCCTCGCCACTCGCACCGAGCAGTGCGGTACAGGCGGCGGCGAGCGCCCACCCGGACCTGGAAAACAAGTGCATGGGAACCTCTCGGATGTTGGGGGACACGGCCTCGGGGAGAGACCGTGAACAATGGGTTATACCAGAAATACATGTGAGTATCCCCTCTCATGGGCAACTCGTGGAGAGGCTGCGTCAGGTGGCCTTCAAACGCTCCTGGCCGGGGCGTGATAGAGGGGCGCCCGCGCCATGTCGAACCCCAAGCCCCAGCGTCTCCAGAAGCTCGCCGCCGCCGTCTTCACCACCATGGACGAGGCGCGCAAGCGCAAGCTCGCCACGGGGGCCGATGTCATCAACCTGTCCATCGGCAGCCCGGACCTGCCCCCGGCCTCGCACATCACCGAGGCCATGGCCCGCGCCATCCAGGACCCGGGCAACTACGGCTACCCGATGCGCGACCTGCCCGCCTTCCGCGAGGCCGTGGCCGGTTGGTATCAGCGCCGCTTCGGCGTGGCGCTCAATCCGGACTCCGAGGTGCTGGGGCTGACCGGCTCGCAGGAGGGCCTGGCCCACATCACCCAGGCGGTCACGGATCCGGGGGACCTCGTGCTGGTGCCCGACCCAGGCTACCCCATCTACACCGCGGGCCCCGTGCTGGCCGGAGCCGAGCTCTACCCCGTGCCGCTGAAGGCCGAACTCGGCTACCTCCCGGACCTGGAGGCCCTGCCCGAGGACGTGAAGCGGCGTGCGAAGTTGCTGGTGCTCAACTACCCGAGCAACCCACTGGCGGCGATCGTCCGGCCCGGCTTCTTCGAGCAGGTGGTCGCCTTCGCTCGCAAGTACGGCACGATCATCCTGCACGACGCCGCCTACAGCGAGCTGAGCTTCGATGGGTACCGGCCCCCGAGCTTCCTGGAGACGCCCGGCGCGATGGAGGTGGGCCTGGAGTTCAACTCCCTGTCCAAGACGTACAACCTCGCGGGCGCACGCGTCGCCTACGCCGTGGGCAACGCGCGGCTCCTCGGCCTGCTGGCGGAGGTGAAGGCCCACCTCGACTATGGGCTCTTCCGGCCCATCCAGGCCGCCGCCGTCGCCGCCCTCACCGGGCCACGGCAGTGCGTGGCCGACATGGCCGCCACCTACCAGCGTCGCCGGGACGTGCTCGTGGATGGGCTCACCCGCGTGGGCTGGGCCATCCCCAAGCCGAAGGCCACCATGTTCTGCTGGGCCCCCGTGCCGCACGGGTTCGACTCCAGCCTCGCCTTCGCCATGGAGTTGTTGGAGCGGGCCGGCATCACCGTCGTTCCCGGCAGTGGCTTCGGCACCCTGGGCGAGGGCCACGTGCGCATCGCCCTCGTGCAGAGCGAGGAGCGGCTGGCGGAAGCCGTCGAGCGGATCCATCGCTCGGGCATCGTCGCACCGCCTCCCACGCGGCGGGCTTGAAAGGGGCGCGGCTCACGCCAGCATGAAGCGGTAGACCACCTCGGCGGAGCACGCGGGCTTGGCTTCGCCCTCGACCTCGATGTTCGCGAGCAGCAGGGCCTCGACGCCCTTGGGCAGGTCCTTGAGCTCGGCGAGCTTGAGCGTCAGCCGGTAACGGGCCCCCAGCTTGAGCGGAGCGGGGAAGCGCACCTTGTTGAGGCCGTAGTTCAGGACGAGCCC
Source organism: Archangium sp. (assembly GCF_036389735.1). GTDB lineage: Bacteria > Myxococcota > Myxococcia > Myxococcales > Myxococcaceae > Archangium. Next base: position 3,109 of record NZ_DASVWK010000948.1, on the reverse strand, counting down.
GAAGCCCCGCACGTCGATGATCTCGAAGAACAGCCCCGCGATGCGCGACACGCTGAAGTAGCCGTGGGCGATGGGCACCCCGAACGGGGACTCGCGCTTGCACCGCTCCCGGTCCACGTGGATCCACTGGAAGTCGCCCGTGGCCTCGGCGAAGCGCACGATGTCCTCGTACGCCAGCTCCTTCCACTCGGAGGCGCCGAGCTGCTGCCCGAGCACCGCCTTGAGTCCGTCCACTCCCTCGAGGGTCTTCTGGTTTGGCATGGGCCGGCCCTTACCACGCTCGGCCGCGACCCAGGCAGCCATCCTTCGTGGTATCCACCCTCGCCCGGCGTTACGTTGACAGGCCCATTGTGGTTCAGGACGGTTCGGAGGAGCCCATGGTGTGGGAGTCGTTGGTCGGCATCATCCTGTTCTCCATCCTCGTGCTGTTCGTGGCCCCCGAGTGGTGGAGTTCGAGCAAGGGAGTGCTCAAGGAGCGGGAGCGCAAGGAGAAGGCGGCCAAGGAAGAGTCGGAGCGCTCCAAGTCGGACAGGTGAGCTGGCGAGCAGGCGGAACAGCACGGCTGTCCCTCACTCCCGGAGGCGGATCCGCCAGACGGTGTTCCACACCGTGGACCAATAGGGGTTCGTGGCCAGCCTCTCCACCTCCACCACCTCGAACTCCTCGGAGGAGACCGGCGGGGGCTTCACGTCGAGCCAGAAGAAGCGCTCGTATGCATGGCGGTGCTGCTTGAGGAAGGGGCCCAGACTCGCCAGCGTCATGAGCCCTCGCTCGGGGTAGCCGTGCGCCACCACCGGAGCGGGGGAGAAGGGGTGCACGAACCACAGCTGCGGGCCCAGCAGGAGATCCCGCTCCGTGACATGGGTCTCCACCCAATCCGGGACCGGCGTGATCATCTTCCTCAGCGAAGCGAGCCCACGCCGAGGGTGGTTCAACCGCTCACGTACCGGACTCCACAGGTGCCCGGCGATGAGGATCAGGCCCGTGACGGCCAGCGACGGCGCCCGCCAGATCTCCGTGCGTTGGAGGATCTCCACCAGTACGGCGGCGATGAGGGGAATCAGCCCGACGCCCATGGGGGCCAGCAGCCGGTTGTCCAGGGCATCCATGTGGGTGCGGGTCGCGGTCCAGAAGAGGCACAGGAAGTACGACACGCTCAGCAGCGCGGCGGGCCGCAAGCCCTGGAGTGACTTCGGAGGCGCCCGCCCGGATAGCCACGGCACGCTCGTCACGCAGAGCAGCCCGAAGGCGCCGAAGGAGGCATCCCCCAGCAGCGTGCTCACGCCGGACAGGAGCGAGTCGATGAACCCCTCCGAGCGAGGCGCATGGGGTGTCCCCAGGAGGCCGCCGAACAGGGACAGGTTCCGGGCGAGCCAGGGCGCCACCAGCAGCAGCCAGCCCGCCCCGAGTGCCAGCAGCTCCATCAGATGATGGCGCCGAGCGCCGGGGTCCTCGCGCATCCGCAGCAGGCGCTCCACCCCGAGGGCGGGCAGCGCGAAGGCCGCCGCGTAGCGGGTCAACACGGCGGCCCCCAGGGCGACGCCCGTCCAGAAGGAGAGCCACTTCCCCGAGCGCGCCGTGCCCGAGCGGACCTCGAGCGCCAGGGCGAGGGCCAGCAGCGCGATGCACAGGGGCTCGGACCAGGCGTAGGTCACCACGTGCCCGAAGGGCCGGTAGAGGATGATGAGCGCCGCGCAGCTCCAGGTGTAGCGGGCGCCCTGGCCGGCGGGCGCCAGGGAGAAGAGGGCTCCCGAGAGCAGGGCCATGGAGAGCACGTTCACCAGCATGGCCGTGGCGTCCGGGCCGAGACCCGCCCCGAGGCCGGCGGCCAGGGCCAGGGGGTACAAGGGGGGCCACAGGTCCAGGGGGCGGGGGATGGGCAGGTCCACCGCCAGCAGCGTCCCCGACAGCCCCGCGCCCGAGAGCAGGCCACGTGCCACGGCCAGGTAGTGCAGCGAGTCCGGCGTGTACCGGAGACCCAGGGCGAAGAGGCAGGAGACGGCGGTGACGGCGGCGACACCCACCCAGTGGCGAGGCGTGACTTCCATGGGGAGCGCGAACGTACCACCTCCCATTGAACTCATGAGCTACCACCGAGCAGGATCCCTCGCTCGTCTTCCTCCGCACGCTTGAGGGGGGCCTGCGCCGGTTCACCCCGCCGCCGGTGGGGATGCGGATCAACTCTGACGAAGGGATGGGTCAGAGCCGAGTGGCTTTGGGCACCGAGGTGGGTACCGTCGAAGTGTCCGGGCGTTGCTCGAGCTGGACCGTGCAGGATCGCATCTCGCTTCGCGTCGCGTCGAGATCCGCCTGACTCTGCGTCAGAGTCGCATTACAATTCTCATATCGGGACTGGAGTTCACTCGTTTTCTTGTTCATGTCCCGGATCTGGCTCTCCAATGAGCTGATCTGCCCGACGAGGTCCTGCTGGGCGAGCGTGGCCTTGTCGAGCAGCGTATGGACTTCCAGCAGTTTCCGGGTCGTGTTGTCGCGATCCGTCTTGAGCTGACCGATCTGCTCTTCGAGGAACCGGACTCTTCGGCTCGAGGCGCCCAGATCCGCCTCCAGCTTGCCACGTTCCACGGTCGCCAGATGGATGGCCGTGTTCACTGTGGCGAGCTGCTCCTCGATGCTCCTGCGTTCCTTCGCGTCCTTGGACCGCATTGCCAGGAGCATGAGGCGCTTGGATTCCAGCAGGGAGAGCGCCTCGTGCTTCGTCTTCAGCTCGTTGCCGATCCGTTCCCGGTCCAACCGGAGGGTCTTGATCTCCTCCTGTCTGCGAGCGAGCGCGGCCGCGCTGGCATCCGCCTCCGCTCTCAGCGTGTCGAGCCGCAACTGCATGGTCCTTTTCTCTCCCTCGACCTGTTGGAGGTACTTGTTGACGAAGACCGTGAACAGCAGCAGGACAATGAGGCCGGGTGCCAACCAGAAGGCCTGGGTCCTCTGCCTCGAGAGGTGTTGGGTTCGTTGGGCCAACCGGGAACGGGTGATGAACTCCGCTGTCAGGGAGGCGACCTCGCGGTCCTGCTCCCGCATCCATGCCTCCGCCTCTTCGAGCGCCTTGCCTCGAAGCAGGTAGTCCACATGCTCGTCGTTCGTCGACCAGCGA
>NZ_DASVWK010000947.1:0-3870 GCF_036389735.1 Archangium sp. | reverse complement strand
GACCCCGAGCGCGAGGTCCGCTTCATCCTCCTCACGCTGTTGTCGCTCGCTCCGTTCCCGAAGAAGGAGCTGGCGTTCTGCCGCGAGCACTGGCCGGTGCTCGCGGACTTCATGGAGCAGGGGCAGGAACTCGCGGCCCGCCGCGATGCACGGTGAGCGAAGGACTAGTCCTCCAGCTCTGGCTCCGGCCTGGGCGGCTCCTTGAAGACGAAGCGCTTGACGGCGGTGATGGGCACCGCGCGGGAGATGTGGACGGCGCCCGGTCGCGAGCCCGGGAGCTTCTCCAGGCCGTCTTCCGCGTGGTTCCCCACGGTGAAGCAGACGCGGTACGTCTTCCCGTCGGGCGTGCGGGCCCGGTCGTACCAACCGTAGACGTTCGTGCTCTCGGTGAAGAGCTCGCCGAAGAACAGGGTGCCCTCCGGAAACTGGCCATAGGCTGTTTCCGACATGCTGGTGATGGGGCCGGAGCGGACGATGGCGTGTGTCTCCGCCTCGGTCGGCCCTGGCGGGCCCTGCTTGATGTCGGTGATGACCATTGGGCCAAGTTTCCAGTCCAGGCCGAGCTCCTTCATCACGGCGCGCGACTCGGCCGGGCAGACCCTGTCGCGCGGGGGGCGCACCTGCACACCGGCGCACGCCAGACCCACGCAGAAGGTCGTGGTCCCGAGGAGTCTGCCCACGGAGCCAGGCTGCGGCGGGGATTCGCCAGGGGTCTTCTGCTGGGGCTTCTTCAAGGAGGTGCCTTTCGTCGCTCGTGCCTCCGCGAGGGCGGCAGCCGCGGGGTTTGACTCCAGAGGTAAGGGAGCCGCGGCTGACCCAGCATCCGGGAGTTCCGGCGCCCGCGCCATTTCGCCGCTCCCAGGCGTGAGGTCCCCGGACGCGGAGTGACGGGGCACTGCCCAGAGGCCGGACAGCGCGAGGCCGAGCCCCAGCGCCACCGCCAGTGCTCCACCCGGGAGTGCCAACCTCTGTCCCCGGCGCCCCTCCAGGGCGGGCGCGAGCGCCCCGGCCTGTCCACCTCTTCCCCGCCGCCCGGCGGAGGAGCCACCTGGGACGAGCAGGAAGCGGGGGCCGGTGACCGTCATCGGCCGGGTGGGGAAGGCTGGCCGGCGGATGCCCCCGTGCTCCCATTCGAAGAGGCTCGCCTCCCACTCCCCGCGCTTACCGAAGGTCGCCGCCGCGATCAACGCCTCGTGCACTTCCGCCCCGCTGCCGTAGCGCGCTTCCGGGTCCTTGGCCAACATGCGCGACAGCACGTCGCTCAAGGCCCTGGGCACCCGGCGGTTGAAGTCCCGGGGCGCGTGCACCCGTCGGTCCACGATCGCCAGCGCCAGCAGGTCTCCCAGCACCTCGGGCTTGAAGGGGTAGTGCCCCGTCACGGCCCGGTACAGGCTCACCCCCAGCGCGTACAGGTCATCCGCGGCGCCCACCTCGTACGTCTCGCCGGCGTGGCTGTCCCGCTCCAGCCAGAAGCGCATGGCCTCGGGGCTGCGCAGGTGCGCGGTGCCCGGCGGCAGCGGCGTGGGCGTGAGGGAGGCCGCGCCCTTGTAGCTCCCGATGCCGAAGTCCACCAGGATCGGCGCTCCGTCCGCTTCACGGATGAGGATGTTCTCGGGCTTGATGTCCCGGTGCGCCACGCCCCGGGCATGGAGCTCTCCCAACGTCAGGGCCATCTTCGCCCCCGCCGCGGTGAACTGGAGGAAGGAGGGATTGAGCGTCTCGGCCCACACGTCCAGGGGCGGGCCGGAGATCAGATCCATGACGTGGTAGGTGTGACCCTCGATGGGGTCCGGCCAGCGCCCGCAGCCGTGGAAGCGCACCACGTGGGGGTGGACGGCCTTGTCCATCAACAGCACCACCTCTCGCTCGGCGCGGACATCTCCGGGGCGCAGGGCCAGCTTGAGGGCCAGGGGGACGCCGGGATGATGGGGGTCCACCACCCGGTAGACGGCGCCATAGCCGCCCACGCCCAGTTTTTCCACGACGCACCAGTGGCCGACCTCCGTTCCCGGGGGCAATGCATCGGGCCGGAGGGTGGGAGTTGTTTCCCGCATGGGTTTTCACCTCAGGGATTGAAGGGGGTGAGGGACACGCCGCGTTCGCCATCCCGCTCGCGCAACTCCAGGCCCCAGCGCTGGTCCGTGTCCTCCGAGGGCCGCTCCACCTCCACTGCGAGGGAGCGCTTCTCTCCTGGCCGGAGCCGCGTTCCGTCCATCCACACGGGCAGCCGCCGGACCACGCGGCCCTTCGCGTCCAGCAGCGAGGCCTCACCAGGGGCCCAGGGCCGGACGCCCGGAGGAAGCGTGAGCCCGGCGACCACCACGGTATGGGCGCGGGTGCGGTAGACATCCTGCGTGGAGACCGTCACCTCACTCCGCGAAGGCACGAGCTCCAGCCGCTCCCACGTCACGCCCTCTTGCATCAGCTCGCCCGAGAGCGCCAGCTTGACGAAGCTGCCCGCCTCGCACCGGGCGAGCACCTCCTCCAGCCTGGACTCGAGCGCCGAGAACGAGCGCGGCTGGCGTATCACCCGCACCTGGACATCGACCTGCTGCTGGGTGGCCGGGACGAGCGCGAGCGTGGCGTGAGAGGGCGGCAGGCCATCGGCGAAGCCCACCTTGAGCAGCAGGGGCCTGTCCTCGGGCAGGGGGCGTGCCGGCCGCAGCACCACCAGCCGGGTCGTGGGCTCCACCAACGCGAAGCGCTCCTCGCGCCCCTCCACGGAGAGGGAGTCCGGATCGATCGACGCATCGAACTCCAGCACCGTGTGGTAGTCGGGGGCGAGGCGCACCGTGGGCACTGGCGCGGTGGCGCTGTCGGGGAGCACGACGTGCCGCGCCTTCAGCTCGGGGCCGGAGAGCAGACGCGGCTGGGCCGCCGCCGGGGCGGCACCCAACAAGGGCAGCAGACAGAGGGCACGGCGCGGCAGGGCCAGGGTCACTCGGGAGGTTCCTCCGGCCACTGAACCTAGCAGGTCATGGGGCGGACAGGAGAGCGTTGTCCGCGAGGAACGATCATGCTGGGATACGGTCCGTTTTCAGCGGAGGGCGGCCATGACCAGACGACTCATGACGTGGGCGCTGTTGCTCTTCTTGGGGACAGCCTGTCCGTCTACCTGGGGCAAGGAGGGTTACGTCCAGAAGACCTTCCACGAGAACCTCACGCAGCTCAATTCAAAGTATCAATCATGTCCACTCGATGAAGAGGAGTGGTTGGAGCTATGCGGCGAGGAGGATGACCATGCGGGAAGCTGTCCGCGAGAATGTCCTCTTCCAGCGCAGCTGGTGCCACAGTGAGTCTGGGTGGAGCGGTTCATGAAGCGTATGGCGCTTGTCGTCTTGTGCCTTCTGCTGCCCTTGCCGCTGGTGGGCTTGCTCTTGATGAGCCAGTCGTGGTCCAGCGAGTCAGTGCCTCGGTCCGCGAACACCATCCCGATGCTCTCCTTCGAGGTGAGGAAGTCTCTTCTGACCTACCGGCACGACTGTCAGACGGATGCGGATTGTGAGTCCCCGCTCGGATGCTTCATCCTGGGCCCATCCCGGAAGTTCCTTTGTCTGGACAGCACCTGCATGACGGACCAGCAGTGCGAGGAAGGCTTTTCCTGTGTTCCGCTCAAGACCGCGAGCGGGAAGGCCGAGGTCCGTATCTGCTCGCTCGTTGGAGAGAGAAAGGAGGGAGAGATATGCACGGTGCTCGCCACCAGTCAGGATGCCGCCTGCGAGCGAGGCCTGCTCTGCCAGCGGCGGTGTGGGCGCCCATGCCGGTTGGATGAGCCATCGAGCTGTCCCGAGGGCTTCGTTTGTTCGGAGGGGCGTACAGGCCCTCCCTCTTGTCTTCCCTCATGCGAGGGCCGTTCTTGTGCCGAGGGGC
>NZ_DASVWK010000946.1:0-16146 GCF_036389735.1 Archangium sp. | reverse complement strand
CGATGCGGTGGCCTACCGCTGGCTGTCCATGGTGTTGGACATCGCGGGGAGCCACAACGGCCTCATCAAGGAGAAGTACGACGTGGTGAGACGGTCGGCCGAGGTGGCCGTCGAGTACGGCAACCAGGGCGCGGATCGCGGGCCGCTGCTGGCGCCCCGGGCCGAGCGGACGCTGGGCTTCGCCTGGACGAACACCTCGGTGCTGGTGCTGCTGGATGGCCTGTCTCCCGGGCTGCGCGAGGCGCTCGATGCCGGCATTCCCGCCGACCGGGTGCTCGGCCCACGGGACCAGGGGGGCAGTGGTCGCTCCCGGAAGAAGCGGGGCTCCTCGGTCGCCGCTTGAGCCTCCCGGGGGGTGGCGAGCAGCCCTCGGGCTCCATTACAGGCGAGTCATATCGTCGACACCCGATTGAGTTTTTTCTCGGGTTGTGGGAATCCAGTGTGGGTGAACGCCAGCGCGTGAGTGTGGACGGATGGAGCGACCCAGCCGCCCCGTAGCCACTGGGCAGGGGGCCCCGGCAGTTCAGGACGAGTCCACGGGCGCGCCCAGCGCGGAGGCGGCGCTGCGGGCCAGCAACCTGTTGCTGCGGGCGCTCACCGAGGTCCAGACGGAGTTCATCCAGGGCCACGGGGCCCACCGGCTGTTCGACAAGCTGCTGTCGGTGATGTTGGAGGTGACGGGCAGCGAGTACGGCTTCATCGGCGAGGTGCTGCGTACCCCCGAGGGCACGCCCTACTTGAGTACCCACGCCATCACCAACATCGCCTGGACGGACGAGCTGCGGGCCTTCTATGCGCGCGAAGCGCCCACGGGGATGGAGTTCCGCAACCTCCGGTCGCTCTTCGGCACGGTGATGACCACGGGGGAGGCCGTGGTGGCCAACCTGCCGGAGAGCGATCCGCGCCGGGGCGGGCTGCCCGAGGGGCATCCCCCGCTGCGCTGCTTCCTCGGCCTGCCCTTCCACTCGGCCACGGAGCTGGTGGGCATGGTGGGTATCGCCAACCGCCAAGGGGGCTATGACGCTGGTGTCATCGACTTCCTCAAGCCGCTCCTGGCCACGTGCTGCGCCATCCTCCAGGGAGTGCGCGGCGAGCAGCGCCGTCGGCACGTCGAGGAGGAGCTGCGCAACTCGGCGGAGAGCTTCCGCACCCTCATCGAGCGCACGCCCAACGCCATCTTCATCCACCGCGAGGGTCGGGTGCTCTTCACCAACCCGTCCGCCGTCGTCCTGATGGGCGTGGGGCGGGAGGAGGAGCTGAGGGACAAGTCGGTGACGGAGCTCGTCCTGCCCGGGGACGAGGGCACGTTCCTGGAGCCCTCCGGCATGCGAGCGCCTCGCGAGGCCCGCTTCCGGCACCACGAGGGCCGGCGGGTGCTGGGCGAGGTGGTGACGGTGCCGCTCGTCTTCGGCGGCCAGCCCGCGCTGGTGTCCATCGCCCGCGACATCACCGAGCGCCAGCAGGTGCAGGAGAAGTTGCTGGCCACCGAGCGCATGGTGTCCCTGGGGACACTGGCCGCCGGCGTGGCCCATGAGATCAACAATCCCCTGTCCTACATGTTGAGCAACCTGAGCTTCGTGGACGACGAGCTGGACGCGTTGGCCGCGGCGGGCGAGGGGCTCCAGGGCGAGCGGGGGCAGGAGGTCCGCGACGCGCTGAAGGAGGCGATCTCCGGCAGCGCGCGGGTGCGCGACATCGTGAGGGACCTGAAGTCCTTCTCGCGCGGCACGGATGACGAGCAGCGGGGGCCGGTGGACATGCGGGTGGTGCTCGACTCGTGCGTGAACATGGCCTGGAGCGAGATCCGCCACCGCGCCCGGTTGGTGAAGGACTATGGCGAGGTGCCCTTCGTCCTGGGCAACGAGTCGAGGCTCGGGCAGCTCTTCCTCAACCTGCTCGTCAACGCCGCCCAGGCCATTCCCCATGGAAACCTCCAGGGCAACGAGATCCGCCTGACCCTCACGAGCGAGCTGGGCGAGGTGGTGGTGGCGGTGCGGGACACCGGGGAGGGGATTGCTCCGGAGAACCTCGGCCGGCTGTTCGATCCCTTCTTCACCACCAAGCCGGTGGGGGTGGGCACCGGGCTGGGGCTCTCCATCTGCCACGGCATCGTCACCGCGATGGGCGGGCGCATCTCCGTGGAGAGCGAGCGGGGGCGCGGAACCACCTTCCGGGTCTTCCTGCCGACAGTCCGGGAGTGAAACACCTGCTTCCCCCCGAGTAAGGGCGTGTATACGGTGGGGCTCCCATGCCGAAGGCCCTTACGAAGCCCGCCTCGCGCGAGGCGGATCCCGTCCTCCAGTCCCTCTTCGATGTCCAGGAGGCCACGCTGCCCAACGGTCTCCGGGTGCGCCTGCTGGCCAACCACCAGACGCCCGTGGTGAGCCTCTACACCTTCTTCCAGGTGGGCAGCCGCAACGAGCGTCCTGGCATCACCGGCATCAGCCACCTCTTCGAGCACATGATGTTCAACGGGGCCAAGAAGTACGGCCCCAAGAAGTTCGACAGCGTGCTCGAGTCCAACGGTGGCCGCTCCAACGCGTACACGTCCACGGACATGACCGTGTACTACGAGGACTTCGCCTCGGAGGCGCTGGAGACGGTGCTGGACCTGGAGTCGGACCGGATGCGCTCGCTGCGCATCAACGACGAAGCGCTGGAGAGCGAGCGCCAGGTGGTGATGGAGGAGCGCCGCTCCCGCGTGGACAACGACATCACCGGCATCATGGACGAGGAGCTGGGCACGCTCGTCTGGAAGGCGCACCCGTACCGCTGGCCGGTCATCGGGTGGATGAAGGACATCGAGAACATCACCCGCAAGGACTGCGAGCAGTACTTCCGCACGTACTACGCGCCCAACAACGCGGTGCTCTACATCTGCGGGGACATCGACCCGAAGAAGACGCTGGCGCTGGTGCGCCGCTACTACGGGGACATCCCCAAGGGCCCCAAGCCCGAGTCCGTGCTCAACTCCGAGCCCGAGCAGCGGGGCGAGCGCCGCGCCGAGGTGCGCCACCCGGCCCAGTCTCCCGCGCTGATGATCGCCTTCCGCGCCCCGGCCGCGCGCCACGAGGACACGCTCGTGCTGGACATCATCCAGTACGCGCTGACCAAGGGCGAGGGCAGCCGGCTGGTCAAGAAGCTCATCTACGACACGCAGCTGGCCATCTCGGTGATGGTGGACTGGGGCTGGCGGTTGGATCCGGGGATCGTCCTCGTCTACCTGGAGCTCAAGCCGGACTCGGATCCGCGCAAGGTGGAGGAGGCCCTGTACGCGGAGCTGGCGCGCGTGGTGAGCGAGGGCCTGACGGAGCGCGAGCTGCAGAAGGCGAAGAACAACCTGCGGGCGGATCACCTGCGGGAGCTGGCGACGAACAGCGGGCGCGCCCACGCCATGGGCCACTACGAGGCGCTGTTGGGCTCGTGGCGGGACGGGCTGTCGCTGCCCTCCGTGTACGCGGCCACCACCAACGAGCAGGTGAAGGCCGTGGCGGCGAAGTACTTCGCGCCCGAGCGCCGCTCCGTGGTGACGCTCATCCCCGCCGCCGAGGCGATCGTCGACGGGGCCACCGATGATGGAAAGGATGTCGAGTAGATGGCCACCCGAGGCGTCACGAGCAAGAAGAAGGCGGCTCCCACGACGACGGGTGAGCTGAAGCTGCCCACCATCCACGAGAGCACCACCTCCAGTGGCCTGAAGGTGCTGGCCGCCGAGCGCGGACCGCTGCCCCTGGTGGTGGCACGGCTCATCATCCGCGCTGGCAGCGCGACGGACCCGGCGGACAAGCACGGCCTGGCGGACTTCACCGCGCGCCTGCTGCGCCGGGGCACGGCCCGGATGAGCGTGGACGAGATCGACGAGACGATCGAATTCGTCGGCGCGAGCTTCTCGGTGGGGAGCAACGAGGATCTGCTCTCGCTGTTCATCACCTCGCCCGCCGAGCACTTCCCGGCGATGCTGGCCATGCTCGGGCAGATGGTGCGCGAGCCGTCCTTCCCGGAGCGCGAGGTGGATCAGGCGCGCGAGCGGACGCTGGCGGGCTTCGCCAATGACCTGGACGACCCCTCGGCGATCGCGGACCGGGCCTTCACGCGGGCGCTGTGGGGCTCGCACCCGTATGGGCATGACGTGGGGGGCAGCACGGCGCACGTGCGAACCTTCACCCGGGATGATCTGGTGCGCTTCCACCGGGAGCGGATGGGGCCTCGGGTCTCGCTGCTGACGGTGGTGGGCGCGGTGAGCCCCGAGACGGTGGCGCGGGAGGCCGAGAAGGCCTTCGCCGGCTGGGAGGGCGGGCCGGAGGCTCCGATGGCCGTGCCGCCGGGCGACAAGGTGGCCACGGGCCGGATCCTGCTGGTGGACAAGCCGGACCAGACGCAGACGCAGGTGCGCATCGGTGGACCGGGCATGCGAACGGGACACCCGGACTATTTCGCGTCCACGGCGATGAACATCGTGCTCGGCGGAGGCTTCACCTCGCGGCTGGTGAACGAGGTGCGCGTGGAGCGCGGCCTGACGTACGGCATCAGCAGCTACTTCGACTCGATGAGCGCCGGAGGCGTGTTCGGCATCTCGACCTTCACCAAGACGGAGAAGTCGCGGGAGATCATCGACGTGTCGCTCGCCGAGGTGGCGAAGGTGCGCGAGAGCGGGATTGGCGCGGCGGAACTGAAGAAGGCGCAGCGCTACCTGGCGGGGCTGTACCCGCTGCGCACGGAGACGAACGAGTCCGTGGCGGCGGTCATCAGCGACATCCGGGTGCACGGGCTCGGGGACGACTGGGTGGAGAAGTTCCGCGAGCGGCTGCTGGCGGTGAAGCCGAAGCAGACGCAGGAGGTGGCGGCGAAGTACCTGTTCACCAAGCCGCCGCTGATCGTGCTGCTGGGACGCGCCTCGGAGGTGAAGAAGCAGCTCAAGGGGCTGGGGTCGGTGACGGTGGTGCCGGCCTCGGATTACGAGTGAGCGACATCCGCGTTCTCTTCGAGGGCGCGGGGCTGCTCGCGGTGGACAAGCCCGCGGGGATGCTGGTCATCCCCGGCCGGGGCGAGGGCAGCGGGCCGTCCCTGCGCGAGGTGCTGGAGGAGAAGCTGGGACGCAAGGTGTACGTGGTGCACCGGTTGGATCGGGACACCTCGGGGGTGATGGTCTTCGCCCTGGAGCCCGAGCAGCACCGGACGCTGTCGATGGCCTTCGAATCCGGCAAGGTGCGCAAGCGCTACCTGGCGCTGGTGGAGGGCCGGGTGGAGGCGCCGCGGATGGTGGACGCGGCGCTGGTGGCGGCGCGCAAGGGACGGATGCGGGTGGCGCGGCCGGGTGAGGAGGGGAAGCCCTCTCGGACGCGGGTGCGCCCGGTGGAGGTGTTCCAAGCGGCCTCGCTGGTGGAGGCCGAGCCGCAGACGGGACGCACGCACCAGATCCGTGTGCACCTGTTGTCGGAGGGGCACCCGCTGCTGGTGGATCACCAGTACGGGCGGGCCGAGCCCCTGAAGGCGAAGGAGCTGGGCGGGGAAGGGGAGGAGGAGGTGCTGGCGAGGACTCCGCTGCACGCGGCCCGGCTGGAGTGGCCGGCGCTGCCGGGAGTGGAGGCGCGAGCGCTGGAGGCCACCCTGCCAGAGGACATGGCGAGGACCGTGGAGCTGCTGCGCAAGGCCCCCGCTCCATCAGGCAGAGGGCCGGGGTAAGGATCTACCTCCATCGAAAGGGCATCCTCGAGGCTCCGCGCTTGATGGAGAAGGGGGGCGATCTGTGACGCATCCCGGTCTCGACGAACTGGTGGCAAGACTGAGGGCCGCCCGAGCGGCGGGAGATGCCAGGCGGCCCAGTCGAGAGCAGTTGCGCCTGCATCAGGAGTTGGTCGAGGCGTGCCCCGCGTTCACGCCCAACCTGTTGGAACTCGCGCGTCTCCTGCGGCTCGACGACGACCCGCCACCTGACGTGAGTGGCGAGGCGATCCTGCCGGAGATTCGACGACTCTTGGAGCAGTCCGTCCAGGCCTCGGGGCGGAGTGCTCCAGCATTGGTTGAGCTCGCCTACTTCCTGGACACCTTCGAGGACTCGCCCCCCGATGCTGAAACACTCTTCGAGGAAGGCGCTCGCAAGGCCCTGAAGACGCTTGAGGAGGCGTGGGCGGGATTGATCAGCTTCTGGTCCTCGAAGCGAACCCGGGAGACGCTCATCAAGGCGCTCCAGCTCGGAGAGATGGCGGAGAAGCTCTTCCCCGAGTCCGAGCTCATCGGTCACGAACTGCGATTCGCCAGGGAACTGGCTGTCACGGACGGTCTCCTTCCATCTCCCGAGGACTCCTGAACGGTGGGCCGCTGCATTCGTGTTAGCGTCCGGACCCCCGCACATGGAAACTCGTCTCGTTCTCGTCTTCTCCGACGGCGCGTGCTCCGGCAACCCAGGCCCTGGAGGATGGGGCTCCATTGTCGTCACGACCGATGGTCAGGTGACGGAGCTGGGCGGTCACGAGCCGGACACCACCAACAACAAGATGGAGCTGATGGCCGTGGGCAGGGCGCTGCGCCACCTGGAGCGGACGCCGGGCCCCATCCTCATCCACACCGACTCCACCTACGTGATTCAAGGCATCACCCGTTGGGTATTCGGGTGGAGTCAGCGCGGGTGGAAGACCGCTACAGGCGGGGAGGTCGCCAACGTCATCTACTGGAAGCGGCTCATGGCCGTGCTCGCCCAGCGCAAGCAGGACTTCCCCGGCGAGGCCGCCACCGTGGAGTGGCGCTATGTCCGCGGACACTCCGGGGTGCCGGGCAACGAGCGGGTGGATGAGATCGCCGTCGCGTTCTCCAGGCGCCAGCGGGTGACGCTCTACGTCGGTCCGCTCCAGGGCTATGGCGTGGCGGTGGCCGAGGTTCCCGAGGAGACCGAGCCCCCGGAGGAGAAGCCCCGGAAGAGCAAGTCCTCCGGCAAGACGTACTCCTACTTGAGCCAGGTGGGCAGCAGCGTCAAGCGCCACACGACGTGGGCCGCCTGCGAGCGCAGGGTGAAGGGGGTCTCGGGCGCTCGTTTCAAGAAGACGACGAGCGCCCAGGACGAGTCACGGGTGCTCGAGGAGTGGGACGTGAGACCCGAGGACGTGAAGGCGGAGGATTGAGCGGGGGAGCGCTCAGCCGAGCTTCAGCTCCGCCGGGGCGCTCGGCGTGCCCGAGGCCCGGAGCCGCTCCTCCAGCCGACTCCGGCTGTACCCCACGTGCTGGCGCAGGTCGTAGACCTCGTCCATGTAGCCCAGCGGCACCTTCACGCCGCCAATCTCATGTTCGAGCTGCTCGAGCAGTCGCAGCTCCTGTCGCAACTGCTCGACGTCCGGTGTGCCGCGCAAGCGCTCGTCGATGACCCGCAGCTGCGCGTACCAGCGGAAGATGCGCGAGCGGATGCTCCAGCGGTACACCGGCGGGGTGAGCCGCAGCAGCGGCAGCAGCACCATGAACAGGGGGATGAGCAGGACGAGGAACCGGTGGATGAGCGCCGCGAACCAGAAGGGCAGGACTCGCCGCAGGAAGTCCGGGCCGTGCGTCAGGTAGTACCGCGCCTGCTCGTTGACGGGCAGCTCGGTGAGCGTGGCGTTGGGAAACGTCCCGGGCTCGCTGAGCAGGTCGCCCCCCCGGTGGATCTTCACCGCCGCCTCCGTCAGCAACGCGATCACGGCGGGATGCACGCTCTCGCGCGCCACCAGCACCGCCGCGGGCGCCACCAGCCGCACGTCCCGCTCCGGCAGGTCGCGCGCCAGATCCAGCGAGCCACGGGGAAGCGTGACGGGTGACAGGTAGCGGAACCGGCGAGCGTAGGCCTCGGCCTGATCGAAGTTCATCAACCGCACCCCGGGCATGGCCAGCAACTCGGCGAGGAGGGGCGCGGTGGGCGCGACGACGAAGAAGGCCGCGTCGACCGAGCCCTCCCGCAGCGCCGTCGCGGCCTCGTTCCCGCCAAGGTCGACGAGCGTGGTGCCGGACTTCTCGCCGAGCGCGCCGCCCGCGCCCAGCAGCTCCAGGGCCAGGGCCCGCATGCCGCTGCCCTTCGCGCCGATCGCGATGCGTTTGCCGGCCAGCTGACTGGGCCGGCCGAGCCCGGGTTCACCCCGATAGAAGACCCACACCGGCTCCAGGTACAGGCTCGCCAGCGCGACCAGCTCCCGCCGCCGCTCCTGCTCGACGGGAGCCGTCCCGCCCTGGACGATGGCGACGTCGACGCCGGAGTCCGGAGCGCCCAGCAGCGCGTAGTTCTCCAGCGAGCCGGCCGTCTCCTGGACGATCAGCTCGAGCCCCGCCTCCGCGAAGTGCTCGGCATATTTCCAGGCCGTCGCGTAGTACGCGCCCTTGGCCGAGCCCGTGGCGATGACGACGGTGTGAGGGGGCGCCGTCGCGACGAACTGCCACGTCACGGCCACCACCGCCGCGAGCACCACGGCCACCAGCGCCGCCATGCGCAGCACGTCCATTCGCGCCATCAGTGCCCGAAGATTCACGCTTCACTCTCCCTGCTCACAAGGCCCTCCTCGACTCGGGCCATTGTAGCGCGTGGGAATCCCGTTGGTCTTTTCCAGTAAGACCTGTAAGACAAGAATCCCTCGATAGTCGGGAGGTCGTTCATGCGGAGTTTCAAGACGTCCGTAGTGGCCTTGCTCGTCACCCTCACGCTGGCACCGGCGGTGGCCTTCGCCGGGCAGAGCGGCTTCGTCCGCTGGCAGGCGGGCCAGGGTGACTTCTCGTCGTGGCAGCGCGGTGGAGTGGCCCTCGCGGCGGATGGCGCGCTGCAGATGGATCCCCAGACGGCCGTGGCCGGTACGGATCCCTACGCGGCCGGCGCCTACAACGGCGGCAACTTCTACAACGGGGGCAGCTTCCGCGTCGGCGAGGCCCTCAGCCCCGTGATGTCGGCCGGCTTCGGCTTCCGCGAGGCCCTCGCGTCCTGGGAGGCCGAGACTCCCACCGGCACCTGGGTGGAGACGCAGATCCGCGTGCAGCTCTCCGGGGTCTGGACCAAGTGGTACAACCTGGGCGTGTGGGCCGCGGACTACTCGACGGTGAAGCGCCACTCGGCGGGCTCGCAGTCGGACACCAACGCCTACGTGGGCATCGACACCCTGGTCATCACCAACAAGAAGGTCTCGCCGACCACCTTCCAGCTCAAGGTGCGGCTCTTCAGCGCCAACGGCGTCGCCGTCCCGCGCGTGCGCGCCAGCGCCGTCACCGTGTCCACCGCGCCGGAGAGCAGCCCGGCCATCTTCCCCGGCAACTCCGCCCGGTGGAACACGCTGCTCGCCGTGCCCGAGTGCTCGCAGATGGTCTACCCGGACGGTGGCAATGTCTGGTGCAGCCCCACCTCCGTCGCCATGGTGCTCCGCTACTGGGCGGGTGACACCACCGTGGGTGCCTGCGAG
Organism: Archangium sp.; assembly: GCF_036389735.1. Lineage (GTDB taxonomy): Bacteria > Myxococcota > Myxococcia > Myxococcales > Myxococcaceae > Archangium. Next base: position 6,748 of record NZ_DASVWK010000946.1, on the reverse strand, counting down.
ACGCACGTGCGCACGGCCCTCAACGGCGTCTACGACTGGGTCTTCAAGGGCTACGGCAACTGGCCCTTCAACACCGCCTATGCCTCCACCAAGGGGCACCAGGCCCACGTGACGCGCTTCACCAGCCTGGCCCAGCTCGAGCCGTGGATCGCCGCGGGCGTGCCCGCCATCCTCAGCGTCGCCTGGAGCAGTGGGCAGCTCACCGGGGCGTCCATCGCCTCGACGAGCGGCCACCTGCTCGTGCTGGTGGGCTTCGACGCGGCCGGCAACCCCATCATCAACGACCCCGCGGCCTCGAGCGATGCCGCGGTCCAGCGCACCTACCTGCGCTCCGAGTTCGAGCCCCTCTGGCTTCGCGCCTCCGCCGGCACGGCCTACCTCATCTACCCCGCCGGCTGGCAGGTGCCCGCGCTCTAGGCCACGCTCTTGGTGCCGCGGCGCAGCCGCTCGGCGATCTCCGGCACGGAGCGGACCTCGGTCAGGGCGGGCTCCTGGCCGAGCGTCTCGAGATCGTCATAGCCCGCCTGGAGCGCCTGCTTGAGGCTCTCGGTGGCGAGCTCCACCCGGCCAGCGCGCGCGTGGTGGCGGGCGGCCTGGTACGCATCCTCCGCGCGGCCTCCGGACTCGAAGGCCCGCGCGTAGAGGGCCGCGGCCGAGCCGGAGTCCCCCCGGGCCGCCGCCACGTCCGCCTGCCGCGCATCCCGCGTGGCCGGCGCCTTCCAGGCGAACTCCCGGGCGATGCGCTCCGCCTCGTCCAGCCGCCTGGCGCCCACCAGCAGTCGCACCGCCAGCCCGGCCACCGCCTCCGTGGGCTCCTTCTCCAGCGCCGTCAGGGCGTGGGGCAGGGCACGCTCGGGCAGGCCCGTGGCCTCGAAGGCCATCGCCAGGCTGAAGGGGCGCGCGGCCTGGGGCGGCTCCACCTTCTCCAACTGGTACACGGCGGAGCGGCCATTGCCCTCGGCGAGCGCCACCCACGCGAGCAGATCCCTCACCGCGTTGCTCTCCGGGCCCGGCTTCGCCGCCGACAGGGCCAGGTGCCCCAGCCGGGCCGCCTCGGCCTCGTTGCCGGAGCGCAGGGCCTGCCACGCGCGCGGGAGCGCATCCGGCTCGATGTCCGCCACCTTCACGGGCTTGAGGGGCTTGAGGTCATTCGTCGCCGAGAGGGCCTGGTAGCAGCCGTAGCCCATCCAGCCGAACATGAAGGCGCCGTAGAAGGCGCGCACATTGAGCATCAGGGCCGCGATGCCACCGGCGGTGATGACGCCCACCCACAGGGTCAGGCGCTGCCGGGAGGGCCCGAGCACGCCCTTGAGCACGTGGCCGCCATCGAGCGGGAGCACCGGCATCAGGTTGATGATGCCCCAGCCGAAGTTCACCCACATCAGGTCCCGGAAGATGGCGTAGGCCAGGAAGTGCTGGGGAGGCGCCACCATGTTGACGGCGAGGATGATGCCCCCGAACAGGAAGCCCGCGAGCGGCCCGGCGGCGGAGACGGCCACGTCCCTCCAGCGGCTCAGCCCCTGGCTGTAGCAGAGGCCCCCCATGGAGTAGAGCCGGATGCTGGCCCACCCGCTGCCCAGGCTCATGGCCATCAGCGCATGGCCCAGCTCGTGGATGAGGATGGAGACGAAGCACACGGCCACCCAGGAAAACAGCAGCCGCATGTCACGGGCCGCCCCATACATTCCAAACAGGGCCGTGATCAGCCAGAAGCTCGGCTCGATCACGACCGGGATGCGGCCAAGGTTGAAGTGCAGGGAGAACGGGGGGGAGGAGTCGATGCTCATGTATCTCGTGCTTCAGTTCTTGGGGTCGACCCGGAAGGCGTTCGAGTAGGACGCCGAGCTGTTGGGATCCGCGTCATCCACCTGGACGAGGTAGACGCTGCCGGGGGTGTCGATGGAGAGCTGCTGGCGGCGCAGGCCGTTGGCGAACGGACCGCTCTGGATGGAGAAGAGGGTCGCGTTGCCCCCCTGTCCCTTGATGACGCTCACCGTCACCGTGCCCTCGAACTGCTCCGCGTTCGTGCCCGAGGCGTGGATGGTGATGGTGAAGGGTTGGCCCTCGATCTGGTTGTCGATGGATTCGATCCAGTAGCTGAACGACGGCTTCACCTCGTAGGCCTTGGGGAGGGAAGCCTCGCGTCCGTCGGGCAGCAGCACCTGGATGTCGTAGGTGCCCACCGCTATTCCCGGGGGCACGATGCCCTGGTACTGGCCGTACCCCAGGTACGTGTCCAGCGGCACCGCCTGCGTGCCGATCCGCAGCGTGGGCTGATCCAACTGCTCCACCGAGCGCTCGCCGTAGTTCACGAGGAAGCGCGGATCCACGTCGAGCTGCACGGTGACCGTCTTCGCCTCCTGGCTGCTCTGCGTCGCGGGCGAGATGGACAGGATGCGGGGGGACGGCGGGGCGGCGGGGGACTCGGGCTCGCAGGCGCACGCGAACACCAGCGCCACGAGGATGGGAAGCACCCTTCTCATAACGCGTACCTCACTCCCAACGACGCGGACAGCCCTCCGAGCTGCGCGTCGATCTGCGTGGCCCGTGCCGGAGCATGGCTGCCCCGGAGCTCGAACAATGCGCTCACCGGGCCGAGCCGCCAGTCCGCCTGGGCGGCCAGGAATCCCATGAACGTGCGCCCCCGCTGGGTGAGGGGCTTCTCGAAGAAGCTGCTCGTGGTGCGCTGCTCGTAATCCATCACGCCCGCCCCGCCGCGCCCGTACACCGTCAGGGGCCCGCGCTCGTAGGCCAGGACGCGCGCGGACAGCAGCACGGGCACCGCCACCACCCGCGAGTTCAACTCGCCCAGGGGCTCCACGCGGGGCTGGCTCGTGGACTGGCGCAGTCCCGCCTCGCCCTCCACGAAGAGCCGCCCGCCCAGCGGCGGCAGGCGGTAGCCCACGCCCACCGCGGCCAGCGGTCCGAGGTTGTCTCCGCCCGCGAAGAAGCCCCCGGCCAGCAGGTGGACCGACAGCCGCTTCACGTCCAGCCACTCCTTCAATACCGGCGAGGGCGCGGCCACGGCCACCACGGGCTTCACGGTGGGCAGCGGTGCCCGAGGGGTGTCGACGTGCGCCACGATGGGCGCCGACACCGGGGCCATGATGCGCGCCGCGCCCGTGCCGTCCTTCCACCGGGCATTCACCACGACGCCGCTCGCGCCAGCCTCGGGCTTCACGCGGAACACGCCCGGCGCCCGCTCCTCCACGAGGCCGCCCTGGGCCTGGAGTTCCAGCTCCGCCAGCGGGGCAGGGGACTCGCCCAGCAGCAGCAGCCAGCCGGCGCCGTCGGGCGGGAGCACATCGGGGCTGAGCAGCGCGAGCAGGGGCCGCTCGGGAGGCACGTCCAGCCGGGCGGTGCGCACCGTCTGCTGGCCGTTCGCCATGGCGAGCACGCGCGCCTCGCGCACTCCGGGGGGCACCTCCACGGGTACCTGGACGCGGCCCTTGCGATTGGTCTTCACCGGGCCGAAGCGCATGTCGGCGATCTGCACCACCACCTCGGCACCCGCGCCCACGTCCGTGGCCACGTCCAACGTGGTGCGGCCCAGCAGGGGGATGTGCACGGTGGTGACTTCCGGCGGGCCCTCGGGCGAGTCCACCCAGAAAGCGAGCACCGCCAGCAGCGGATAGCGGATGTCCGGCGGAACCCAGCGGTACGAGTACACGCCCCGGGCGGTGGCGGGCAGCGGCTGGAGGCTGCCCGTGGAGGCCGCGGCCCGGAGCGGAGGCGTCCCGCGCGGCACCTGCACCTGGACCACCACCTCCTTGTCCCGCCCCAGCACGAGCTGGGCGGGGGAGGCCGTTGCCGGAAACGGGGCCGCCTCCACCACCAGGGGCAGGGCCAGCATCAACAGCAGCAGCGGTGAGAGCGACACGCGCATACGGGAGGGACTTACCGTCCAGCCTACGCGGCGCCTCTGTCAACCCTCAGCGGGGTTGCTCGGAGGGGAAGCGGCTTCTTCCGTCGTCTGGAGCTGTGGCTTGTCCGCTGGGCCCGTAGCTTTCGCATTAGGCGGACTGAAAGCGGGCTTTTCGGCCGGTGCACCACCCGTTGCATGAACGAGCGTTTTCGTCTCCGACTTGAAGGTGATGTCCACCTTGTTGCCGCGCACCGCCGTCACCAGGCCCAGCCCGAAGGTGGGATGCTGGATGACCTGATCCGGCCGGTAGGTGTCCCGGGGGCTGTAGCGGGGGGCGCTGGCGATGTCCTTGCCGGCCAGCTGCTCCTCGAAGGAGATGATCACCTTCTCCTCGGCGGAGGCGCGAGCCCGGGGGGCCTTCGTGCCGCCGCTCGCGGAGCTGGCTCGCGAGGAGGCCGTCGGCTTGTCCGTCGTGCCCGGTGCGGATCGGTAGGCGTGGTCTCCGTTGCAGGTGTTGCAGCGGACCCGAGCGATCTTCGTTCCCACCATCGCGAGGATGGTGTGGGCGAGCGTGAGCCGGCACCGGGTACAGAACGCGTCGACTTCGCCGCCGACCTTGTGATTGGTCGCCATGGATGTGTGCTTCTCGCTTCTCTAGGGAGGGGAGGGAAAAAGGGCGGCGGAACATAACGGCAACGCGGGGCGGGAGAAACCCCCTTTCGCGGCCCTAGGGAACGAGCCTGGACGCCTGGAGTACCGGGGGGCGGAGGGACGCCTGGGGTCCGAGCGATAGCTTGTGCCGGGAATGGGGGCACGTAGAGTAGGGCCACCCGTGGCCTCCGAGAACGCACAACAAGCGGTACAGCCCAAGGCTCCGCACCCCGTCGCCCAGTCCATCGAGAACATGGGCCGGGGCTTCATCGACGCGATCTCGACCCTGGGCGGGCTGATCACGCTCGCCTTCGACGTGGTGCGCTGGGGCGTGCGCCGGCCCTACCGGCTCCAGAACCTCTTCTTCCAGTTGGACTTCGTGGGCGTGGGCAGCGTCTTCATCGTCCTGCTCACCGGCCTCTTCACCGGCATGGTGTTCGCGCACCAGTCCTCGCGCGCCTTCGAGATGTTCGACGCGGAGAGCCTGGTGGGCCCCACCGTGGCCCTCACCCTCACGCGCGAGCTGGCCCCCGTCTTCTCCGCCCTCATGGTCACCATGCGCGCCGGCTCGGCCATGTGCACCGAGCTGGGCACCATGCGCGTCTCCGAGCAGGTGGACGCCCTGGAGACCATGGCCGTCAACCCCATCCAGTACCTCCTGGTGCCGCGGGTGTTCGCCGGGCTCCTCATGGTGCCGATCCTCACGCTGCTCTTCGACACCTCCGGCATCCTCGGCTCCTACTTCGTCTCGGTTACGGTCAAGGGCCTGTCGGCCGGCACCTTCCTGTCGCGCACGCGCCAGTGGTTGGATCCAGTGGACGTCTACGAGGGCCTCATCAAGGGCGCCGTCTTCGGACTGGCCGTGGCCCTCATCTGCTGCTTCAAGGGTTACAACGCCTCGGGCGGTTCCAAGGGCGTGGGCAAGGCCACCACCGAGGCCATGGTCTCCAGCGCGCTCTCCATCTTCATCCTCGACTTCCTCGTCGGGGTGCTCCTTCACTGATGGCCGACACGAACCCGAGCAGGCCGATGATCGAGATCGTCGACCTGCAGAAATCCTTCGGTGACTACAAGGTGCTGACGGGCATCAACCTGTCCGTGCCCGCGGGCAACACCTGCGTCATCCTCGGGGGCTCGGGTTCGGGCAAGACGGTGCTGATGAAGCACATGATCGGCCTGCTCAAGCCGGACAACGGCCAGGTGTTCATCGACGGGGAGGACGTCGTCCCCATGGGTCCCGAGGACCTGGAGCGGGTGCGCCACAAGTTCGGCATGGTGTTCCAGGCCGCCGCGCTCTTCGACTCGATGAGCGTCTACGACAACGTGGCCTTCCCCCTGCGCGAGCACCGCAACATGTCCGAGGAGGAGATCCGCGAGCTGGTGCGCTCGAAGTTGGATCTGATGGGCCTGCCGCGCACGGCGGAGGACAAGTTCCCCGCGGACCTGTCCGGCGGCATGCGCAAGCGCGTGGGCCTGGCCCGCGCCATCGTGATGAATCCGAAGATCGTCCTCTACGACGAGCCCACCACGGGGTTGGATCCGATCACGACGGACTACGTGGACGAGATGATTCTCGCGGCCCAGCGCGAGCTGGGGATCACCAGCGTGGTGATCAGCCACGACATCGCCTCGGCCTTCAACATCGCGGACCAGATCGCCTTCCTCAGCAAGGGCGTCATCCTGGAGCAGGGGACACCCGAGCAGGTGCGCGTCTCACGGCACCCGGCGGTGGAGGTGTTCATGCAGACCTGGTTCGGAAAGAATGATTAGGAGTCACTTCCGGTGAAGAAGCTCGTCACTCCCTTCCGTGTGGGCCTGCTGGTGCTCGTCGCCGGAGGGTTCCTCTTTGGTTTCATCCTCTTCACCCGCAAGGGCGGGCTGGACAAGGACGAGTCCATCCAGGTGTACGCCTACTTCTCGGACGCCTCGGGCCTGGGGGCCAAGAGCCGCGTGCAGATCGCCGGCATCCCCGTGGGCGAGGTGGAGGGCGTCACGCTGGAGGGCACGCGCGCCAAGGTGGCGCTGCGCATCCGCCGCGACGTCAACCTGCGCCAGGACGCCGGCCTCTTCAAGCGCTCCGAGTCCCTGCTGGGCGACTACCTGCTCACCCTCAACCCGGGCTCCGAGGTGGTGCCCGCCATGGAGGAGGGCGGGGAGATCACCCGCGTCGTGGACGTGCAGGGCATGGAGGCCGTCTTCGCCTCGCTCAGTCAGATCACCTCGGACATCCAG
>NZ_DASVWK010000945.1:0-8707 GCF_036389735.1 Archangium sp. | reverse complement strand
ACGTGCGCCCGGTGGGGGGGGCGAGCTTCGGGCGTTCCGTGGCGGTGGACGGGAAGGGCAACACGTTCGTCTCCCTCGCGTATGAGGGCAATGGCCTGGACCTCGGGGGCGGGGCGCTGGTCGGGGACGCCGGCGTCGCGGTGGCGAAGTACGCGCCGGACGGCAAGCACCTCTGGTCCAGGGGGTTCCCCACGCTCCTGGGCACGCGGCCCACGGTGTCCGCGATGACGGTGGACGTCGCGGGCAACGTCTATATCGCCGGGGAGCACCGCGAGCCCTCGCTGGACCTCGGGGGCGAGCCGGTGCCGGCGGGCATCTTCCTGGCGAAGTACGCGCCGGACGGCACGCACCTGTGGTCTCGCTCCACGAAGCTGCCGGGCGTGAAGCTGCTGCCCCCGAGTGCCCTCGCGGTGGACGAGCGCCGGGGCCACCTGGTGGCGGCGGTGAACTTCCTGGATCCGGGCCAGCCCCTGGGCGCCGCGCTCATCGGCCGGGCACTGGTGGGGGATGGGCAGGTGTTCTCGCTCAAGCCGGTGGCGACGTGGGGCCGGCTGTCGGTGACGGGGCTCGCGTTGGACTGGTCCGGCAACCTCGCGGTGGTGGGCTTCTTCGAGGGCGAGGTGGACCTCGGGGGAGGCCCCTTGCGCACGGTGCTGCCGCGCAGCCCGTTCATCGCCCGCTTCAACCCCGAGGTGCGCCACCTGTGGTCGCGGGGCCTGGAGGGAGCGGAAGGAGCGGCGCTGGGGGTGGCGGTGGCGTCCTCGCGCATCCTCGTGGTGGGCGAGTACTCGGGGAGCTTCACCTTCCGGGGCAAGCGCCAGCCGGCGGAGGGCCGGGACGGCTTCATCGCCGCCTATGCCACGAGTGGCGGGGAGCTGTGGGTGCGCCACTTCGCGGAGAGCGCCCGGGCGGTGGGGGTGGACGCGGACGACCGGATGGTGGTGGTGGGCCAGTACCGGCCGGGAGACTGCGCCGGAGGGTCGAAGCTGCCCTCGCGGGCGGGCGGCACTCCGGACAACCACCTCTTCGTGGCGAAGCTCTACCGGGGCTCGGGGGGCCACGAGTGGTCGCGGGGCGTCTTCTCGGACGGCGTGCTGCGCGCGGGGAGCCTGACGTCCTCGCGCTCGGGCGAGGCGGTGCTCGTCTCCGACCTCGAGGGCACGGTCAACCTGGGCACCGGCCCGGTGAGCGGCGCCCCGGGCTCCGCCGTCCTGCTGCGGCTCTCCCGGTAGCTGCAGGCGTTCTACCTGTGGCCCTGCATCATCATCATCATCCTGCTCTAGCTCCGACGGAAGGAGCCCGGGCCTCCAGGGCCTGAAGTCGCCAGGGGCCGTCTCCCGATAGGGGGGCGGCCCTTTGTCTTGCTGCGAGGCGCGGGCCGCAACGGGAGCGGCTTGGCGAGCGTTACGGCTTGGGCTTGGGCAGGAACTTGTCGACAAGGCGCAAGCCCATGTTTCGAGCGGTTGTCGACACAGCTCCCCGCGAGTGGAACAACCGGGCCGCCATTCTCGAGCGCATCACCGCATCTCGGTTCCTCTTGACCGCCGCCCTTTCATACTCAGCCAGGGCTCCAGTCTCTCCATGGCTCAGTCTCCTCAATGCCACGGCGAGTTCCAGGGCATCCACCATGGCCATGTTTGCTCCTTGGCCCTGGAAGGGGCTCATGGGGTGCGCGGCATCCCCCATCAGGACGACACCTGGGTGCACGTGGGTGCGCAGCGGATTCCGGTCGTAGTACCCGCGGACGACCACGCTGCTGGGAGACGTGCTTGCCATCAGGGTGGGGATTGGCTCGTGCCATGTCTGGGTGCGTTCGCGCGCCCAGTCCTTCAGCGCCTGCCCATCCAGGGCGTCCAACGCTTTCTCCCCGGCATGTGCACAGAAAGACCAGATGGTCTTCCCCTCGTCCGAGAAGCGTTGCACGAAGATGGACGCTCCCTTCCCCAGCGTCATGAAGGCACCGGCGGCCAGGAGCGGGTGTTCAACCTCGCTCCCAGTGGCGCCTCCAACGGCCTGCAGACCGAGGTAGTGGAGTTCATCCCCCACCACCACTTTCCGGAGGGCCGAACGCACCCCATCCGCCGCGACCACAAGCCCTGCCTCTACGGGCTCCTGGTCTTCGAATTCAACCAACCACGAGGAACCCCGCCGTGACACACCGGTGCAGCGAGCTCCCCAGGTGAGCCACTCCGCTGGCACCGCTTCCAGCAGTCGCGTCCGGAGCCTGTCCCTCGGCACCCCCAGGGTGTACTCGGGGGACGAGGGGTCCGCACGCAGGTGCAGGATGTCCTTTCCTTCGGGGGTGAGGAACGTGAAATCAATCGCGGGCCGACCGACCGCCCGGATGTCCTCGTAAAGACCCAGGGTTCGCAGGACCTTCAGGCCAGTGCTCTCCTTGAGGGAAAGGGCGTAACCCTGCTGGCGCGCGGTGATGCCCAGGTCGCGCTCGTAGATGCGCGCCGAGATTCCCTCGCGGTGCAGCGCCGCGGCGAGCGTCAGCCCTCCGATTCCAGCACCTACAATTACAACGTTCATGCGTTCCCCCAGGGCCATGGAAGCCCCGTCCTGACTCTCCGGGTTTTATTTCAGACCCGGGCCCATTCATCCCTATTCCCCGCCGACAGTGGCCTGGCGCCTCCAGGCCGCTGGGGTGACGCCGTGGAGGCGCCGGAACTGGCGGATGAAGTGGGTCGCGTCCGCGTACCCCACGCGCTCGGCGATGATGTCCACCCGCTCGTCCGTGCCCCGCAGGCGCCGCCGCGCCTCGGCCATGCGGTACTCCAGGATCCACTCTCCCACCGTGCGGCCCGTCTCCTGGCGCACCACGGACGCGACATGGGGGCTGGAGCGCTCGAGCGCGCGGGCCACGCTCGCGAGCGACAGCGGCTCGAGGTAGTGCGCTTCGATATGGGTGAGTGCCTGACGGGCCAGACTCGAGCCCGGTGGCTCGGGGACGAGGGGAGGGGTGGCGATCCGTTCCAATTCCACGAGGATGAGCCGCAGCAGTGCCGCGCAGGCTTCCTGCTGGCCCCGCTCCTCCTGGTGAAGCTCCTCCTCGAGGAGTTTCATCCATCCTTCCAGGCGCTTGCGCTGGGCGGCCGAGGGCTTCAACACCGGGTGGCATCCGCTCCTCACGCGCAGGAGGGGACCGAGCTTCAGGCCTCGCTCACCGCCCCAGGCCTCGTCGGATGGAAAGGCCTCGGGGTGGAAGGCGAGCACCCACCCCTCCACGTCCTCGAAGTGGGACGTGCCGTGAGGATCTCCCGGGGGGATGAGGTGCACATCCCCCGCGTTCAGGACCTGCTGTCCCGCGTGCCGCACCTTCGACCGACCGCGGGTGATGAGCACGATGACGGCGAAAGCGTGGGTGACGAGCCCTCGGCTCGGAGTGTGCTGGCCCGGGCGGTAGCGTTCCACCCAGACGGGGAGCTGGTGGTGCTCGAACGCCACCCGCGACAGCGCCAGGCACTTGGGCTCCTCGGGAACTCGGTGTGAAGGCATGGTCACCGTCCTCAGGTTCATGGGGGATGACCGAAATCCCCGCCGATCCGGCCACAATCCCCGCACTTCCGCGGCTTCGGCTCCGCGCTCATCCTCTGGCCATATCGCCCGCCTCGCGCGAGCCGCTGGAGGACACCTCATGGCCCACGAACACCCCGCCCCCTCTGCCCACCACCTCGTGTCGGGCTTCGGCGCCGACCGCGCCGCCCACTATGACACCCAGGTGTCCGTCAACCTCGCCGGCGCCCATGCCGCGTACGAGCTCGGCGTCAGCGCGCTGACCGCTCAGCTCGACGGCCAGGACACGGCATCGCTGCTCTTCGTGGGATTGGGCACGGGCGCGGAGTTGGTTCCCTACACCCGCTTCGACGTGCCGGGCTGGCGCTTCACGGGCGTGGAGCCCTCCGACGCCATGCTCGTCGTCGCCCGGAAGCGCCTGGAAGCCGAGGGGCTGCTCCCCCGGACGCACCTGCACGTCGGAGAGCTGCACACCCTGCCCCCCGGGCCCCCGTTCGACGGAGCGCAGATGATGGGGGTGCTCCACCATGTGGAGGGAGAGGAGGCCCGGCTCTCCCTGCTGCGCGAGGTGACCCGGCGGCTCAAGCCCGGAGCGCCCCTCGTCCTGGGCTGCCGCGTCGGCGAGGACCTCGAACTGTCGAACGTGGAGCTGCGGCGGTTGCGGGCGTATGGCATCCCACCGGACGCGCTGGAGCATCGGCGCCAGGCCCTGGCGACGATGCGGCCCATCGAGTCCGAGGCCGCCCTGTTCGCGATGTTCGCCCAGACCGGGCTGGTGGCGCCGCGTCCGCTCTTCGTCTCGCTGCAGTTCAAGGTCTTCCTGGCGCGCTTCGAGCCCGGGACCGCGGGCTGAGCCACCCCCTGCTCACCACGGGACGTTGAGCACCCAGACGTTGAAGGAGGCCCCCGGCGGCATGGCCCCGAAGTCCTGGTTGAAGATGGCCCACCGGCCGCTCGCGGTGTCGTACCAGGTCCCGAGGTTGTGATTGTTGTACACCCCCGCGGAGCCTGGCGGGTTCCAGTTCGCCGTCACGAACAGGGTCGACGTCTGGTTGCCGTTGCACTGGGCGTTGTTGATGAAGGTGACGTGGCTCGAGGTGTTGGCCGCCGTCGCCGTCTGGACGAACGAGTCTTGCAGGTAGACCACGTTGAAGGAGGCCCCCTCCGGCATGGCCGCGAAGTCCTGGTTGAAGATGGCCCACCGGCCCCGCACCGCGTCGTACCAGACTCCCACCGGGTGACTGTTGTAGGTGCCCCCCACTCCCCCGGGGTTCCAGTTGGCCGTCACGTAGACGAAGGCATTCGGCTGCCCGTTGGCATATGGGTTGTCCAGCCAGGTCATGTGGCCCGAGATGTTGGCCGCCGCCGCCCGGTGGACGACGTTGTTGCTCGAGGCGTTCCCATCCGACACCGAGAACGCCGCCCCCACCGGCATGGTGGCGTGGTCCTGGTTGAAGATGGCCCACCGGCCCCGCGCCGCGTCGTACCAGACGCCGATCGGGTGGTTGTTGTACACGCCGCTCGCGCCGGTTGGATTGTATACCGGGGTGACCAGCAGCAGCCGGTTCGGGTTGCCGTTGGCGTAATACACGTCCAGGTACGTCGAGTTCCCAGAGGTGTTGGCCGCCGTGGCCACGTGGGTCTGCCACGCCGAGGCAAGCCCCGGCCACAGCAGCAGGCCACACACCCACATGACCAGCGACATCTTCCCGCTTCGAGCAGCGCTCATCCAAACCCCCAGGAAAACCAGATTAGACCGCCATTGAAGCACACCTGGATTTTTCTTTCCAGCCTTCGGGGTCCTTGCCTCTGACGCGCCGTCTGACACCCTGGGCCGCGCATGAATACCTCCGTGCTTCGTTTCTTCCGTGGAACCTTGACGCTCTGGATTGTCTGTCTGGGATTGCAGACCGGGTGCGGCCACTCCCGGCCCGTCACGGCGGAGGTCCCCCGCTTGAGGGAGGGCGAGGCCCATGCCTCCCTCAATGGCATCCGCCACTGGTACCGCGTCGCGGGCGCGGAGCGGCGCACCACCCCTCTCGTCATCGTTCATGGAGGGCCGGGCGGCCACGTCTACAACTTCGAGCGCACCATCGGCCCCGAGCTCGAGAAGTTCACCACGGTCGTCTATTACGAGCAGCGGGGGAGCGGACGCTCGATGGCCCCGGCCTCGAAGGAGGATTACTCCATCCCCCTGCTGGTGGCGGACCTGGACGCCCTCCGCCAGGAGCTCGGGGTGGCGCGCATCTCGCTGCTGGGCTTCTCCTTTGGCTCCGAGCTGGCGCTGGAGTACGCGCTGGCCCACCGGGAAGCGGTGGAGCGGCTGATCCTCCAGGCTCCGCCGATGGGTCCTCCCGAGCGGCAGGATCTCATCCAGCTCTACGGCTTCGAGTCGGTCAGCACGGGCGCGCTGAATCAGGACATCCGCTCCATCCTCCGGGAGCCGTTGAGCGCGCAGGAGCGGCTCGCGAAGGTGTGGTCACGGGCCGACTCCGCCACCGTCGACAGGTTCTTGTTCGAGGATCCGGAGGCGGCCCGGCGCAACCGGGAGATGTGGAAGCAGAGCGGGCTGGTCAACACGGGGGACATGGCCCGGGCGCTCGTCGCTCAGCGCAACCCCGAGCCGCTCGCCCTGCGGGTCCGGGGGCTCGATGTCCCGGCCCTGGTGCTGGTGGGCCTCCAGGACCGGAACGTCGGAGTGGATCCGGCCAGGGACCTGGCACGGGTGATGCCGCACGCGCGGCTCGTCCTCTTCGAGCGGAGCGCGCACTTCCCGGACATGGAGGAGCCCGGGAAGTACGCCGCGGCGGTGCGGCGGTTCCTCTCGCCGTAGCGCGTGGAGGGAACATGAGTCCGTTCCACCCATTGGAACGGGAGGGCGGGTCAACCCTATGCTCGCACGCATGAATGGAACGACCGTGTCTCGTCTCGTCCGTGCGCTGGCATTGTGTCTCCTCGTTGGAGGAGGGCTCTCCACCGGCTGTCTGCTGGTTCCGCCGGAAAAGACTCCGGACGCGAACATGACGGTGCTCGCGCGGGTGGAGGTGATGAACCGCAAGCCGGACTTGATGTTGATGGTGGACACGTCCGGCTCCATGACGTTTCCGATCAATCCATCACTCCCGGCCTGCAGGCTCGACAACGGTGAGGTGTGTGGTGTGACCACGCCCTGCGATACGTCCCGTTGCCCCACGCGCTGGTACGCGGTGCAGGCGGCGATGAACACCTTCCTCTCCCAGAACGCCACGCGGGCACGCCTGGGGCTCGTCACCTACCCGAGTGCCGTGACTGACTCCTGCGGCCCCAGTACCAGCCTTCGCGTCGGGTTGCCCACCACGGAGGATGACGCGACGCTGGTGGCCAAGGCCTCGGAGGTGAACGCCGCCATCCAGAGCATCCCCAACAACGGGCACAACATGCCCCAGGGGGGGACCCCCACGGGCCCGGGCCTCCGTTTCTTGAGCTCCATCCCAGGCCTGCAGACGGCCGAGCGCGACGACTTCGTGCTGCTGCTGACGGATGGTCTGCCCAACTGCAACCCCGACAATCCGAATGCCTATCCGAGCACCCGGTGCTACTGCACGCTGGACAACCCCGAGTTCTGTAAATACGCCCCGTACGACACCCTGGGCTGCCTGGACGACGCAACCTCGGTCAGCGCCGTCCAGGCACTGAGGAGCCAGGGCATTCGCACCATCGTGGTGGGCTTTGGTGCGGAAGCCGCGGCCTTCCAGGCACAAGTCGTGTTCAATAACATCGCCTCCGCGGGTGGCTTCGAGCGCCAGTGCCAACAGGATTCGGACTGCGGCGTGGGTGACACGTGTGACGTCGCCTCGCACCTCTGCAGGCGCCGATTCTATGCGGCCAACAGCGGCGCCGAGCTCACCTCGGCGCTTCAGTTGATTGGCGGGAAGCTGGCGAAGGACTCCTGCCTCGTCCAGCTCGAGGACTCGGGCGGCTCCCCTCCGCGGGAGTCGCTCCAGGTCTCCGTGGACGGGACGGTGATGGAGCCGGGCCCGGAGACGTGGAGCCTGACGAGCGAGGGGGTGCGCTTCACCGGCATGGCGTGCCAGCGGCTCAATGCGGCCACGTCGACGGCGCCAGTCATCGTCGAGGTGCGCGCGCCCCTCCAGCCCTGAACAGGGAAGGGTGTCAGACAATTCGTAGGAGACGAGGTGTCGGAACGAATCCTTCGACACCTTCCCCGGGAGTAGGCCCTCACCTGACGAACCGGGTACCTCCTGGAAGTCGGGTGCGGTCCATGCGAACACCAGCTCCGGCCACCAGCATGAGGGGAGGCCAGGGAGGAGCACGCATGGACGAGGAGAAGAAGTCCGAGGCGAGCTGTGAGGAACCGGAGCGGTTGGGGCCGTACGTGATTCAGGAGCAGGTGCAGCAGTCCCATGACAGCCAGGAGGGGCTCTATCTGGCCACGAACGAGACGAGCGGAGCCACGGCCCTGGTGCGCAAGCACGCCCCCGAGGAGAGGGCGGCAGCGCGCAAGGACTGGCGGGTGTTCCTCGGCTCCTGGGCTTCACGGGGCTACTCGGCCCTGGAAGTGGAGCACACCGACTGGGCCAGGGCCCAGGACAGGCAGTCGGCGGAGTCGCTGCTGCCCACGTTGGAAGGTGTGCTCGAGGAAGCGCGGCGCATGGCCCACGCCGTGTCCGCCCCCCCCGAGCCCCGCCTCCGGTGTCGTCTGGGATGGGGCGTGGCGAGTGCCGCCACGGTGTGCGCCCTGTTCCTCGCGCTGGTGCGTCTGGCCCCCCTGCCCCAACCCGCGAGCGCCCCGCCCGCGTTCATCAGCCATGAGGAGCTCACGGCGGGCGAAAATCCGGACACACCCACCCATGGCGGGCTCGTGGACACCGCGGACGCGGGGCAATCCGTCCTCGCCCGTCCGCTGCCGCGCGAGCCCTTCAAGGGGCAGAAGCGCCCTCCCTGCACTCGCTACGCCGAGGTCGAGTTGGTCGGTGCCTGCTGGTTGCCTCACGAGCTCAAGGCCCCGTGCCCGGACGTGCTCTACGAGCACCAGGGAAAGTGCTACTCGCCCGCCTTCAGCGCGAAGCCGCCGCCCTCGTCGCTCGGGCAGTGAGGAGCGCGGGCGCTCGCCGGCCGCGCTTGTAGACGTCTACAAGCGCGGCCGGCGAGCGCCCGCGCTCCTCACTGCCCGAGCGACGAGGGCGGC
>NZ_DASVWK010000944.1:0-2976 GCF_036389735.1 Archangium sp. | reverse complement strand
CGCTCGCCCGAGATTCCCTATTACCTCGGATGGCTGAACTACTGGTCGGATGCTGCCGCACGGGCCATCGGCTTTCCAGAACCCACCCGCGATGCGGAACTGCTCTCGCGCTCACGGCGTACCGCGACGGGCGGGTGGGTTGTGCAGCTCACGGATGCGCCGCTCGACCTGGACGACCCCGCCCACCTGGACGCGCTTAAGCGGGCCTACGAGCGTTTCCCGGAGATCGGCGGGCGCGCAGCCCCTTGAAGCTCGACACCTGAGGCATCCCCTCATATAGAAAAGCAGGCCAGGAAGGGGTTGGCTGGCTGCTTGGTTGGAGCAGTAGGGTCATGGACGTTACTGAAGAAGTGGGTACTCCAGCAATCAACGAGCAGCAGGTCCATGAATTCCTCTCCGGCCTTTTCGCGGAAGACCTCCACGCCAAGCGGGTGCTCTCGCTCTTCCTGGCCACTCTGGGCGTCATCCATGCCGCCAGTCTCTCGGTCCAGAAAGGGTGTCAGACGATTTGTAGGACGCGAGGTATCGGAACGAGTCCTTTGACACCCTCCCTGGACATCATCTCTGACACCATCTCTGGTTCCAGGCGCCTGCCGCCCAGGGGACTTGGCCTCGTGTCGCTCGCTCCGTGAAGGGGAAAATCGTCGTGTCCGCTCGTCTGCTTCGTAGCGCCACCCTGGTCGCCGCCCTGGTTCCGCTAGCTCTCGCCCTGCTGCCGGCCCCGGTATGGGGGCAGGCCTGGAAACCCTCCGTCACCTGGAGTTCGTACCTGGGAGGCGGTCAGGTCGACGAGCTGCGAGACGCCGTCACCAACGCCAACGACGAGGTCATCGTGGTGGGACAGACGGGCTCGACGAGCGGCTTTCCGGCCGATGAGGGCCTACCCAGGTCCGACTCGGGCAGGGATGCCGTCGTCGCCAGGTTCAACCAGGACGGCTCCCTGGCCTGGGTGCGCGTGTTCGGTGGCAGCGGCGATGACCTCGCGCGCCGGGTGCGGTGGGTCGACGATGGGACCGGGGATGTGTTCGTCGCGGGGACGCTCACGCAGTTCATGGGGAGTACGGGGATCCAGACCTCCCCCACCGCCCTCGTCGAGCCCGCGGCGGCACATCCCTATAAAGGCGGCAACTCGGATGCCTTCCTCGCGCGAGTGAGCGCGGACGGCGAGCTGCTCTGGTTCATCTTCGTGGGAGGCAATGACACGGATGAGGGGGTCTCCCTCGCCGTGGACGAGCGCACGGTGTACGTCGGAGGCAGGAGCCGCTCCCCGTCGTCTTCCTTCTCGGGACCGGAGAAGGTCGGCGCCCGGGGCGATGGCTTCGATGCATTCGTCACCCAGGTGGAGCTCACCCGCGATGGCAGCCCGAATGTCCTGTGGACCCGCTTCATCGGGAGCGAAGACACGAACGACGTCCCCCCGTCCTACACGGTCGCCGATGACACGACGTACACGCTCCTGGTCAAGGACTCGAATCTCTACGTGGCGGGAACCGTGGGCTCCCCCTTCAGCGAGAGCGGCATCAATCCCGTCGAGGATTTCCACGAAGGGGCCGACGATGGCTTCGTCGCGAAGTTGACCCGCACGGGCAGCGTCAACTGGTTCACCCACGTGGGCAGCGACGCCACGGACGACGTTCGTGATCTGCTGGCGGTACCTGGAGTGGCTGGAGTCATCGCCGTGGGGCGCACCAACTCCTCGGCCTTTCCCAAGTCAGGCTCCGGTGAGGCGGACTTTGACACCTACGTGCTCCGGTTGCAGGAGGACGGCGTTCGCGTCACGGGCGGTATTCAAGTGGGGAGCGGCAACGCCGAGGAGGTGGCCCAGGCCGCGGTGGATGCGCTTGGCAACGTCTTCGTCGGAGGCCGGACGACGAGCAGCTCGGGCCTCGACCAGAATGCCTTCGATACCACCTACACCGGCAACAGCGAGGGCTTCGTCGCCATGGTGGATGCGGCCCTGACGCAGCCCATCTGGATCTCCTACGTGGGGGGAAACTCCAGCAACGCCGAGGAATGGGTGCGGGCAATGGTCGCCGGTCCCCAGGGGCGGCTCACGCTCGTCGGAACCTCCGACGCGCCCGATGTGCTCCAAGGCACCGTCCGTCACGACCCCTCGCACAACGGCAACCTGGACGGCATCATCTTCCGCTTGGAGGTAGACCCCTCCGCCCCGAGTACGGGTCAGGTGGTGGCCTCGCTCTCCGACACGGGTGTCTTCGCCACCTGGAGATTCGCGGACCCCTCGAGGAACTTCACGGATCCGGAGACGGGCATCAGCCGCTACGAGTGGGCCATTGGTCACTCGGGGCAGCGCGACAACGTGCAACCCTTCACGTCCGTGAAGACCTCGACGGAGAGCTCCGCCAGCTTCCAGCCCCAGGCGGGGCTGACCTATTACGTCACGGTGCGTGCCTTCAATGGCGTGGGCCGTCCCTCCGACGAGGCCAGGTCGACAGGGCTCCCGTGGTCGCCACCCGACGCGGGGACCGGGAATATTTCCCCGCTCGGGTGGGGCTGCGGCAGCACGGGGGGCGGCGGTCTGGTGGGCATGCTCGGGCTGGTGACCCTGGCCTCGTTGATGGTGCGCCGCGCACGGCGGGCTCCCGACACGGAGCGTTGAACGCTCGGCGGGTCCGGTGGGAGGGGGAGTCGCCCGGGCTGCCCTCTCTCATCTGGAGCGCCCTCTCAGGCGAGGACCTGACCGCCGGTGACGCCGAGGATCTCCCCATTGACGAACCGCGACTCGTCCGAGGCGAGGAACACGAACGAGGGCGCCAGTTCCACGGGCTGCGCTGGCCTGCCCATGGGCGAACTCTTGCCGAAGTTCTTCACCTTCTCCGCGTCGAAGGACTGGGGAATCAGCGGCGTCCACACCGGGCCCGGGGCGACGCAGTTGACGCGGATGCCCCGCTCGATGAGCTCCTGCGCCAGTCCCTTGGTGAAGGTGACGATGGCGCCCTTGGTGCTCGCGTAGTC